>NZ_CP071246.1:0-306638 GCF_021496665.1 Corynebacterium sp. CNCTC7651 | reverse complement strand
CCCAGGTGGAGTCGGTGGCCTCGATTTCGCGGCGCAGCTGCTCGCGGCGCTCCTCGACCGCCTCGGCGGTGCCGGCACCGTCCACAATCACCGTGTCGTCCTTGGTGACAGTGATTCGGCGGGCAGCACCCAGGTGCTCCAGGGTGGCGTCCTTGAGGTTGATGCCAACCTCCGGGTCAATCACAGTTGCGGCGGTGACCACAGCCAGGTCATCCATGAAGCCCTTGCGGCGCTCACCGAAGTACGGGGACTTCACGGCGACAACCTTGAGGGTCTTGCGCAGCGTGTTCACCACCAGGGTCTGCAGCGGCTCGCCCTCAACGTCTTCGGCGATGACAAGCAGCGGCACAGATTCGGTTGCTACCTGCTCCAGCAGCGGCAGGAAGTCCGGCAGCGAAGAGATCTTGCCGCGCACCAGCAGCACGCGCGCGTTCTCCAGCACTGCCTGGCCCGCGTCCGGGTCGGTGACAAAGTACGGGGACAGGAAGCCCTTGTCAAAGGAGATGCCCTCCGTAATGTCCACGAAAGAGTCGATGGACTGGGATTCCTCGACGGTCAGCACACCGTCCTTGCCCACCTTGTCCATCGCGCCAGACACCATCTCGCCCACCTGCGGATCGCGGGAAGACACAGTGGCAACGTTGGCAATTTCGGTGGAGGAAGACACCGGGGTAGCGCGTGCCTTGAGCTCTTCGACAGCCTTCTCGGCGGCCGCGGCGATGCCCTTGTTCAGCTCAATCGGGTTTGCGCCGGCAGCAACGTTGCGCAGGCCCTCCGCAACCAGCGCCTGAGCGAGCAGCGTCGCGGTGGTCGTGCCATCGCCGGCAATGTCGTTGGTCTTGACTGCGACTGACTTGACCAGCTGGGCACCGAGGTTCTCGAACGGATCCTCAAGGTCGATGTCGCGGGCGATGGTGACACCGTCGTTGGTCACCGTCGGGCCGCCCCAAGCCTTGGTCAGCACGACGTTGCGGCCGCGGGGGCCGAGGGTGACCTTGACCGCGTCGGCAAGAATGTCCACGCCGCGCTGGATGCCCTCGCGGGCCTCCTGGTCAAATGCAATGAGTTTTGCCATTGGTGGCGTACTCCCCTTCGCTTACTTTTCTACGATTGCCAGCAGGTCGCGGGAGGAAAGCAGCAGGTACTCCTCGCCGTTGTACTTCAGCTCGGTGCCGCCGTACTTAGCAAAGATGACGGTGTCGCCCTCCTTGACATCCATCGGGATACGGTCGCCGTCCTCGTCGAAGCGGCCCGGGCCAACCGCGATCACGGTCGCCTCCTGCGGCTTCTCAGCTGCAGAATCCGGGATGACCAGGCCGGAAGCGGTGGTGGTCTCGGCCTCGGCGATCTGCACCAGAACCTTGTCGTCGAGCGGGCGGATGTTCACGTTTGCCATGATCTGTGACCTTTCGTATTTCCAGGTTGGTTACCGTTAGCACTCTACCCACGCGAGTGCTAACACTCAACCTTGGCCACGCCTATCCGGTAACTAGTGGTGTCTCAACCTCTAGCGACGTATCCGTCCCCACCGCAAGCCCTGAAGGCTGCGCCCCCTCATGGATCAGCTGCGCCGCCAGCGCCGCAATCATCACCCCGTTGTCCGTGCACAACCCCAGCCGCGGCACGCGCAGCTCAATACCCTTCGCCGCGCAGCTCTCGGCGGCAAGTTCGCGCAGCCTGCGGTTCGCCGCTACCCCTCCACCAAGCAGCAACGTCTGCGCGCCGGTATCCTCGCACGCCATCACCGCTTTGCGCGTGAGCACGTCGCACACCGCCTCTTGGAAGGACGCGCACACGTCCTCCACGCTGATCACGCGCCCCTCCCGCTCAGCCGCCTCAACATGGCGCGCTACCGCGGTCTTGAGACCGGAGAAGGAAAAGTCGTAGCGGTGCTCCCCGCGCAGGTCCTCGGCGCGAGTCAACGCTCGCGGGAAGTTCACGGCATCCGCATCACCGCGGGCAGCAAGCGTATCGACGATCGGTCCCCCCGGGTACCCTAGCCCAAGGAGACGGGCAACTTTGTCGTAGGCCTCCCCCGCGGCGTCGTCAAGCGTAGAGCCCAGCTCGCGCATCGGGCGACCCACCGCATCCACCTCGAGGAGCTGCGTGTGCCCGCCGGAGACCAGCAGCGCGATGGAGTGCGGCAACTCGCTTTCACCCTCCAAGTTGGCCACCGCAACGTGGCCGCCCAGGTGGTTCACCCCGTAAAACGGTACGCCCCACGCGGCGGCGTACGCCTTCGCTGCAGAGGCACCGACAAGTAGCGCGCCCGCCAAGCCCGGTCCCACAGTGGCCGCGACGGCATCGGGCTTGGACACGCCCGCCTCGGCCAACGCCGCCTCCATCACCTGCGGCATCGCCTCAAGGTGGGCGCGGGACGCAATCTCCGGTACAACGCCGCCGAAGCGGGCATGCTGCTCCATCGATGAGGCGACCTTGTCGGCGAGGATGGTCATCGTGCCATCGTCGGCAAGCTGGATAATGCCCACGCCGGTCTCGTCGCAGGAGGATTCGATGCCGAGGATGTTCATGCTGCGCTCCCCTATTCGTGCTCTGATGCGCGGCGGCGCATCATGGAAAACGCGTCCGCGCCGGATGGCTGATAGTAGCCCTTCCTGGTAGTCAGGGTGAAAAACCCGTAGCTCTCATACAACGCGATAGCTGGCGCGTTATCGGTGCGGACCTCCAAAAACACCGGCCCGTCGAGCAGGTCCGCGGTGTGGAGAAGCTGGTCCATCAGCGCGCGACCAATCCCGCGCCCCTGGTGGGTTGGCGCGACCCCGATGGTGTGCACCTCAAATTCCGGATCCTCCCGCGGCCCCAGCATGGCTAAGCCCGCGTATCCGACCATGGTGCCGCCCTCGAATGCGCCGAGGTAAAAATTCCGCGGGGCGGAAATTTCCGCGGCCAGTGCGCGCTCCGACCAGGGGTTTTCCTCAGCGAACAATACTTGTTCCAGTGCGGCCGCCGGGGCAGCGTCGGCACGCGTGAGCTCCCTGAATTGCAGACCCGCGGTACGCATCACAGCGCCACGTCGGGGATCGCCGGCGATTTGGGCTTCGCCTTCGGTTCGACCGCGTCGGGGCGGCGCAGGTAGTGGGGCAGCAGCGGCGCGGGCTCTACCGTGAAGTCGGCGGCGCGGATGAGCCCCTCCGTGCGCGGGGCAACGTAGGTAGTGCGCTGCGCGGGGATGCGGATTTGCCCGGCAAGCTGCTCCGGCACGCTTAACACATCCACGGCGTCTGTACCGATTGCGATATCACCCGGCGCGCACACGGATGGGCCCGCAACACGCTCGGCGGTACGCTCCGTGCCGCGGTAGAACGCCCAATACACTTCGCGTCGGCGCGCGTCCGTGACTATCAGCGACGTTGGCGCATTGAGCTGCGCAGCCACCGCGTCGTGGGTGACCACGCCGTAGACGGGCACGCCAAGCGCTTGGCCGAATGCGGAGGCGGAGGCCATGCCTACCCGCAGGCCGGTGAACGGGCCGGGGCCACACCCGACGACGATTGCATCGAGATCGGCGAACCTTAACCCCGCCTGGCCGAGCACCGCTTGCGTGGTGGGCACGAGGCGCTCGTTGTGTGCGCGGGTTGCCTCAACCGATTCAGCCAGCACCGTGGGCTCCTGTGCGGGCACGCCGTCAGCCAGCTGGGGGACTTCGGCGATGCCGACGATCAAGTCAGTCGTCGCCGTGTCCAGCGCAAGGACCAGCATTACTGGCGGATGCCCAGGGTCCAGGTGCCGTTTTCAAAGTAGAACGGCATGCCTGCGTTCAGCGGGTAAGAATCCGTCTGCGGGATATCGCAGACGTTTATCTTGCTCAGCTCCACCTGGTCCAAGAGCACCGGTTCGGCTTGGTTCGCCGGGAGCAGCACAACGTAGCCGTAGCGGCCATCAAGGTCGGGTGCCTCAGCAAGATCGAACGCGGACAGCTTGGCACCGATCAGGTCTGCCGGCTCATTCGGGCACAGGGTGGTGTAGCCGGCGTACGTGTTGGAATCGTAAACCAGGGACGGCGCGACCAGCTGGGCCACCACCGCACCGCCGGTGGGGTGCGTGCGATCAAGCGTGTTAGCCAGGGAGTTCGTTGGGGCGACGTGCGCCGCCTGGACCTGCGAATCGGGGCGCGATGCCGGAATGAAGATCAGGCCGATGAGGACAACCAGCCACGCCACCGCAGCCAGCACAACCCAGTTACGCTCGGAGTTCTTAAGCTTCAGCATGCCCACCACCCTACAACCAGGCCCAGTGGCCGTCGCGGGTAGCGCCCTAGTTGCCGGCAGAGTTCCCGGCAGTGCGCCAGCTGATGATGCGCCCCTCCGAAGCTGGGTCTTCTCTCACCAGGGTCTCCCTGTCGAGGGTGATCAGGAGGTAATTGCTGGAGATCTGCTCCACTAGCCCGCCTCCCCATTCCGCCACCACTACGGCGGAGTCGAGCTCTGTGTCCAAGTCCAGCGCGTCCAGCTCTCCCAGCGGGTCCCCCGGAGACCCCTCGCCCAGCAGCCGGTAGGCGTCCACGTGGATCAGGTCAGGCCCGCCGACGGTGGAACGGTGCTGTCGTGCAATAACAAACGTCGGGCTGGTCACGCGCCCCTTGACCTGCAGCCCCTCCGCAATGCCTTGTGTGAAGGTGGTTTTGCCAGCCCCGAGAGGACCATCCAGAATCACCACATCGCCAGCCTCGAGTGCGGCACCGAGTTCTTTGCCCAGCACCTTGGTCTCTGCAGCGGTGTCGCAGACCCGGCTGCCCTGCGAAGGAAACTCGCTCTTCATCTCTGCCTGCCTTTGCTACGCCGTGCTTATGTGAGGTACTCGCGGACAGTCCGCCCTTTCGGGGAGCACACCACTTCATAGTTGATGGTGCCCACCGCATCGGCGAGTTCAGTGGCTGACATGCCGCCGGCACCGAAAATGATCGCCTCGTCGCCGGGACGCACACCACGCTCATTGCCCTCCAGCCACAACACCACCTGGTCCATGCACACGCGCCCCACAACCGGGTAGCGGGTTCCGTCCACGGTGACCGCGAGGCGCGGCTGCCACGCGCGAGCTATCCCGTCGGCGTAACCGGCGGGCACCACTGCAGTGAACCCGTCAGCTGGGGCACGCCACGTCTGCCCGTAGCTCACGGAGTCACCGGCTCTCACGCGCTTCACAGCCAGGATGCTCCCCACCCATGTCATGGCCGGGCGCAGCCCGTGATCCTCCCCGGCGATGGGTTCAAGCCCGTACAGGCTCACCCCCGGCCGCACCTGCTGGAAATGCAGGTCCGGCCGCGCCCAGGTTGCCGGGGAATTGGCAAGGTGGTTCACCTGCGGGTCCAAACCTGCCTCGCGCGCCCGGTCAATGGCATCGCGGAATCGCCCGCCTTGCGTGTCGTTGTACGGATCCTCAGGCGTGTCCGCGGAGGCCAAGTGGCTCATCAGCCCGGCAACCTTGATCGCCCCGGCGCGCTCCGCCTCTGCGGCCGCGGCAAACGCCAAATCCCACTCCGCTTCGTCGAATCCGGAGCGTTGCATGCCCGTATCCACCTTGAGGTAGACGGTTCGCGGGGTGGCGGGCAAGGGACCGTCGATAAGCGCCTGCAAGTGCCCCATGCTGGGAACGCCCAGCTCAACGCCCTCCGGAATGTCCTCTGCCGGTGCCCAAAGCCAGGCGATGACCGGGAGATCCGTCACCGCGCGCACCGCCCGGGCCTCGGCGAAGGTGGCAACCCCGAACGCATCCGCCCCGTTTGCCGCCATCACTGGCACGCAGCGCGCAATCCCGTGATTGTACGCATCCGCTTTAACCACGCAGACTAGGCGCGCATCGCCCGCCTGCCGCTTCAACACGGCAACGTTGTGGGCGATGGCAGCGAGATCGATCCGGGCGGTCAACGGGTACATGGATTCATATTGTGCACCGCCGCCGCCGGGTTAGAGGAGGTGCACCACGCCAAGCACAATCAGCAACGCTGAGACCACCCAGGTAGCGGCAAGCGTGACGGTCCGGGGGTTGGCGCGCGCCCACGCGAACGCCCGCCCAGCCGCACTGTACGGGGCTTGCCGAACCCATGCGACCAACAGCGCGGTCAGTGTGGGTAAAGAAAGCGCGATAGTGGCGTAGAGCGGGATGGTGGCGTACCGCGTCGCCGCATCCACCCCTGCCGCGGAAAGGAGCGCGAGCCCGCCGTAAAACGGCACCGACGTGGCGGACTGCACTACGCCAAGCACGAATCCGGTCAGCACCGTCAGCGGATTCGGCGATTTCAGCGGGCCGAGAATGCGATCAACCAGCGCAGTATTGTCACCCCCGCGAAGGGCAAGCAGGGCGGTGAGCACGCCGGTTGCTATGAGCACGATGCCAAACACCGGCCCATCCACGAACCGCTGCACGGCGGGGCCGAGGCCGTCAAAAATCACCAGCATCACAAACGCCAGCGCGGCCACGCCCAGCCAGTCGCCGCCAATCAACAGCGCAGTCACTTTGCCGTACCGCCCCCCGCCGCGCGGCGCCATAATCCCCACGGCGACGATCACGGCGATCAGCAGCAGATTGATTGAATCGATGAACGCGAGCGAAAGCGCTCCAAGCATCGCGCCTCCTTCACTTCGCCGCCGTGGTGAACGTGAGCAACACTAGACCATCGCAGGCACTGCTCGGGGTTCGCGCACGCGTGACGACGCCCCTTCAAACACCCAAACGCACCCAGGAATCACGCTGAGGTATCAAGTAGGCTATTGAGCGTGTCTGCAACTTTGAAACACCTGTCTGACTTGTCCAAGCGCGGCCCCCACCGGGTCATGGAAGGCGACCTGGGTTACACCGGGCTCCCGGGCAAGGTTTACACGCCTGCAGAGGGGCGCGACCTGCCAGCGGTAGCCTTCGGCCACGACTGGCGCCGCGGCACCGAGGCATACGTGGAAACGCTGCGCCACCTTGCCAGCTGGGGCATCGTCGTTGCAGCACCCAACACGGAAACGGGCCTGACCCCGGACCACAAGGGCTTCGCCGCAGATCTGGAGACCGCGTTGCAGGTGCTTGCCGGCGTACGCATCGGCAACGGCAACATCACCGTCTCCCCTAGCAAGCTCGCCCTCGCGGGCCACGGCATGGGCGGTGGCGCAGCAGTACTTGCCGCGGTGGATAACAAGAAGGTGCGCGCTGTTGCCGCCGCGTACCCGGCTAACGTTGCCCCCTCCGCCGTGGAGGCCGCGCGCAACCTGTTCATCCCGGGCCTTGTCATCGGCCCCGGTGAAGACAGCGATTCTCTGCTCAACCCGGGCAACCCCGCCAAGCTGGCCTACAACTGGGCCGGCGAGGTTGCGTACCGCGCCGTGAAGAAGGGTGAGCAGCGCGGTTTCTCCGAAGACACGTTCGCGTCCCGCCTGATCGGCCTTGGCAAGTCCGACTCGAAGAACCAGGCCACCACTCGCGCGCTCATCACCGGTTTTCTGCTCCACCAGCTGGAGGGCGAGAAGAAGTACGCGGCCTACTCCGACCCGGAGGCATCCGGCAAGGGCATCACCTCCATGGTTGGGGATGACTTGGCAAAGGCCGCCGGCCTGACCCGAGACGATTCCGCGTTCTCTCTCTTCTAGCTTTCGCCTTAGCCACCCGCGATGCAGACCGCGGGTGGCCTTTTTCTGCCTCAGGTGGGGTTATGCCTCAGGTGGGTTTATGCCTCAGCTGGGTTTCCGCCAGAACCCGGCCCCTCCCTCCGCAGCACAGCTTTCACCTGGCCCTGCGGCCGCTCACGACGTCGCGGCATACCGTACTCCCCACGCGGAATGTGGGCTGGCGGACGCTGCGGGTGCAGTTCGCGCGACAGCGCCTGCTGCTGCGCCGTAATCTCCATTTTCTTCTGCGTGTCGCGCAGTACCGCTTCGAAGTCCTGCAAGCGCTTGGCGGTGCGCCGCTGGTACATCTCCGCGAACTCGATGAAATCCATTACCAATCCCCCAATTTTCTCATTCCCCATGTTTTGACGTGCTGTGTCGCCTCAACCTTTACGCCTGCCCTACCGCCGGTGGACGCTGGTGTCGCAGCCGGAGCGGCCGGACCAGGTGCAGCGGCCGGACCAGGTGCAGCGGGCGGCGGTGCAGCCGGTGCAGGTGCCGACGGTGCAGGTGGCGGGGCAGCGGTTCCGGACGGCACCCCAGATCCACCACCTGAAGACCCCGCCCCAATGGTGGGCGCAGAATTACCGTTAGCCACCTTTTTGGGCGGAGCCGGCGGTTCCTCCACCTTTGCTAACTCGGGTGGTGGCGAAGCGACTCCCCCACCCGTTGCCGTCCCGGCCGCAACCGTTGAGGCCTCGGCAGCAGGAGCATGCGTCCCGCACTCCGCACCCGGGCACGCAACCACCTCATGCAGCAGCGTGCGCAGGCGCTCAATGCCCCCTTGCACCGCGGCCACACCCGCCTGCGCCAGCGGCCCCACCATGATCTTTGCCGTCACCTCCGGTTTTGCCGGACTAATAGTCTCGGCGATCCCGCAATCCACGGCATCCAGGGGGGCATTGACGGTGAGCTCAAGACCGAAATCGAAGCTCAGGGTAAACGTCAGTGCTCGCTTGGCGTCCGGCTGGGCTTCTTGCTTATCGACGACCCCCGGACCCTCCGTATCAGGCAGCACCTGCTCAGGCTGTTTCGACTCCCCGGGACCTTTCGACGTGTCCGGCTGCTCCAGCGGTGCCTGCTTGGCGTCATCCGGCGCTGCAGGCTCGCAGCGGCAAAGCCGGTCAATTGGGCCCGCCTGGGTGTCGGGAGCACCTGGGCGGATGCCAGCATGGGTAACCGGGGCATTCGGCGACTGCTGCGCCGCGCCGGGAACGCTTGAGACCGTAGGCACCTGGAACAAGGACTTCGTCGGCGGGACCGCCTGCGGAGCAGCAGGTTGGGCGGGAAGCGGGCTCACCCCCGCCTGCGCGCTCGGAGTCGGTGCGGTTGCGACCGGCGCGGTCGCAGTCGGCGGGCTGCCGGCCGGCGTTGTAGTCCCCGCTGGCTCACTCCCCTCCGGATTCAGCGCGGGAGGTTCCTTATACTGCATAGCCGGGGATTCCCCAGCTGGCACCTGGGATGCCGGCGGCGCAGGCAGCTGCTCTACCTCGGTCACCCTCGGCACTTCGAACACCTTGCTCTGTGGCGGTGTCACGGTAGGCGGAGTCGTAGCAGGCGGCGGTGAAGTCGGCGTCGGCGCCGGCGTTGGTGCCGAGGGGAGCTCCGGCGGCAGCGTCACCGTCGGCGCGGGCGACGGAGCGGGTCCAGTGACAGGGCCCGGGTTTGGGGCAGGTGTCGGCGCTGGCGGTGGCGCCACAGTGTCGGTCTGCTTGCCCGGCGCTTCCTCGTAGTGGCACTTGTTGTCCCGGTACCGCACCGGCTGGTCGGCCTTGTTGCCTGCCGCGTCTTCGAGGCAATCGCACATCCCGTCCAGGATGAGTTCGATAAGGCCGTTACCATCCCGGGTGATGTCCAGCGCCCACTTGATCGCCTTGAGCACCAGCTCCACTGCTATGGGAATGAGCTTGGTCAGCGCGAACTTAAGCACGATTTCGAGCATGCGCTTGGCGGGGCGAATCAGCATTTCCACGCTCGCACGCATGGTGGACTTGATCTTCTCGATGGCGGAACAGCAGTTGCGGATCTGCTTACTCACCGTGTCCACCTGATCGAAGTGCGATTTCGTCTTCGCGGCATCCGCACGCTCCCGACGAGTGATACCCACCTCGAGGAACCAGCTCTCCGCGCCGCGTGGTACGGACACCCGGGTGTTCCGGCGGGCCACTTCTCCGCGTGCGCCGCCGCAGCCGGCCAGCCCAATAGTGAGCGATGCCCCGCGAAAGCGGGTGAAGTCCTGGCCGCTGCACCGCTTAACCTGCCCAATGACATCCTTGCCAGCGGATGCCACCGCGGCCTTTTGTCCTGCGCTTACCCCGGGTGCGATGTTGACCATTGCCACCGCTTCACTCACCGTGGTCTGCGCCGTTGCACCTGCCCCCATCACAGCCCGTTCACCCGCCCGAAGGCTGCGGCGTTAGCGGCATCGAGTGCATCCACATCGTCCGCGAGCGCGAGGATGCTCTCCCACGTGCGGGAACGTGACTCGAGATACTCAAGCGTGGTCCCGTGCAGGCGCTCCAGCGCGTCAGCGATGCGCGCCCCGCGGTCAGCAAACCCTTCGCCGAAGTCCGCGGGATGGACCTCAACCCGGTTTGCATCCAATGCGTGCGCTGCAGATTCGTAGGTGGCAATCGCTCCGTCGTAGAAAGCACGCACCACCGCGGTGTCTAAATCTGGCCCAACGTGAGTGCCCACGTCTTACCCCCAATGATGTTGTTTGGGCCGGCTCACACCGGCCCAAGTCTGAATAGTCTTCCCCTATTCAGACTCCCCCAAACGCCCGCCGGTTCCCTCGCCGGCGAAACTTTTTTACCCGCGCCTAGATTAAACCGCCGCGACCGCGGCCGCCAGCCGGCCGGCAACCTTGCGCGCCTGTTCCTCCTCGGCTGCCTCCACCATCACGCGGAAGAGCTCCTCGGTGCCGGATGGGCGCAGGAGCACGCGGCCGTCGTCGCCAAGCTCGTGCTCCGCGGCGGCGATTGCCTCCTGCACCTCGGGTGCGTGCAGGATGCGGCCCTTGTCGGACACCGGCACGTTGATCAGCACCTGCGGCAGCACCGTCATCACGCTAGCCAGCTCGGCGAGGCTCTTCCCGGTCTCTGCCATGCGGGCCATGAGCATGAGGCCGGTCAGGGTGCCGTCGCCAGTCGTCGCGTAGGCAGGCAGCACGACGTGGCCGGACTGCTCGCCGCCCAGGGAGTAGTCGCCGCGACCGAGTTCCTCGAGCACGTAACGGTCGCCCACGGCCGTCTCCTTTAGCGCAATCCCCTGTTCGCGCATCGCGATCTTCAGGCCCAGGTTGCTCATCACCGTCGCAACCAGTGTGTTGTCGACGAGGGCGTTGCGCTCCTTCATCCCGGTGGCCAGGATCGCCATGATCTGATCGCCGTCAACGATGCTGCCCTGCGCATCTACAGCAAGGCAGCGGTCCGCGTCACCGTCGTGGGCCAGGCCGAGATCAGCACCGTGCTCCACCACGGCCGCCTGGATCTGCTCCATGTGGGTGGAACCGGAGCCATCATTGATGTTGAACGCGTTGGGCTTGTTGAAGATCGCGGTGACCTCTGCGCCAGCGGCCTCGTACGCCTGGGGTGCCACCTTGGAAGCGGCGCCGTTCGCGCAGTCCACAACCACCTTGATGCCGCTCAGATCAGCAGCTACGGCCTCCTTGAGGTGCGCCAGGTAGCGCTCGCGGGCATCCGGAGCCTCCTCGATCACGCGACCAATGCCGGTGCCGGTCGGGCCGGTCTCGGAAAGCTCCGCCATCGCGGCCTCAATCTCGTCCTCAACATCGTCGGGGAGCTTCTTGCCGCCGGCGGAGAAGAACTTGATGCCGTTGTCCGGCATCGGGTTGTGGGACGCCGAGATCATCACCCCGATATCGGCACCGTAATCGTCCGTCAAAAACGCCAGGCCCGGGGTGGGAATGACACCTACGCGCAGCACGTCCACGCCCTTGGAGGCCATACCTGCAGCCATCGCCGCTGCTAGCATCTCGCCGGAGACGCGGGGATCGCGCCCAATGAGCGCCGTCGGGCGACGCTGCGAGCTGCGGTCACGGGTAAGCACGGTCGCCGCGGCCGCGCCAAGGCGCATCGCCATCGAGGCCGTCAACGCCTCATTTGCCAGGCCGCGCACACCATCAGTGCCAAAAAGTCGAGTCATAGCCACAATTATGCCGGACACCTCCGCTGCTGCCAGGCTGCGGTTCCTACAAAAACTGAGGTTTTTGCAATCGTCGGCAAGCAAAAAGCTCCCCCCGGCGTACGGAGGGAGCTTGAGCATGCGCGGCGAATGTGCGCCGCAGCGAGATTAACGCTTGGAGTACTGCGGTGCGCGACGGGCCTTGTGCAGACCAGCCTTCTTGCGCTCCACGGCACGGGCATCACGGGTGAGCAGGCCAGCCTTCTTCAGGGTCGGGCGCTCAGCCGGGTTGTACACGTTCAGCGCACGGGCGATTGCCAGGCGCAGGGCACCGGCCTGGCCGGTCGGGCCGCCGCCGCCGATGTTTGCCTTGATGTCGAACTGGCCCTCGCGCTCGAGCAGGGTCAGCGGCTGCAGGATGTCCTGCTGGTGCAGCTTGTTCGGGAAGTAGTCCTCGAAGTCGCGGCCGTTGACGGTGATCTTGCCCTCGCCCTCGGTAACGGTCACGCGGGCGATGGCGCGCTTACGGCGGCCAACGGTCTGGATCGGGCCCTCGTGCAGCTGCACCGGCTCAGCGAACTCGCCCTCGGTCTCCTCGACCTCCGGTGCAATCGCGTCACCGATGGTGTAGTTGAACTCCTCGGTCGCCGCGGTTGCGTGATCGATGTCGGTGTCCAGCGCCTCTGCTGCGTAGTTGTCCTCGGCGTAGTTGTTCGGCTCGGTCATTACTGTGCCACCTGCTTAAACTCGTAGGGCTCGGGCTGCTGACCGGCGTACGGGTGCTCGTCGCCGACGAAGACGTGCAGCTTCTTGATGGACTCACGGGAAAGCCTGTTGTGCGGCATCATGCCCTTCACAGCTTCCTCGATGACGCGGTCCGGGCGCTCATCCAGCGCGCGGCCCAGGGTCATGGACTTCAGACCACCCGGGTAACCGGAGTGGCGGTAGCGCATCTCGCGATCGCGCTTGTTGGACGAGATGTGGATCTTGTCAGCGTTGATCACAATCACGTGATCGCCGGTGTCAACGTTCGGTGCAAACTGCGGCTTGTGCTTGCCGCGCAGCAGGTCAGCTGCGGTGGAAGCGAGCTTGCCAAGCACCACGTCGGTTGCGTCGATGACGTACCACTTACGGGTAATGTCACCGCTCTTCGGGTGGTAAGTAGACATGCATGACTCCTTTAAAGTCTGTCTAGAGGCTGCCGGCCAGGTACAGCGCCGCGCGCCCTGCGTTCCAACGGCGGCCGGTGGAGACCCGATGGAACGTGCGCAGGCTGCACAGCCCGCGCGACACACAGGTGTATAACCCTACGTCACGCCCCCGCCGTGACCAAAACGCCGTGTGTCCCACAAATGCGGAAACGCCCCGCCCGCCACCTACCAGAGCCTGGCGGCAGCGCGCGGGGCGTTTCATGTCCCCCCGATGGATTCGGCGGAGCCGGGTCTTAACCCCAGCCGATTAACCCCAGCTGTTCGCGGCCGCTGCGTTGACGGCCATCATCTGGTTGTTGCCCTCCTCGACGGTGTCCGCGATCTGGTTGAGGATGCGGTTGAGGTCCTCCGCCGCCTGATCCCACTTGGCCTGGTGCGCGCGGTAGTTCACAGCCGCGTCGCCTTCCCAGGTGTCCGTCATCGGCTTGATCATGTCCTTCAGGTCCGACAGCTGGCCGTTGATGCGCACCGCGGAAGAACGGATGTCGGAAGTTGCGTTGGCGATCTGGGCGAAGTCGTACTTAATGTGCATGGCTGAAAAGTCCTTTCTTTACTTCTAAAGCGCCAGGCCGGAGGTGGATGCGAGACGGTCGAGGCCCTCAGTGTTGGTCACGTCGGTGTTCTCGTAGTGCTTCGCGTTGTCGCGGATGTTCACGGAAATCGCGTTCAGCGCCTCCCCCAGGCGTCGTTGTGCATCGTCATACCTCAGCATCAGCTCGTCGAAGCTGCGCTGTGCGCGACCCTCCCAGGACCCGCGGAGTGCCTGGGCGACGTCCTGGATACGGTCAATCTCACGGTTGACATCTGCGTTGACGGCGTCCGCGTGGTCCGCGGTCGCGCGCATGACCTCGGCTTCTGTTGCGAATTGGCTCATGGTGTTGTCTTCCCCCTCGAAGAAGTGTCAGGTAAGAACAGCCGGAATGCGTTGAACTGTTCATGTATCTGACGTTGAAAACCCCGCTTCGGTTCCATCCCCGCCGAAACTTTTTTATTGGGCCGCTAAATCCCCAGCTAGCGGGGCATATTCCGCGGAGCGCATCGCCATCTCGCACGTCGCCTGCTGCACCCGCGTAGGCACCCCGCGTGTCTGGCACGCCAGAAAAATCTGGTGCGTGCCGTGCGGCCACGTCTTCCACAGCACCTCGGACCCATCCCCCGGGCGCTCCAGGTACGTCAGCGCAAACCCGTCCGTGGCCACCATCTCCGTTTGCGGATCCGCCTCTACCTCGCGCCGCACGTGCTCCGCCATCGTCTCCGGCGGGAGCGTGAACAGGTCATCGACCGCAATGTGCAAACGAAAATCAGGGACTGGCCCGCTCGCGCGCCACATGTCCCCCTCCCGCTCCAGGGTGAAACCTGCAGGCAGCTCAACCCGCACCCCGTCCCGCTCGTGCACCACGGTCGCCGGGGGCTTTTCGCTTATCGACGTCCGCGTCACACCCGTCAGCGTCTCCACCGGCGCGGTTGTAGTCGCTGTGGTAGCCACAACGGTTGGCGTTTCGCCCGCCGCCTCGGCAACCTCGCGCGCCCCAAACAACGACCGCGCGGTAACCACCACGGCGATCGCGCAGGCCACGGCCACGACGGTGACAGCGATGCCGATAATCCACAGCGCCCGGCGGTCTTCCTCGACCGCATCTGTCGGCCTGTGCAGCCCCAGCGTGTCCGCGGCGCGGGGCAATCCTTCGTCGGCACGCACAGCCTCCCTGAAGTCCCCGGGGTCGGCGAAAGTGAGGGAAACGTCGTAGCCCTTGAGTGCGGCCTCAATCTCCCGGCAGCGCTCCGGCGATGCCGCGAGGTGGACCTCCGCCCCGCCCGGGTGCGGTCCGAAGACGTGGCGGATGTAGGCGGCGATATCGCGTGCGGAAGGCGCGTCGAAGCGGTGCAGGTTTGCAGCCCCGGAGAACACCGTCGCGGTGTCAGTCACCGTGATGCGGAGGGCATCGGCGGTGTCGGCGTGCGTCACAGTGATGCACCCTCTTCGTAGGGCGCGGCCAACTGGACCGTGCCCACCACATCGCCCGCTTGCACCAGCGTCGCGCGGCCCGGCGGCTGAGCGGAGGGGCGCACGCCGAAGAGCGCGCCTTCTTCGCGGGTGCCGTCCAGAAGCAGGACGTCCGGCAGCAGGTCTTTCAGCGCGCCCAGGAATCCGCCGTACAGCGCGCGGGAGACCCCGCCGAACTTGCGGGCGCAGATCACGTGCAGGCCGATATCGCGAGCGTGAGGTATCAACGCCTCCACGTCTCGGAGCACCGGATCCCCCACCAAGTCAATGTCGTCGATGACCAGGTACAGCTCCGGGCCCTTCCACCAGGAGCGTTCCGCGAGCTGCTTCGCCGAGATGTCCGCTCCTGGCAAGCGTGCCGTGAGCGTCGTGCACAGCGCCCGCACGGCGTCAGCGATGGCGCTGGCGGAGGCCGCGTAGAACGCCACCATGTCCTCGTTCGCCCTGCCCAGGTGTGCCCGGCGCGGGTCCAGAATCACCATCCGCGCTTCCTCGCGCGGCATCGCGCCGATCGCCTCGATAGCACATGCAATCACTGTGGATTTGCCGGCACCCGTGGCGCCGATAGCTAGCAGGTGGCCGGAAGCGCATGCGATCGGCTCTAGTCTCGGCCCGCCCACGCCGATTGGGATGGCGGGGCCGTCGAGTTCCCTTTCCAGGAGATCCTGCACCGTGACGTGCGCAGGCAAGACTTTCAGCGCCGGCACCCGCGGCTGCTGCGCCGTCACGCGCGCCACGTGGGCGAGGTCTTGCGCACTCGTTCGGGCGAAGAGCATCACCTTCGCCTCCGGTGTCAGCCCAATCCCGGGGCGCGCGGGCAGGTTGGTTTGGGCAGTGCGGTCGATGAGGGAGTCCAGCGGCTCCGTCAACCCCAGTTCCAACCTGGTGGCCACCAGGTCGCGCACGCCGGTGCGCACCGCACTCCAGCGCTGCGTGGTCAAGACCAGGTGCACGCCTGCTGCCGGGCCCTCGGAGGCGACGCGGGTTAGCGGGTCGCGCAAATCCTCCAGCTTGGAATCGCTGGCCAAAAGCGCGTGCCAGCCGTCCACAATCAGCAGCGTCTCCCGCCTCGGCGCCGATGTCTGCGGTGCGGGTGTGGCGGCTGCGGCGTCGTCGATCAAACCAACCACCTCATCCACCACGCGGCGCACCCGTTCCTCGTCCGCGCGCACCGCTACACCCGCCACGTGCGGCAGCGTCTCCAACTCATGCAGCCCGCCGCTGCCGGCGTCGATGGCATACACCGCCACTTGGTCGGTGGTGTGGGTGAGCGCCAGCGATGCGACCAAAGTCTTCAGCGCCTCGGACTTACCGGTCTGCGGACCACCGGCGATGGCGAGGTGCCCGCCGGAAGCGCCCAGATCGATTACCTGGGTGTCCTGCCGCTGCAGGTACGGCTCATCCACAATGCCGACAGGAATGCGCAGGTGCCCGTAGTCCACACCGCCCGGCTGCAATTCGTGCAGTTCCATCCGATCCGGCAGCGGCGGCAACCACACTTGGTGCGCCTGCATCCCGGCATGCTGGGCAAGCGCGCGGGTTCGGGCGACCACAGCGTCCACGACGGTGGTGGAGGGGTCGGTGGTGATGGTCTCGGCGTCGTCGGCAAGCATCTGCTCCTCCCACTCCCGCTCGGAGGCGTCCCAGCCGGTGAAGGGGCGTACCTCCACGTGTTCGGCTGCGCGGTGCTGCACCACCCGGCGTGTGAGCGGCCCGGAAACGTAGGCGGCGCGGAACCGGACCAGCTCCGGCGAGGCGGCCTTGAGGTAGCCGGAACCTGGTTCGCTGGGCAGCTCGTACGCATCTGGCACGCCCAGGACTTGGCGGGATTCGCCCGCAGAGAAGGTTTTCAAGCCGATGCGGTAGGACAGGTGCGAGTCCAACCCGCGGAGCTTGCCTTCCTCCAGGCGTTGGGAGGCCAGCAATAGGTGCACGCCCAGCGATCGCCCCAGCCTGCCGATGGCCACGAACAGCTCCGCAAAGTGCGGGTGCTGGGTGAGTAGCTCGGAGAACTCATCCACCACAACTACAAGCGCAGGCAGCGGGTCAAGCGGCGTGCCCTCCGATCCCGCAGCACCTGCAAGGCGTGCCGCGGTGTAGTCGGTGATGTTGGCGTAGTTGCCGGCTTTCCGCAGGAGCTCTTGACGACGGTGCATTTCACCCGACAGCGCGTCATACATGCGCTCCACCAGCACCGCCTCATCCTCGAGGTTGGTAATCACGGCGGAGGTGTGCGGCAGCCCTTCACAGCCGAGGAAGGTCGCGCCTCCCTTGAAATCCACGAGCACCAGGTTGAGCTCATCCGGCGAGTGCGTGGCCGCCAGGGCGATGACCAGCGTGCGAAGCAGCTCACTCTTTCCGGACCCCGTTGCGCCGATGCAGAGCCCGTGCGGGCCGGCACCGCCGTGGGCGGCTTCCTTGATGTCCAGAAACACCGCGCGACCTTCCGGGGTTGCGCCGATGGGCACTGTGAGCCGCTGCCGCGTGCCTTCGCGGCCTGGCCACATCGCCGCCACATCGGCATCGGTCACATCCATGTCCCCCAGCTCGCCGTGACTCTCCCCCAGGCGGTCCAAGCCCAGCATGGCCAGCACGTCCGCGCCCTTCTCTTTCGTCGCCCCCTCCGGGCGGCGGTAGAACGCCAGCCGCCGCGCAACCAGCGCGGCCTCAGCATCGCTGAACGCGTCCGGCGCGCCGAGGCGTTCTGGGCCTGTGGCGGTCAGCGCCGTGACGGCATCGGTGCAGATGAGGTGCAGCGCGTCTTCATCCACGTAGAAGTCCGGATCCGGGTGGAACGTGATCACGCAATCGCACTCGTCCGGGCTCAAGCTCGGCGCAAGGTCCGCCCCGGCATGGGAGGCGCGGGCGGGGTGGAACGTGGCATCGATAAACGCCACCCGAAACGCACCGTCTTCCGGTGCCTTCGCGTGCGGCAGCCACTTCGCCCACGCGAAACCGGTCCGGGTCGTGTCAACGCCCACCAGCTCCGGGCCGTGGAAGACGGCCAGCTGGCACAGCATCGACCGCGCCACTGCTTCCGCCGTCGGACCGGCAAGTGTGACAGATCCGAATGCGGCAAGCTGCACCACAATCGGCATCGCCGGCACAGCGCTCGCCGTGGCCACCGTGCGCCGCAGGCTCACGGCGCACACGGGGTCCAAGTCCTCGGGCGAACCCGGGTCATCCACATCGATCGGTGTGCACAACGCGGCAGTGCCCGTGCCCACCCTCACCTGGAGTGCTTCCGGCGACGTATCCAGTCGCTCCCACACGCGGACGGTGGGCAGGCTCAGCGCCAACTCGGCCGGCGCGGGGTGCAGGTACGTCATGTGCGTGCGCTGGGCATCGCCGTTTGCTCGAGCGCGGACCGCTAACGCGTCAAGGTGCCGCAGGTACACCCGGCGCGTTTCGTCGATATCGCCCTGCCCTTCTGAAGGATTGAACATGGCGATCATGCCCACCAGCATCATGAGCGGGAACATCAGCATCATCGGGCTCACGCCGCGCCCGGAGAGGGCCATGAGCGCCATCACCGCACCGATGGCCACCACCATGATCACGGGGATAAGCACCCGGATGAGCGGGATGGGTTGATCTTTCTGCGCCGGCGGAACCGGTTCCGCGCGCAACGTTCCCGCAGGTAGCGGCGGTACGTCGTCGGTGCCCACCACTGCAGCGGGCGCAATAACTGGATTGTGGTCGAGGCCGAGCATGAGCAACTTCCCCCGGTTGAGATGCCTTCCGCAGATGCCGGCTCCCCCGAGCCGGACCCCCAATCTGTGGACGTGGCGGATACTCTACGCCATACTCTGAACCACCGCGCGGTACATGGGGGTTACCGCGCACTATGTGCCCTGGGGGGATTCAACTTGGTTGCCACATCGGCGTACCACGTTGTGCGCGTCACCGTCCGCGTCAGCGTGGTCACTCTACATCGCGACATCGATGTCACATTGCCCACATCATCCACACTCGCCGAGGTTCTGCCGGAACTCGCGCGTCTCATCGACATTCCAGAGATCCACCGGCCCTGGGTGGCATCCACCGCCGCCGGCATGCCGCTGGACATGCATACGCCGTTGCACAGGCTCAAGCTTGCCGACGGCAGCATAATCACCCTCTCCCCCGTGGAGCAGCCGGAACCGCCGGTTGTGCGTGAGGCCGCAGAATCGCTGCGGGCGGTCGCCGGCACCGCCGGCGAGGTACGCGGCGTGGATACGGCCGCCGGCATTGTCGGCGCCGCAGGTATTGGAGTTGTGGCGTATGCGCTCGCCCCGCTACCTGTTGCCTTGACCGTCAGCGGCTTGAGCTTGGTGGTGTTGGCAGCGCTCAGCCGCTCCACCCAGCTCTTCGCGCCGGCTCCGTTTGCGCTGGGAGCCGCGGCAGGCACGTGGGTCGCCGGGCCACCGAGTGCGTGGATCAGCGCCGTCGACCCCGCCCTCGGTGCGCTGGCGGGCGTACTCACCGCCGCCGCCGGGGTGGGGGCGGGCGCCATGCTCGGCCTCGCGACACCCGCGACGGTGACGTTTGTGTTGACGTCATGCGTCACCGCGGGTGTCTCCGCCTTGGGTGCCTGGCTGCCGGCCACCACCGCACCGGCGGCGCTCGCCGCGTTAGCGAGCATCCTCGTGGTCATGGCCACCCCGGGTGCCGCAACGCGGGCTGCCGGACTCCAAGTCCCGCGCATCCCCACTGCCGGGGAGGACTTTGACACTGCCGACGGATACCAAATGGATGTGGACGCACGCAGCGTACGCGCTGTAGCTATCGCCGGCTCGATGTCGCTCGCCGCCGCGGCGTGCACCATTCCGGCGTTGACTGCGCTGGGTTGGCACGCCGACGCTTGGGTAGCCGTGTTCGGCCTGTGCACTGCGGGCGCGTTCGGTTTGCATGCCCTCCGGCAGCATTACCCCACTGCCCGCGCGGCGCTGGCCGCAGCCGCGTTGGCGGCGGTGATCTGCGCAGCAGTTGCTACCGCGCGCACTTCGGCATCGCACCCGGCCCTTATCGCCGTCGCAACGCTCGGCGCAACGGCCGCAGCAGCAGCCCCGCTGTGGGCGCCGCGCTTGAGCGAGCTCGAGCCAACCACCGTCGTGTGGTTTGAGCGAGCGGAGATGGCTGCGATTATCGCTGTCATCCCGCTCGCCGTGCATCTAACCGGCCTCTTCGCGCTGATCAGGGGGCTGTAACCATGCGTACGTACCGCCTTGCCGCCCTGACTAGCGCCCTGACCAGCGCGCTGAGTGTCCTCTCTTTCGCAGCCGTCCCGCTGCCGTACGCACACGCGCAGGATTACGCCTGCGCCGTGCCCGCGCACATCGGAGTGGAGGAGCTTCCGCCCGCGGATCCCTCCCTTGCCCTGCTGCGCCAGTTCGCCACCGGTGCTGGTGTGCGCGTGGCGGTGATTGATACCGGGATCGCTCCCACCGCAGAGCTGGACCAAGTGATTCCTGGTCACGACTTCATCGACCCGTGGGCACCAGCCACCCACCTGGATTGCGATAGTCACGGCACCGTGGTCGCCGGCATCATCGCCGGCACGTCCCGCGGCATCGCACCGGACGCGGAGATCCTGAACATCCGCCAGTCCTCCGCTTACTACCGCACTCCGCTCGAGGGAGGCGAGGAGGCACCTGGGGCTGGGAGCCTGCAGACGCTTACCGACGCTATCCATCACGCCCTCGACGAACACGCCAGCGTGATCAACATTTCCGTCGTCTCATGCATCCCGCAGAGCGTAGCGGCGCGTTTAGATACCAGCGGCATCGAGCACGCGCTGGCGCGCGCAGAAGCGGAGGGTGCGGTCGTCGTCGCAGCTGCGGGCAACGCCAGCCCCAAGTGCGAGCAGGGCTACGCGGTGATCCCCGCGCACTCCCCGACGGTGATCGCAGTCGGTGCCCTTGATGCGGACTACGGGCTCGCCGACTACTCCATCATCGCGCCCTCCGGGGCCGTCGCCGCGCCCGGTTTCGTCGAGGTGGCACTTGCTTCCGACGGCAGCGGGTGGGCCACCGGCACTTGGGCGACAGAAGGTTTGCGCCCATATACGGGCACCAGCTTCGCCGCGCCGGTGGTCAGCGGCGCCATAGCGCTGCTGCGGGAGCGCTACCCGTACCTCACGCCCGCGCAGATCCGGGACATGGTGTGGGCGGCCGCAGAGCCGAATTGGGGCGCGATTGATCCGCTGGTACTGCTCAGCATGCTGCCGCCCCCGCCTGAACCTGCGCCTGAATTCGAGTACCAGCCGGTTGTCATCGAGCCGGCGGAACACCCCGTCCACCATTCTTCGCGGCGGTGGTCACGGATGGTGCTCGCGCTAGTGTTCCTCTCCGTTGCGGGCATCTGCGCACCGCGGGCGCGCGAAGCAACCTACGCCCAGTACGGGATTTACGTCTAGCGCCGTCTAGTACAGCGCCGCGAGCGCCGCCCGGCGCGTGAGCTCTGCACCTTCTGGGAGCAGTTTCAGGATTGCCCACGGCACATCATCAGTGCGGTGGGCACCGATCATTTCCAGGGTCTCGCGCTCCGGCACTGCGTGGCGCAAACCGGCTGCTCCCACCACGTGCAATCCGCGTCCGGTGTCCACCGCAACCGCACCGGCGGCGGGGCCAACGAACCGTGTGGCCACGGCGTCGCCGGACAGTTCCGCGCTTCCTTCCAGCGCCTCCGCAATGCTCCACGTTGCCGCCGCTGCGCCGCCCACGGCGCAAATCGCTGCCTCATCAGGGTCAATCCACTCGGGCGAACGCTGTGGCAGCCGCAATTCCGCTTGGTCCGTGGCGTCGGCGAAAGCGGCGAGGCCGGGGCGGGGAACTTCTGTGGCTGGGGAGCCTGCGTCGATAAGCAATTGCCCCTGGAACGGCGTGACCTCCTTGATGCCGCCAACGGCATCAAGCGCCCACGCGCCGGTGTCGGTAAGCAGGACTTCCGGGAGCGGCGACGGGAAAGTGTACGGCGGGAGCTCCGGGATTGCCGCGAGGACTTGGGCTGGCGGTGCCCACCGTGGCGTGCGGGTGTCGATGTGCAGCGCGCGCCGCAGGATCCTCCCGCTGGCGGAATCGCTCCCTGGAAGCTCGGTGCGGCCCTCCGCGGTGACCACCCAGTCGCGGCCATCGGCGGTGGCAAGCACCGCTTGCTTTTCGACGATTGCCTCCGGCGCAGCGCCAGCACGCACCACCACCTCGCTTTCTGCGGTGCAGACGGACCACGTGTCTGCATCCGGAGGGATGAGCTCAGTGCCATGGCCTGGGGCGAAAAGCGACGGTGCGGACACGATGCCGACGGGAACGCCGCGGATAGTTTTCGACAACGCCTCGTCACCGATGCGCTGTGGCTCCGCATCAGTGCCCGCGACAAGACGCGCCGAAGTCAGGTTGGTCACCGGGTGGACCACGTCGTCTACTCGCACGTAGAGCTCCCCGTCCGAGGCCCGCAAGATGGGCGCGTCGAGCGGGTCCGGGTTGGGGCGCATCCAGGCGAACAGCCCCATGACGGCGGCGACCATCACCACGGCGACCATGCCGAAGACCATCGCCCGGCGGCGGGTGGCCAGCGGATCGTGGATCATGCGCACATCGCCGAAAATCAGTCCGTGCTCAACTCGCCGGCGCATGAAACGGTGGCCGGATACCTGCACTTTTGTTGTGGGCTGCAGACGCTTCCCCATCGTGGTCCCCCCAGATGTCTATGTGAATGGCCCCGATTCCCCCGAACCGGGCTCACCCACCTTAGCCCGCCGCGGCGCTCTCCGCCGGGCGGGGACTATCCAGCGGCTCCGAGCCGTGCTCTAGCGCATCCTGCTGCAGTGCTTCCAGCTCCGCTGCGGTGAACTCCTCGTTCACTGCGAAGATGACGACCTGCCCCTTGCGGTACACCGGCGTGGTACCCTCCGCGGTCCACATGCCGGTGTCCAGCTTGTTCAGCGGGTGCTGCCAGTACCAGAAAGATCCGGGGCTGGTGATGTAGAACTTCACTTTGAGACCCGCCAGCGCGCGGTCAATCGCATTCGCCGCCCCTGGCGCACCCCGCAGGCCCTCACCGGCCGAGTCAGACTCGTACACGCCGAGCGCCGTGTCCGCACCGCTGCCACCAGCGGGCCACAGGTAGTGGCGCGAAACAGTGGGCACTCCGGTGACCGCATAGAGCCACGAGTGGCCGTCCGCCGGATCGCCCAACGTCGTGCCTTCGAACGCCGCGGGCTGTGACGCAAGCCAGGCGAACGCCGCGAGGTCATCGTCGTTGACCATTCGGCCGTCCTCACGCGGGGCGACGTATGCCCGCTGAGCTCCCTCGATGACAGCCGCATGCAGCTGCGGTGCCGCTACTGCGCCGATACCGGCAGCCAGCGCGACGGACGCAGCCGTGGTAGCCGCCGTCCAGGCCGTGGAGGTCTTGCGCGCCGCAAGTGGCGCGAGGGTGATCAGGCGTAGTGCAGCGGCGACACCGATCGCTGCCGCGGCAACTACGCACATAGCCACCGGCAAAATCAGGCGGTGCGGGGTGTTGTAATGCACGTTGCCGATCATGGCCAGCGCGCGCCCCACCCAACCGTCCAGTGGCTGGGTCGAATTCGCGGCGGCAGCGAGGCTGACAAGGTAGAACAGCACCGGCCACACTTGCCCACGGAAGAACACCAAGACTAGAGCTCCGGCGAGGGCAAGCCACAGCGCGATGGTGGGGTCAAAATTCGGGAAGAACTCGCTGACATGGCGGGTGTCCATGAAAAACGAGCTAGCCCATGCATCAGTTTTTGCGGCTGCCTCTGACGCCTCCCAGCCGGAGACTTCTTCCGCCTGCTCCGAACCGGCGAAGATCTGGGGCAGGAAAGCCAGTGTGCCACCGATTGCGGGCAACCCAATCCACAGCGTGTCCACAAGACGGGAGCGCACAGGCCGCACCAGGGTGGAGGTGAGCCAGCTCAAGGCCACGCACAGCACCACCACTGTCACCGCGGAAGGATGCGCGGTGAGCACGCCAAGGAAACCAAGGGCCGCTGGCAGCGCCCCAGCAGGCGTTCGAGGCGTGGCGACGAACTGCCAGACCACAATGCCAGTAAGCGACATTGCGAATAGGTAGGGCCACATGCCCACGTAATCCGGGATCCAGGCAACCTGTGGCACGGCATAGATTGCCGCCGCCGCAAACGCCGCGGCAATCTGCGCGGTCACACCAGTTGAGCGCATGAACGCGAACACCAGGCACGCCATGGTCAGCGGCAGCGCCACCCCGGGCAAAACCGCCTGCGCGATATTGAGTGCCGGGATGGGGTCCAACCCAGCTGCCTCTCCGAAAAGCGCAATGCCTGCGTGGTACGCGGACGGGTACAACAACTGCGTGTGGGTCTCAATGTTCTGCAGCTCGCCCATCCGTGTTGGGGATGCGACACCAGTATCCATGATGAAGCGCACCAGGTTCGCATGCCACTGCACATCCCAGCCTTGGACGATGTTGTATGTGCCGTGCGGGGCACGCACAAGCCAGCCAAGCCTGTCCGCAACGAGCATCCACGAACCCGCCACCACTCCCAGTGCCGGCAGGATCCAAGAAAGCTCTGGAGTGAAGCCACGACGCCACCAAGGCTTCGCGACGTACTCCTCTAGCTCCGCCCCACTAACCTTCGGCGGCGCGGTCCACGCTGGTCGTTTTACCAGCAGGTAGCGCCAAAGAACCGCCGCGCCGATCGCAAGCGCCACGCTCACCCCGTATGTCCACAGGTTGAACGGCGCGGACGTGAGACCCCACATCCACGCGCTCATGCCGATGACACCAAACGTCACCGGCAGCGCCGCCGCAGCAGCAGCCGGCACTCTCAACCCAGACACCAAGGCGACAAGGAATCCGGGGATGAGGAAGAACGCGACCGCGAAGCAGGCAGCTGCCGCTGTTGTCATCCGTTCCTCCTTTTGCAACCCGGCTGGGTCATCCATCGCATTCTATTCCCCCGCCGCGCCACCTCGCGGTTGGCACTGCGTGCCGACGCCATTTTTCCGCCGCGCGGAAAGTTCTGCCGCGCGGAAACTCCGGCGCACCCTCCATCGAACACATGTTCCCATGCCGAAATTTTGAGGTGGGCCGCCTGTCCTAATGTTCCATCCAAGCGCCGACTACCGAGAGGAAAGCCCATGTACACAACCGAATTGGAACAATTTGGCCGGCTACCAGCTGATGTCCCAGCCGCGTTTTTTCGCGCCGCGATGGTGTCCAACGCCAACGAGATCGTGTACTCGATTCGCCTCCATCACGAATCCACCAATAGCGCGAAGGCGATGCTGCTACTGGACATCGCGCGTTTCGACGAGTTGGAGCTCGCCGGCCATTTCGGCGCCCGCAGTACCGCGCGCTGGCTTGAGCGCGAGCTGGGCTACCCCACTTCCACTGCATACGAGTACGTTTCCGTCGCACGCAGGCTGAAGAACTTTCCCCTGCTTATCGACATTTTCCGCGAGGGTGCTATCGAATACACCGTTGTCCGCTTCCTAGTGCGGTTCATGACGCCCGAGAACGAACGTGAGCTGGTGGACCTCGCCCGCCGCCTTCCCTTCCCTGAACTTCAGAAGGCCCTGGCGGGACTAGAGGACCAGGATCAAAAGGATAAGGACCCGGACGAACCGTATTTCAAACTCAATGAGCGCCGCGACGGCATGCTGCACGGGGAGTTTCTCTTGCCTGCTGTTTCCGGCGAGTTTCTGCGGGCAGCCTTGAAGATTGCGGAACTGATCGGCAACGGCCAAGGGGGCCTTAGCGCCGACAACATGGCCAAGCTGCTCAAACAGATGGGCGGGGACGAGGAAGATGAGGAGTCCAGCGACGAAAACGTCACGGATCCAGTGGAGCCAATCGCCCCTGACCTGGGAGAAGAACTCACCTTAGAGGAGCTCGAGGCTACCGACGATTGGGGCAGCTTTGGCGACGAGGCCGATTTCGCGCTGCTGGAACCGTTCGGTGACCCGGTGGAGGAGGTCTATCCCGCTGAGCAGACCCGCGAGCCGCGGAAGGACACCAAGCTCACCGCAGACAAGGTTCTGCGGGTGCCCAGCCGCTTCGGCCCGCCGGTAAAAGAGAACCTCTACCCCGCATTTCTCACCATGATTAGCATGGTCCGGTCTCTGCCCATCAGCGCCGTACGCGCCCCGGGGGCTCAGGTGACCTTCATGATTACGGAGGACGGCCGGTCCTGGATGCCCGAGAATCCCCAAATCCCGTCCCGCGCTCTGGCAACCTACGTCAACGACGCGATTGCGCGCTGCCACTTGCTGAGCAAGTCGGGTTTGACCATGCACTACGGAAGGGAGCGTCGATTAGCATCAGACGCCCAGGTCAACGCATTGCTGGACGTGTGGGGGCGGCAGTGCGCGATGCCGGGGTGCACGCACTCCCGCTATATCGAGATTCACCACCTGCGCGAATGGGCCGACGGCGGTGCGACCGACATCGAAAATCTCATCCCGCTCTGCTCGAGCTGCCACTCACTGGTCAGTCACGGGAGCGCGACGATCGATGTCAACGGCCCGATGCTTGAATTCAGTTTCTCCAACGGATCCCGCTTCCGCTCGCTGAACCGCAGCCTCCCGGAGGTGGTGTTCACGCCCCAGGTATGACACCAGATTTTCCGCCGCGCAGCACTTTCCGCCGCGCAGAACTTTCCACCCGCCTACAGAGTGCGCCGGTCGCGAGTGATATCCACTCGGGCGGCAAGGTCTTCGTCGCGGGGGTAGGAAACGTCGGTAAGCGTCAAGCCCTTCGCGGGAGCGAGCCGGACCTCAGGGTCCCGCGCGTCCTTCCCCAGCAGGCCCGTGACCCAATCCAGGTCGCGGCTGCCCTCCCCCACTGTCAAACAGGCGGCGGTCAGGGCGCGGACCATGTTCCAGCAGAAGGCGTCGGCGGTAATGCGCGCCTCGTACAGCGACAGCTCATGCGCGGTGGAGACATCGTGCCAGGTAAACGCTTGCACGTCCCGGATCGTGGTCGCGTGCTCCCGCGGTTTGCAGAAGGCTGCGAAGTCCTTCAATCCGACAAGGATGTCCGCCGCCGCCTGCGCTCGGTCCAACTCGATCGGCTTGCCCCACACTGCGGTGTCCCGCGAGCGCGTCGGCAGTGCGCCAGCCGGGTTGGTGGTCACCCGATAGGTGTAGGAGCGAGTGAGGGCGGCAAAGCGGGCGTCGAAAAGCGGGTGTGCCTCCCGCACGGCGAAGACCCGCACGTCTTCGGGGAGGAGCTTTGCTAATCGACGCTCAAGTTGCGCCGGATCGCCGCCGAGCGAGCGCTGATCCAGGCTCTCAGCTGGGATGTCGGCGTGGGCTACTTGGCGGGAGGCGTGAACACCGGCGTCGGTACGCCCGGCGACGGTGAGCGTGATGGGCGTGCGTAACACGAGGGTGAGCGCGTCCTCGATCGTGGCCTGGACGGTACGCACGTCGCCTTTTTGGCGGGCCCAGCCGTGGAAGTCGGTGCCGTCGTAGGCGATGTCCAGGCGGATGCGCATGGGTTCACGCTAGCACCGCAAACGCGAAAACCGGCACCCGGATTGCTCCGGGTGCCGGCCTAGCGTCAAGGCAAGCAGTGAACTACTTCTGCTGCTCCTGCTCCGGGGTCTCCGGCTCAGCAGCCTGAGCCTCGACAGCGGCCTCGTCGGAAGCCTGGGCAGCCTCGGCCTCAGCGGACTGCTTGGCCTCAGCGACCTCCTCCGCTACAGCCTCGTTCTGCTCCACAGCCGGCTCGTCGGTTGCCGGCTCCTCAGCAGCCGGTGCCTCAGCAGCCGGGGCAGCCTGAGCTGCCTGAGCCTCGCGGGATGCGGCAGCGCGTGCGGTGCGGGTAGCGGCCGTGGAGACGAGCTCCTCGGTCACCAGGGAAATGTGCACCATCGGTGCGTTGTCGCCGGCGCGGTTCTCCAGCTTGATGGAGCGGGTGTAGCCACCCTCGCGGCCCTCGAACTTCGGAGCAAGTTCGTTGAACAGGTATGCAACAACGTCCTTGTTCGGCAGCTCAGCGGCGACAGCGCGACGGTCAGCCAGCGTGCCGCGCTTTGCCTTGGTGATCAGCTTCTCGGCGTACGGGCGAAGCATCTTCGCCTTAGCCTCGGTGGTCTTGATAGCGCCGTGCTCGAAGAGGGACTGCGCCTGGTTAGCCAGGATGTGCTCCTGGTGCTTGGCGGACCCTCCGAGACGGGCACCCTTCTTAGGGGTAGGCATTTAAGTACTCCTCGTGTGCAATTAGTGAGCGCGAGCTCGAAGATGAAATTTCTACTCGGTGTCTTCCGCGCTGGTGTCGAGGTAGTCGCCGGTCTCGGCATCGTAGCCCTCGATCTGGGTCGGGTCGAAATCTTCCGGTGCGTCCTTCAGCGTCAGTCCGAGGCTGGCAAGCTTGATCTTGACCTCGTTGATGGACTTCTGGCCGAAGTTGCGGATGTCCAGCAGGTCAGACTCGGTGTACTCAGCGAGCTCACCGACAGTGCTGATCTCCTGGCGCTTCAGGCAGTTGTAGGAGCGCACAGAGAAGTTCAGGTCCTCGATGGGCAGGTTGTAGGCAGCGATGTACTCCGTCTCCTGCGGGGACGGGCCAATCTCAATGCCCTCGGCTGCGGTGTTGAGCTCGCGTGCCAGTCCGAACAGCTCCACCAGGGTGGAACCTGCGGAAGCCAGTGCATCGCGGGCGCTCATGGAGTTCTTGGTCTCCACGTCGATGATCAGCTTGTCAAAGTCGGTGCGCTGCTCAACACGAGTTGCCTCAACCTTGTAGGCAACACGGGTTACCGGGGAGTAAATCTGGTCGACCGGGATGCGGCCAACCTCGCCACCGGAGTTGGGCATGGCCGGGACGTAGCCGCGGCCGCGCTCGACAACAAGCTCCATCTCGAGGCGAGCCTGCTCGTTCAGAGACGCGATGTGCAGATCCGGGTTGTGAATCTCCACACCAGCCGGCGGCTCAATGTCGCCAGCGGTCACGTCGCCCGGGCCCTCAACGGACAGGTACATGACAACCGGCTCGTCAGAGTCGGAGGACAGCACCAGGTCCTTCACGTTGAGCACGATCTCAGAGACGTTCTCCTTGATGCCGTTGATCGTAGTGAACTCGTGGAGCACACCGTCGATCTTGATGGAGGTCACAGCTGCGCCCGGAATGGAGGACAGCAGCGTGCGGCGCAGGGAGTTGCCGAGGGTGTAGCCGAAACCAGGCTCGAGCGGCTCGATGACGAACTTCGAACGGTTGGTATCGATGTATTCCTCAGTCAGTTGCGGACGCTGAGAGATGAGCATGGAACTTCTCCTTCATCGGCACCCACTATTTGATGCCGGTAGGAACGGGTATGTGGAAGATAACGCGCAGAGACCCACGCGCGGGTGAAGTAAGGGAAAAGCTTACTTCGAGTAGAGCTCGACGATGAGCTGCTCCTGCAGCGGAACGTCGATCTGAGCGCGCTCGGGCAGCTGGTGCACGAGGATGCGCAGGGTGTCCGGGACGACCTGGAGCCAAGCCGGCACGACAGCGTCGAGCAGGTTGTCCTGAGCCTCTTCGAACCACAGCATCGAGCGGGACTTGTCGCGCACGTCGATGATGTCGTACTGGGAGACCTTGAAGGACGGCACGTCGATCGCCTTGCCGTTCACGGTGAAGTGGCCGTGGGAAACCAGCTGGCGTGCCTGGCGGCGGGTGCGAGCCAGACCAGCGCGGTACACCACGTTGTCCAGGCGGGACTCAAGCAGCACGAGCAGGTTGTCGCCGGTCTTGCCCGGGAGGCGGTTAGCCTCCTCGTAGTAGCGGCGGAACTGCTTCTCCATCACGCCGTAGGTGAAGCGAGCCTTCTGCTTCTCCTGCAGCTGGAGCAGGTACTCAGACTCCTTGATGCGAGCGCGGCCAGCCTGCCCCGGGGGGTACGGGCGGCGCTCGAAGGACATGTCGCCGCCGACAAGGTCGACGCGGAGGCGACGGGACTTACGGGTAGCAGGGCCGGTGTAACGAGCCATGTGAAGTTACCTCTTTTCCTTTCTGCCTTAAACGCGACGACGCTTCGGCGGACGGCAACCGTTGAACGGCTGCGGCGTCACGTCGGAGATCGAGGACACCTCCAGGCCAGCAGCCTGGAGAGAACGGATAGCGGTCTCGCGGCCGGAGCCCGGACCCTTGACAAAAACGTCAACCTTCTTCATGCCGTGCTCCATTGCCTTGCGGGCAGCGTTCTCAGCAGCCATCTGCGCAGCGAACGGAGTGGACTTGCGGGAGCCCTTGAAGCCGACGTGGCCGGAGGACGCCCAGGAGATCACAGCACCGGACGGGTCCGTGATGGACACGATGGTGTTGTTGAAGGTGGACTTGATGTATGCGTGGCCGGCGGCCACATTCTTCTTTACGACGCGACGTCCACGACGCGCGCCAGCACGAGTCTTAGGAGGCATGTGTTACTTCTTCTTTCCTGCGATGGTCTTCTTCGGGCCCTTGCGGGTACGCGCGTTGGTCTTCGTGCGCTGGCCGCGAACCGGCAGGCCGCGGCGGTGGCGCAGACCCTGGTAGGAGCCGATCTCAATCTTGCGGCGGATGTCAGCCTGAACCTCGCGGCGCAGGTCGCCCTCCACGGTGTAGGAGGACTCGATGGCATCACGCAGTGCGGCGAGCTGGTCGTCGCTCAAGTTGTCCGTGCGCAGGTCAGGAGAAATGCCCGTCTTCTCGAGCAGTTCCTTGGCTCGGGTCGGGCCGATGCCGTAGATGTAGGTCAGTGCGATCTCCATGCGCTTGTTGCGCGGCAGATCAACACCAGCAAGACGTGCCATGTGGCTACGTTCCTTTCGGGTTGTTACGGTGGTTTTCTCCCCACCCGTCCACGCCAAGCAACACTTTGTCCGGGCCGTGCCGGAGGATGGGTTGTGGTTTCGCGCGGCTCTGGCCACCGTGGCCGGAGGTAAACGACGTTTGCCGGTGCCATGCACGGCGCACGTCTGGGTAAGGAGGCGAAAAACTCTTACTTGTAGCGGTAAGTAATACGCCCGCGGTCCAGGTCATACGGGGAAAGCTCCACGATGACGCGGTCCTCCGGGAGGATGCGGATGTAGTGCTGGCGCATCTTGCCACTGATGTGGGCCAGAACCTCGTGCCCGTTGTCCAACTCGACACGGAACATCGCGTTCTTCAAGGGCTCGACGATTCGGCCCTCAACCTCGATTGCGCCTTCTTTTGCCATACACTCCACTTCCTACAGCACCCACACGTTTGCGCAGGTACTTTCGTGATTTCCTTGCTTGCTACCAGGTGTTTTCGCGGCACCAAGCGGTACCGGTTTCACACCAAAGAGCGACTATAGCCATCCACCTGCGAAAAAACAACCCAGCACATGTTCTGTGCTGGGCTGATGGGGCTTGACGCTTATCGACGTTAGTAGACAACCACCTTGTCGCCGATCTGCAGATCCGCAAAGTACTTCTGTGCGTCCGCGCGGTACATGCGGATGCAACCGTGGGACTTGTACGCTGGGTCGCCCTGGTGGAACGCGATGCCGTTGTTGGTGAAGTACACCGCGTACGGCATCGGTGCGTTGTTGAACTCCCAGGAGATCTCGTCCTTCACCTTGCGGTTGACGTAGTACGTGCCACGCGGGGTCTCATACCCCGGCATGCCGGTGGAGATGCGCACCGAGCCGTAGTAGACTTGGCCGTCCTTCTGCAGCCAGGAACGCTGCCCGGCGATGTCCACGCAAGCCTTTGCGCTCTTCGGGCAGGCGCCGTAGTCGAAGGCGGGAGCCGGTGCCGGAGCAGGCACAGCTTCCGGCGCGGGGGCCGGAGCCGGCGCAGGTGCCGGAGCCGGCGGCGCGGTGCGCTCCGCGATCAGGCCAGGGAAGAAGGTCTCCACAGCCTGATCGATCGAGCCCTTGACCTGAGCCGGCAGGTTCGGGTCAAGGCGGCCCAGGCCGTCCGCCTGCGCGTGCAGGGAGTTTCGGGTGTTCCACGCGGAATCACGCGCAGCCTGGGAGGTGTTGGAGCTCAGTGCGGCGAACTGGGAGTTGGCCTGCGACAGCAGCGGGTTGGCGCTGCTCAGCGAGGAGAGCGAGGACGTATCCGCAATCGACTGTGCCGAGGCGGTTACCGGGCTAGCAGCAAGCGTGGCCGCGAGCGTGGTGCCGGCAGCAATCGCTGCGGCGCGGCGCTTGAACGCGGACGGCTTGGCGTGGCGGGGTGTGTACGACATGCGGTGAAGTATAGACCAGCTCCCCAACCTCCAGGAGAACTTATCCCTCGCGCGGAGTGAGAATGCGCGGCCCCTTTGCCGTCGCGGCGACTGTGTGCTCCCAGTGCGCCGCTGGTGAGCCATCCGCCGTGACAACCGTCCATTCGTCCGCAAGTACCTCGGAATCTGTCTCCCCGCCGAGGATCAGCATGGGCTCGATCGCCAGCACAGACCCCTCCTGGATCAGCGGGCCGCGGTTTGGACGGCCCTCGTTGGCCAGGTACGGCTCCTCGTGCATCGTCCGGCCGATACCGTGGCCGCCGTAGCCGTCCAAGATGCCCAGCTGCACGCCAAAGCGCTCCTCCGCCGCGCGGGTAGCCACCTCGAGCGCGTGGGACACATCGGTGAGCTTGTTGCCCGGCACCATCGCCTTGAGCCCCTCAGCGAGCACCCACTCGGTCGCGCGGTTCAGCTTTTCCACGTCGGGCGCGAGCTCCCCCACGCCAAAAGACCACGCGGAGTCGCCCACCCATCCATCCAGGGTGGCACCGCAATCCACCGACACTAGGTCGCCCTCCTTGAGCACAATGCTTGCCGACGGTATCCCGTGCACCACCACCTCGTTTACCGACGCGCAGATGGAGCCGGGAAACCCGTTGTAGCCCAGGAACGTGGGCACGGCCCCGTGGTCGCGGATCACGGTTTCTGCGACGTTGTCCAGGTCCAGCGTGGTAGCACCTGGGCGAGCTGCGGCGCGGACCTCCTGGAGGGCGAGGCCTACCACGCGGCCGGCAGCCTCCATGGCGTCGAGCTCCGCGGGTGTTTTGGCAGCGATTTTGCGTTTCCGGAACGCCATTGGTGTGCTCCAATCGTCGATAAGCGAATGCGAAAGGCCGGTGCAAGCACCGGCCTAGCAGGAACGCGGAGGGCTACTTGCCCAGCTGCTCCATGGTGCGGGCGTTGATCTCGTCCACGTCGCCGACAGCGTCGATGGAGATGATCTCGTCGCCGTAGTGGTCGATCAGCGGGGCGGTCTCGTCGCGGTAGACGGCGAGGCGGGTGCGGATGGTGTCCTCGTTGTCGTCTGCGCGGCCGCGGGCGAGCATGCGCTCCACCACCACGTCCTCGTCCACCACAAAGTTCAGCACGCCGTCGAGGGAGTGGCCGGACTTGCTCAGCAGATCGGTGAGGATCTCCGCCTGCTCCACGGTGCGCGGGAAGCCGTCGAGGAGGAAGCCGTCTGCGGCATCCGGCTCGTTCAGGCGGGCCTCAACCATGCGGGCGGTGACGTCGGTGGGAACCAGCTTGCCGGCATCGATGTAGCTCTTCGCCTCAACGCCCAGCGGGGTGCCCTCACCGATGTTGGCGCGGAAGAGGTCGCCGGTGGAGATGTGGGGGATGCCCAGCTTTTCGGAGAGGATGGCTGCCTGGGTGCCCTTGCCGGCGCCGGGAGGGCCAAGGAGAACGAGACGCATTATCGCAAAAGTCCTTCGTAGTTGGATTGGAGAAGTTGGGATTCAATTTGCTTCACCGTGGTCAGGGCCACGGAGACCATAATCAGGATGGCGGTACCACCGAACGCGCTCATGCCACCGCCGCCGGAGCCGGAGATACCGGCATCCATGGCCAGGTTCGGCAGCACCGCGATTGCGGCGAGGTAGATGGAGCCTACGAACAGGAGCCTGTTCATAACAAAGGCGAGGTACTCAGCCGTTGCGCGGCCCGGGCGGATACCCGGAATGAAGCCGCCGTACTTCTTCATGTTGTCCGCCTGCTCAACCGGGTCGTACTGGATGGAGACGTAGAAGTAGGAGAAGAAGATGATCAGGACAACGTAGGTCAGGATGTACTGCCAGGAGCCCGGGTTCTGCAGCCACGCCATGACGTGGTTCATCCACCAGTTATCCGGCGGGGCGGGCTGGTTCATGGTGACAATCTGGGTGATCAGCACCGGGACGTACATCAGGGAGGAAGCGAAGATCACCGGAATCACGCCGGCCTGGTTGACCTTGAGCGGCAGGTAGGTGGAGGAACCGCCGTACTGGCGGCGGCCCACCATGCGCTTCGCGTACTGCACCGGAATGCGGCGCTGGCCCTGCTCGATGAAGATGATGCCGACCACAAGGAGGATCACCGCGCCAAGCACCAGGAAGAAGGTGACCGGGCCGGAGTTGTTCCAAATGAACACGCCCTCTTGCGGGATGCGAGTGGCAATACCGGCGAAGATGAGCAGGGACATACCGTTGCCCACGCCCTTCTCGGTGATGATCTCGCCCAGCCACATGATCAGCACCGCGCCCGATGTCATCACAATGATCATCATCAGCAGCGTCCACACATTGCGGTCTTCCACCAGCACCGGCATGCCGCGGCCCAAGAGCTGCTCGCGGTCCGCCAACGCGACAATGCCTGCGGACTGCAAGAGCGCCAGTGCGACGGTGAGGTAACGCGTGTACTGCGTCATCTTCGTCTGGCCGGCTTGGCCTTCCTTCTTCAGTTCTTCGAATTTAGGAATGACCACCGTGAGCAGCTGCACGATGATGGACGCCGTGATGTACGGCATGATGCCGATGGCGAAGATTGAGAGCTGCAGCAGCGCGCCGCCGGAGAAGAGGCTGATGACCGAGAACATCGTGGCCTGCTCGCCCTGCGAGATGTCTTGCAGACGCTGGTTGATCAGCGCGTAATCCACGCCAGGCGTGGGGATCTGCGCGCCAATGCGGTACAGAATCATGAGTGCAAGGGTGATCAGAACCTTCTTGCGGAGATCAGGATCCTTAAACACCTGAGCAATTGCGGACACAAAGCCTCCTGGCCCCCGACGCGGTACCGCGCGGGAGATAGCGGACAGTTCGACGCCATAGACGCGGCACGCTACCTGGGGATAGGCATGCGGAAGCCGGCCGAGCCGTCTTTGACCCCACTACCCTAGCAGTCGCGGCCTGCGAAACGTTATTTGCTCGCGCTGAAACGTCGAAACCCCCGCCTCCTGCGCCAGTTTGAACTGGCCGGAGCGGGGGTTTGACGGTGTACGCGATTTTCGCGAAAGCGAGGCTTAAGCCTCAGTGGTCTCCTCGGTGTTCACCACGGTGGATCCGCCCTGCAGCGGGTCGGACTCCAGCACGCCGCGTGCACCCTCTGCGGCCTCTGCAGCCGGGGTTGCCTCGCCTGCAGCGGAAGCGACCGGGCCATCAACGTTCTTCGCAGCGCGTGCGGAGAATGCCTCGGTGGTCACGGAGCCGCCAGCAGCCTCGATCTTCTCAACTGCGGACTTGGAGAACTTGGTGGCGGTGACGTCGATCTTCACATCGATGTCGCCGTTTGCCCAGCACCTTCACCGGCTCCTTAGCGCGGACCAGGCCCGCGGAGACGATGTCGGCGATGGCGATGGTGCCACCCTCCGGGAACGCCTTTGCCAGGTCGGACACGTTGACCACCTGGTACTCGACGCGGTTCGGGTTCTTGAAGCCCTTGAGCTTCGGCAGACGCATGTGCAGCGGCATCTGGCCACCCTCGAAAGCAGCGGAAACCTGCTTACGAGCCTTGGTGCCCTTGGTACCGCGACCAGCGGTCTTACCCTTGGAGGCCTCACCGCGACCAACGCGGGTCTTGGCCTTGTTTGCGCCCGGTGCCGGGCGCAGGTCGTGGAGCTTGATGATGTCAGCCATGTGCTATCTACTCCCCTGCAACTTCTTCAACGGTGACCAGGTGGCGCACCTTGAGGATCTGGCCGCGGGTAGCGGCGTTGTCCTTCTTGATAACGGACTGGCCAATCTTGCGCAGGCCCAGAGCTTCCAGGTTTGCGCGGGTGACCGGCTTCTCGCCCACCTTGCCGTGGTGCAGCGTAATCTTCAGTGCCATTGTGCTTACGCCTCCTGACCTGCGCGGGCGCGCAGCATACGAGCCGGAGCGACGTCCTCGATAGCCTTGCCGCGCTTTGCAGCCACCTCTTCGGGGCGCACAAGCTGCTTCAGGCCGGCGACGGTCGCCTGGACCACGTTGAGGGCGTTGTCGGAACCCAGGGACTTCGCAAGGATGTCCTGGACACCGGCGCACTCCAGCACCGGACGGACAGCGCCGCCGGCGATGACACCGGTACCCGGTGCAGCCGGGCGCAGCATCACGATGCCGGCAGCGGCCTCAGCCTGGACCGGGTGCGGGATGGTGCCGCCGATCATCGGGACGCGGAAGAAGTTCTTGCGAGCCTCCTCAGCACCCTTCTGGATTGCGGCCGGGACTTCCTTCGCCTTGCCGTAGCCGACGCCGACCATGCCCTGGCCGTCGCCCACAACCACGAGCGCGGTGAAGGACATGTTGCGGCCACCCTTGACGGTCTTGGCAACGCGGTTGATGGTGACAACGCGCTCGATGTACTTATCGCGCTCGTCGTTCTGGTTGCGGCGGTCGTCGCGGTCGCGGCGGTTACCGCCGCGGCCACCGCGCTCGCCGCGGTTGTTGTTGTTCTCGTTGTCGGCGGAGCGTCCGCCGTCACGCCGTTCACGTTCGGCCATTACGCGATCCTTCCGTTAGTGGTGTTGATTGCGGTGATCATTAGAACTTCAGACCACCTTCACGAGCTGCATCGGCCAGAGCCGCAACGCGGCCGTGGTACTTGTAGCCGCCGCGGTCGAAGACGATGGCGTCGATGCCAGCCTCCTTGGCGCGCTCTGCAACGAGGGCGCCAACCTTTGCGGCCTTGTCCTTCTTGTCGCCTTCCATGTTGCGGATCTCCGGCTCCATGGAGGAAGCGGAAACCAGCGTGTGGCCTGCAAGGTCGTCGATGACCTGCACGTGGATGTGGCGAGAAGAGCGGTGCACAACGAGACGCGGGGTCTCCGGAGTACCGCGCAGGGTCTTGCGGATGCGGTAGTGGCGGCGTGCGCGAGCCTCGCGGCGGCGGGACGAGATGTCCTTGCCCACCGGGGTGCGCTTGGTGTTCTCTGCGGTGTTGCTCATGATTACTTACCCGTCTTTCCGACCTTGCGGCGGACCTGCTCACCCTCGTAGCGGATGCCCTTACCCTTGTACGGGTCATCCTTGCGAAGGCGGCGGATGTTCGCTGCGATCTGGCCAACCTGCTGCTTGTCAATGCCCTCGATCGAGAACTTGGTGTTGCCGTCCACGGCAAACGTGATGCCCTCCGGGGCCTCAATCAGGATCGGGTGGGAGTAGCCAAGGGCGAACTCGAGGTCCTTGCCCTTCTGCTGCACACGGTAACCAACACCAAAGATTTCCATCTTGATCTTGTAGCCCTCGGTCACGCCAACAACCAGGTTGTTGACCAGCGAGCGGGACAGGCCGTGCAGAGCGCGGTTCTGGCGGTGGTCGTCCGGACGGGACACCACAATCTGGTTGTCCTCAACGGAAGCGGTGATCGGCGTCGGCAGGTCGAGGGACAGGGTGCCCTTCGGGCCCTTTACCTCGACGTGCTGGCCGTCGATCTTGGTCTCCACGTTGTTCGGGATTGCGATGGGTGCTTTACCTACACGCGACATGTTCTAACAACCTCCCTTTACCAGACGTAAGCGAGGACTTCCCCGCCTACGCCCTTCTCCTGAGCCTGACGGTCCGTCAGCAGGCCGTGGGACGTGGAGATGATAGCCACGCCCAGGCCACCGAGAACCTGAGGCAGGTCGTTGGACTTCGCGTACACGCGCAGGCCCGGCTTGGACACGCGGCGCAGACCAGCGATGGAAGCCTCGCGGGTCGGGCCGTACTTGAGGTCCAGGGTCAGCTTCTTGCCAACCTTGTCATCCTCAACCTTGTAGTCGTTGATGTAGCCCTCCTGCTTCAAGATCTCGGCGATGTTCGCCTTGATCTTGGAGGACGGCATGGTCACGCTGTCGTGCTGTGCGTTACTTGCGTTACGCACGCGGGACAGCATGTCCGCGATCGGATCAGTCATGGTCATAGCGAGTGACCGTTTCCCTTTCTCGTTGCGGTTCCCTAAACCCACCTGACCCATCAGTGATGCTTCACAGCAAGGTCGCGTTCTCCGTGTGATCTGTCGGGGGCTACTTCACGCTCCCCACGCTCAGTAACGTGGGGCGCTCGCCGCCTCCCTTGCACGCGGTCCGCATTTCGGCGGGGGGCCTGCAACAAAGTTGGTGTTCTTACGTACTCATCGGAACGGGCGTGCCAAAACACCGGCACGCAAGTCCGACGGTCTAAGCTACCTCCCCCGCCTGCTCAGAAGCAAATTGCTTGCCGACGGATGCAAGGAGCAACGTCCAGGCTAAAACGGCAGCGCCGGCCGCGCCTGCACTCGGGTTTGCCCTAAATCCGTCATGTCGCCGGCGCGCTGCCCGTCGTGGTAGGCATCCATATCGAACATCCGCTGGCTGCGCTTGCCCGCGCCGAAGACCAAGCCCCACTCCGCTGCAAGGATGTCGCGGAGCTCTTCGGCTGCTAAGCGATCGTCGATAAGCGCGAGTGCGTAACCGCCGTCACCTGCGGCGACGGTCTCTTCAGCGGAAGCGAGGCGGGCGCCGACGGTGCTGGCAAACCCCATCATGAAGGAGCGGCGCGTGACCACCACGGAGTCCACCCAGGACTCCGCGCGGAGGGTCTGCGCCCCCGCGGCCATGACTGGGGAGAGTAAGGAGTAAAGCATCTCCACGCGCTCCATGTGCCGGCGCAGACCGAAGATGGTTGCGCTTTCCGCGCGGGTGGAGTTGTACACGCGTTGGTAATAGCCGGTGCAGTGCAGCGCCTCGGCGATGGAAAGCAGGAGGCGCGCCTGCATGTCGGTGTAAGCGCCGCTAAAACGGTAGGTCTTGTAGGTGACGTCGTCCCCGTCGTCGGGGTGTTCGAGGTCGCGCTCGTCGAACCCGTAGGTGGCCATGAGAGAAAATGCCTTGGTGTAAAACGAGTCCCCCTCCGGGGTGCCCTCGCGGTCCGCGGCCTGGTTCAGGAGCTTCTGCACCTTGCCTTTGATCTTGTCGATGTCGCGCACGGCGGCACCTTCCTTTCGATTGTTTCATTTTGGTCGGTGCCCTAGTTATAACCCGCTGTGCGCAGTCTGCCGAGCCGGTAGCGCCCCAACCTGTGGAATTCGCGCAACCGCCGCTGTGGAGAACGTGCGTTTACGCACATCGCGGCGCTAATGTTGGCCGCATGGCTGAAACCCTGCATTCCACCCACGAATGGCTTGATGCCGTGGCACAGCACCTCGACGCGGACCCCGCGTTGGTCCGCGAGCTGGTCGGGGACATCCTCGACCTCACCGCGGCGGTGGCGCACAACGGCCCGTCCCGCCCCGCCGCCCCCACCACGGCGTTCGTTGTCGGCCTCGCGGCCGGGCAGCGTTTCGGCGCGCTCGGCGGCAGCGCAGACGAGGTCCGCGAGATGATCACGCAGGTGGAGCACCTGTTGGACACGTACGAGCCGGAAAGCGGGACCGAGGCGTAGTGAGCCGCATCAACCGCCGCTTTGCCGTCACCAAAGTCACCCGCGGCCAGGGGGCGAACGAGGGGAGATTCCTCACTGACACCCGCGCGGACACGGTCACGGTGGAGGAGCCGCTGGAGATCCGCACCGGCGGCGAGACGCTGACGACCACCATGCGTACTCCGGGCCACGACATCGAGCTTGCGCACGGCTGGCTCTACGCCGAGGGGCTGATCACGTCGGTGGAAGACGTGACTACCGCGCGCTACTGCGCCGGCTCCCAAAACCCCGAGGGGACCAACACCTACAACTTGCTGGACATCGAGCTCGCGGCGAGTGCGAAGCCGATCGCGCCTGAATTCATCCGCCTCACCCCCACCACCAGCGCCTGCGGCGTGTGCGGCAGCCAATCTATCAGCGAGCTGCTGCACCGAACCCACGCGCCGATTACCCCGATCGCGCTGGATCCGGAGCTCGTGATGTCTTTGCCGGAGCGGCTCGCAGCGGAGCAGCAGCAGTTCCGCAAAACCGGGGGCATCCACGCGGCAGGCGCGTTCGACCTCGAGGGCAACCCCATCGTGGTGCGCGAGGACATTGGCCGCCACAACGCCGCGGACAAGGTCATTGGGCACTTGCTTCTCGACGGACGCTTACCAGCCGCCGACATGATCCTGGTCATGAGCTCGCGCGCGTCCTTCGAGCTGGTGCAAAAGGCGGCCATGGCAGGCTTCCCTGCGCTGGTGGCGGTATCCGCCGCGTCCTCCCTTGCGGTCGAACTTGCCCGCGAAGCTGGGATGGCGCTTGCCGGGTTTACCAGGGCCGACAGGTTCAACCTCTACGCGGGCGAGCTGAAGTAGCTACCGTGGGGACTATGACTACTCGAGAGTTGAACAATGATTTCCAAGCCCCGTTCTTCCCGGCGGTCAAGTACCTGTCCCAGAACGTGGACCCAGAGACCTCTGAGCTCGTGTGCCTGCGCGCTTCCGCGCTGAACGGCTGCAAAATCTGCACCGCCACCCACCGCCGCAACTCCCGCCAGATCGGCTTCTCCGAGGAGAAGATCTTGGCAGTAGAGAGCTGGCCGGAGCACAAGGACCAGTTCACCGACAAGGAGCTGGCTGTGCTCGAGCTGACCGACGCGGTGACTAAGCTGCCGGAGCGCGAGAACTCCGTCTCGGACGAGCTGTGGAACCGCGTGGTGGAGCACTACGGCGAGGACGGCACCCGCAACATCCTGGTTGGCATCAACACCATCAACGTGTTCAACCGTTTCGGCATTGCAGCGCAGTTGGACCCGACCACCGTTGAGGGCGCAACCGACTTCGACCTCGGCCGCGCCTAAGCGGACTATGCCCCTAGAGCGGGCTTAGTCCTTGTACACCGTCTGCGTCTTGTTCAACCAGGCGTAAACGGCACCGATCCCAAGACCGCCGCCGACGAAGTTGCCCAGCAGCACCATCGCCCAGTTGAGAGCGACTGCGCCGGCGGTGAAGTTATCCGGCAGCGGGTCAGCGAACATCGTGATGGTCATCAGCGAGAAGTTCGCGATGATGTGTTCCAGGCCCAGGCCCACGAAGATCGCGATGATGGGCACGATGGCGACGAACTTGGACACTACTTCCTTCGCCTGCAGGCCCATCAAAATGGCCATGTTGACCACGAAGTTCGCCAGCACGGCCTCGATGAACGCGCCCCATGCGCTCTTGTCCAGCTTGCCCTCGCTGAGGGTGGCAATGAGGTGGGTGTTGTCCATCGACCCCAGCTTCGCGGACTGGCTCAGAATCGCCGCGACGATGAATGCGCCGACGAGGTTGAAGATGGTGGCGGCTACCACAAACCAGATGGTCTTGCCCCAGCTCAGGTTGCCTTTGGTGGATGCCCAGGAGCCGAACATCATGTTGCCGGTAGCCAGCTCGGTGTTCAGCACCACGATGGCAAAAAGGCCGAAGCCGAAGAGTAGCGCGAAGACCACCGCGCCCAACCCGGGAGCCAGCTTCTCCACCGCATTGCCGGCTACGCCCGCAAAGGCGGTGGCCACGGTGAGGTAGACACCGGCGAGGACGGCGCGGACGGCGAAGCGCCCGAAATCGTTGTCAAGGAGGTCGACCTTTTTGGCGGCGGCCTTATCTAGGGTTTCTGCGAGAGACATGTGGGTGACATTACACCTGCCGTCGAAAAGCGAAAAGCCCCTCCGAAGAGGGGCTGAAAGCTTGGCGGCAAATCGCCGTGCAGAGGCTTATGCCTGCTGCATCTTGCCGTCCTTGTCCGCGAACGGGAAGCCGAGGTGGCGCAGGAGTGCGCGGCCCTCGTCGTCGTTCGTGGCGGTGGTGACAAGGGTGATGTCCATGCCGCGGACACGATCGATCTTGTCGATGTCGATCTCGTAGAACATGGTCTGCTCGGACAGGCCGAAGGTGTAGTTGCCGTTGCCGTCGAACTGCTTGTCGTTCAGGCCGCGGAAGTCACGAATACGCGGCAGCGCGACGGTGAGCAGGCGGTCAAGGAACTCCCACATGCGGTCGCCGCGCAGGGTCACCTTTGCGCCGATCGGCATGCCCTCGCGCAGCTTGAAGTTCGCGATGGACTTCTTGGCGCGGCGCAGCTGCGGCTTCTGGCCGGTGATGGCGGTCAGGTCCTCGAGCGCACCGTTGATCACCTTGGAGTCGCGGGCGGCGTCGCCCACACCCATGTTCACAACGATCTTGGTCAGGCCCGGGATCTGCATGACGTTGTCGTACTTGAACTCGTCGTTGAGCTTGGTACGGATCTCGTCCTGGTAGCGGGTCTTCAGACGCGGGGTGTAGTTGGTCGAAGCGGTCGTCTCAGTCATGGTTAGATGTCCTTCCCGTTCGACTTGGCCACGCGGACCTTCTTGCCGTCCTCATCGAAGCGGTAGCCCACGCGGGTCGGCTTGCCGTCGGAGTCCAGGATCATCACGTTGGACACGTGGATCGGAGCCTCCTGGGTCACAATGCCGCCGGACTCGGCGCCGCGCTCGTTGTAAGAGTTTGCAACGTGCTTCTTGATGCGGTTCACGCCCTCGACCAGGACCTTCTCACGCTTCGGGTAGGCCTCGATGACCTTGCCCTGCGCGCCCTTGTCCTTGCCGGCGATGACCTGAACCATGTCGCCCTTCTTGATCTTCATGGGTTAGATCACCTCCGGTGCGAGAGAAACAATCTTCATGAACTTCTTGTCGCGCAGCTCACGCGCAACCGGACCGAAGATACGGGTACCGCGCGGCTCGGTGTCGTTCTTGATCAGAACAGCTGCGTTCTCATCGAACGCGATGTAGGAACCGTCCGGACGACGGGTCTCCTTCTTGGCGCGCACGACAACAGCGCGCACAACCTCGCCCTCCTTGACGTTGCCGCCCGGGGCAGCTTCCTTCACGGTGGCGACAATCGTGTCGCCGATACCGGCGAAGCGTCGAACAGAACCGCCGAGAACGCGGATGCACAGCAGCTCGCGTGCACCAGTGTTGTCGGCGACCTTCAGACGCGATTCTTGCTGAATCACAGTTGGTCTCCTGACCTGGATCGATGTGCGCCAGATTCCCGTCCTGCACGCACGTGGTCAATGTTTGCTCGGAGCCTTGTGCTTATCGACGAACGGTTGAGAACTCTCTAGGTTCGTTCCCGTCGAAGGGTCTCGGGTGTTTCACTCGGAAACGCGCGTCGCACCCGACCAGCGCAAGACAACTCCGGTATTGAACCACGACCAGCGCCGATTCCCCAAATCCGGCGGCGCGCGAGGGGCCAGCGGGCGGCGGCTATGCACTTCCACTAGTTTCACTTCTGTGATCTTCCAGGAGTCTGCCGACAGGGCCATCAGGAACAAACTCGACCTTTTCACCCAGGAGCCGGCGCGTTTCGCGGTGAGGGCGATGCTTGCGGGCCTGTTCCTGGGCATCATGACGGCGTTCGCGGCCAACACTGCCACGACGGTGGAGGCTGTTGCCCCCGGCATGGGCAGGTACGCGTTCGCCTCGCTCTTTGCCGCCACCCTCTACATCATCGTGGTGCTGCAAGGTGAGCTGGCCACGGGCGACATGATGTTTATGACGTACGGGGCCATCCACCGGAAGAACACCGTGAGCAAGGGCTTCGCCATCGTGTGCTTCGTTACCCTGTTCAACCTCATCGGCGGCGTGCTGGTGACGGCGCTGATCGCCAACACCACGATTGGGGAGGCGGTGACGACGGACAGCTTCATCTACAACTTGATGGTTGCCAAGCTCGAAAAACCCAGCGGCACGCTGTTCATCGAAGCCGTGTTGGCCAACATCGTGGTCAACATCGCGTTCATGCTTTCCACCCAAGCAGGAAAGGACTTCACTGCAAAACTGCTGGGCGTGATCATCATTATCCCGGCCTTCGCCGCGATGAGCTACGAGCACTCGATTGCCAACTTCGTCCTTACGGCGTTGACCGGTTTCGAGTTCGGGCCGGACGCTATCCCCGGCTACACAGTCGGCAACATCGCGCGCCACTGGACCATCGTGTGGGTGGGCAACTTCGTCGGCGGCGGCTTGATCATGGGCGGCATCTACGGCTGGCTGAACCTCACCAAGACCAACTACAGGGACTAACCATCTGCCACAATGGGCAGGGTGAACACCCCCGTGCCCGATGCCGCCCGCGAGTCCCACGAGGACCCGACCCTCGCCGTCAAGGACCTGCGCGACGCGCTTGCCACCACCACGCTGCCGGCTGATGCCCAAGCGGAAGCGCAGGCCGTGGTCAACCAGTTCGACGATTACATCATCCCCCGCCTGGCCAACCTGGATGCGCCGCTGCTCGCCGTCATCGGCGGCTCCACTGGTTCAGGCAAGTCCACCCTGGTCAACGCCATGCTGCGGGAGCGCGTGTCCAATCCCGGCGTCATCCGCCCCACCACCCGCCAGCCGGTCCTAGTGGCCAACCCGGCGGACGCCGACTGGTTCAACTCACCGCAGGTGCTGCCCGGACTCGCACGCTCCCACGGCGCGGGCAACGAGCAATCCACCACGCTGCGCATTGTGGAGACCACCAGCATTCCCGCCGGGCTTTCGCTTCTCGACGCCCCGGATTTCGACTCCATCGACGACCGCAACCGCGCTCTCGCCTCCCAGCTGCTGGCTGCCGCCGACCTGTGGATTTTTGTCACCACCCCGGCCCGCTACGCGGACCAGCTGGTGTGGAACTTCCTGCATGACGCGGCCTCGCGCGGCATTGAGGTTGTGGTCGTGCTCAACCGCCTGGACGAGGTGTCCGCGCAGACCGTGCCTTCTGATCTGCGCCGCATGATGGGTGAGGCGGGCCTCGGGGGCGCAACGGTGTTCACGGTGCCGTTCGTGCCGGGGCTGGGCAAAGACGGACAGGGCAAAGACGCGCAGGATGAATTCCTCGCGGCTGAATTGGTGCAGCCGCTGCGTGATTACCTGGGCCAACTCGCGGATGATTCCGCCGCCCGGCGCGCCGTGGCCGGCAAGACGGTCGCGGGTGCGGTGGAAGGCGCGCTGGAGCGTGTGGACGGTCTGATTGAGACCCGCCAGCGCCGCGAGGACTTCGCCAACCAGCTCGACGCCTCGATCTTCGAGCAGTACAAGACGGCGCACGCCAGCATCATCGACGCCACCTCGGACGGCAAGATGCTGCGCACCGAGGTGATGGACCGCTGGCAGGACGTGGTGGGCACCTCGGACGTGTTCCGCGGCTTCGAGCGCTGGTTCTCCCAGGCCGTGGACAAGGTGGGCAGCTTCTTCAGCGGTGAGCCGGCACCGCTGCGCGAGGTGGAGACGGAGCTGGAATCCGGCCTTCACGCAGTGATTGTGGATGCCGCGGATACCGCGGCGGCCAGGTCCTGGTCCCACGTCGGTGCCGTTGCACCGCAGCTGCGCGAGGGTGCAGATCCGTCGCTCGCACGCGCGAGCGCGGACATTGACGCGCGGGCCGCTCAGCTGGTGCGCGAGTGGCAGGGCTCCATCCTCGATCGCATCCAAGACACCGCAGGCGAGAAGCGTCAGCGCGCACGCATCATGTCGCTCGGCCTCAACGTGGTCACCGTCGCGCTGATGCTCATGGTCTTCTCCACCACCGCCGGTATCACGGGCGGCGAGGTTGCCATTGCGGGTGGTTCCGCTGTGGTTGGCCAGAAGCTTTTGGAGACCATCTTCGGCGAGGACACCGTGCGCCGCATGGCCACGGATGCACGAAATGACTTGAACCAGCGCCTGGATGGGCTGCTGCGCGAGGAGCGCGAGAGGTACTACGCGCTCACCGACCCGCTGCTCTCTGGCACTTCGGCCGAGAACCTGCGCACGGCGGCGAAGGAGGCGCGCACGAGTGTGGACGAGCGCTTCCCCGGTATCCTCTCCCCCGCACAACCGGCCGCTGCGCTGCCGGCTGTGCGCGAAGACGTGCAGGAGAGCTTCGACCACGGTACGCTGCGCGGCCTCTTCGACCAACTGCGCGGCACGTTTGGCGCCCAGGGGGGCAAGTAGATGGCGATGTTCAAACGCACCGCGCCTTTGGGCGACCGTCTCACTGCGCTCGATGAGGCCGCTCAGCTCGCCCAGCCGTACCTCCCGCAGGGTCAGCTCGCCCGCATTCAGCAAGTGGCTACAGCCGGCGCTGAGCGCCGCGCGCTATCCGGCGACCACACCGTTGTCGGCTTCTTCGGCGCCACCGGTTCCGGCAAGACGAGCCTGTTCAACGCCGTCGTAGGCGAGGACCTGGGCAAGGCCGCGGCGCGCCGCCCCACCACGTCCTCCCCGCTCGCCGCGATCTGGCAACCGGAAGGCTCAGAGCAGCTGCTGGACTGGCTGGGCGTGGAGGACCGCCGCACCCGCCCCGGCGAATTCGCGCCCGGCGCGGGACCGCTGATTCTCTTGGACCTGCCGGACTTCGACTCAGTTGAGGCATCGAACCGCGCCATCGCCGAGCGCCTCGCCGGCCAAGTGGATGTCCTGGTGTGGGTATCCGATCCGGAGAAGTACGCGGATAGCGTGATCCACGACGAGTTCATCCGCCCCCACGCCTCCCACTCCGCCGTCACCCTCGCGGTGCTGAACAAGGCGGACCTGCTCCACGCGAGCGACGTGCCCACCGTCGCGCGCTCCTTCGAGGAGCTTTTGCGTAACGACGGTCTCTCGAAAGTGCGCGTCATCCCCACCTCCACCGTCACCGGGTACGGCATCGAGGACATCCGCGCGGCGATTGCGAAGGTGGCGAAGGCCCACACGGCGCAGTCCGCGCGCATCGAGGCCGATATTCACGCCGTGACGCGGGATTTCTCGGCTTTGGGCAAGGCAGGGAGCGTCGATAAGCAAGCCAAGCGCTCCATGGACGCGACGCTTGCGCAGGCGGCTGGCGCGGAGCGCATCGCCGAGACGACGGCGGCGGCGTACCGCAAGCGCCTGCACGAGCGGACGGGGTGGTTGCTCACCTCCTGGATCACGCGGTTCAGGCCAGACCCGCTCAAGCGCCTGGGGCTGCGGGAAGAGGCCGACACGGTCGGTGTGCACCGCACGTCCATGCCCGAACTGGACGCTGCTTCGAAGGCCGTGGCGAACCGAGGCCTGCGTGAGTACTCCGCCGCGGCGGCCGCGGGACTGCCGCACGCGTGGGGCACGGCGGTGGCAGATAGGACGGAGCAGATTTCGCAGGCGCTGCCAGCCGAATTGGACCGCGCTGTAGCCCGCACTCGTCTGCCGGCGGAGCCGTCGAAGGGCTGGAGCGTGCTCACTGTGCTGCAGTGGCTGGCGCTGCTCGCCGCGCTGGTGGGCGTGATCTGGTACCTGCTGGTTGCGATGGTGCCCGGGGTGCTCACCCCGCTGCTCGGCGCGGATCTCGTGCCCGAGGTGGAAGGGTGGCCCATCCCGACGCTGCTGATCATGGCCGGGTTGCTCACTGGCCTAGTCATCGGGTTGATCACAGCGATATTCGGCGGGGCCATCGGCTCCGGGGTGAAACGGCGCACGCGCCAGGCCGTGCAGAGAGAAGTGGCCGCGATTTCGCAGACGGCGGTAGTGGAGCCGCTGGAGGCGATCCGCGCGGATTATGACCGCTTCGCGGAGAAAATCGCCGTCGCGGCCCGGTAGCTGCCTTTCGGTACGCTTGGGCAAATGGCACACGTCGCTGTAACAATCCCCAACGTCCTCTCCATTGCCGGCACTGACCCAACGGGTGGCGCCGGCATCCAGGCAGACCTGAAATCCATCGCCGCCGCCGGCGGGTACGGCATGTGCGTGGTTACCTCGCTGGTCGCACAGAACACACAGGGCGTGCGTGAGATCCACACCCCGCCGCAGGCCTTCCTCCGGGCGCAGCTCGCGGCGGTGTTCGACGATGTTGCGGTGGACGCAGTGAAGATCGGCATGCTCGGCGACGCTGAAACGACCGCGACCGTGTCCGAATTCCTTGCCGGGCAGGACGTGCCCGTGGTGGTTGTGGACCCGGTCATGGTTGCCACCTCGGGCGACCGGCTGCTCACCGCGGACGCTGAGGAAGCGCTTCGCCAGTTCGTGCGCGACCACGCGACGGTGGTCACTCCGAACATCCCTGAGCTAGCGGTGCTGACGGGAAACGCGGAAGCGGCGGACTTCGATGCCGCGATTGAGCAGGGCCGCGCATTCGCCGCCGAATCCGGCGTGGCCGTTGTGGTCAAGGGCGGCCACCTCGACTCCGGCATGGCCTCAAACGCGCTGGTCGGGCCCGACGGCTCGGTCGAGATCGCGGAGGTTCCCCGCGTGGACACGAAGAACACCCACGGCACCGGCTGCTCGCTATCGTCCGCACTCGCGGCGCGCCTGGCGGTTGACGGCGATGCCGGCGCCGCCCTGCGCTGGACCTCCGCCTGGCTGCACGAGGCAATTGCCCACGCCGACGAGCTCAACGTGGGCAAAGGCCACGGCCCGGTGCACCACTTCCACCGCCTGTACCGCCTGGCGGGCGAAGGGGCCTAAATCCCGTTCCCGCCCTTGAGCAGGTAAAATTCATTTCATGACTGACCCGCGCAACGAAGACCAGAAAGTCGCCGCCGTGAACGCTTCCATGGTCATGGCGGGCCAAGCCATGTCTGCTGAGGACGAGGCTCTTCTCCGCCAGCAGCTTCGGGGCGAGATCTCCGTAGATGAGGCCATCCTCTCGGTGCTCGAGAGCGAGGGCCTCGGTGACTCGTCGCAGGCGATGGAGCTCCGCCGCCGTATCGCAGGAGCGGTCTCTGCTTAATGGCCCGGCAGGATAAGAGGCCACCGGAAAACTTTTTCGGCCTCGCTAATTCCCACGATCTCGAAAGAGTCGCCGGCCGTCTGGCCCTCCAACGTCTGGGCGAACTCGAAAACTCTACGCCATTGACGGAGTTCACCCGCGAGACACTGCTCGACGTCCATCGCTACCTCATGCAGGACATCTATCCCTGGGCCGGGGAGGTGCGCACGACTGAGGTCGGCGCGATGGGTATGGCAATGTGCCGCGCGCAGTACGTGGAGGCGGAACTGGACCGGGTGATGAAACGCATCGCAAAAATGCCTGTCTCTGCTACTGACAAGGAGGCCGCCGTGCGCACGGTGGCGGACCATTGGAGCGAGCTCACCATCGTCCACCCGTTCCGCGACGGAAACTCCCGCACCCAGCGCTTCTACTTTGACCAGATGCTGCGCGCTGCCGGCTGGTCTGTCGACTGGACCCGGATCGACGCATCCCAGGCGCATGCGGCGCGCTACGTCGGCGCCGCCACAGCAGACCCGTCGTTCCTCGCCCAGGTGCTCATACCAGGTGTGTTCGCTCCCGATGAGCTTCCCGCGGACGCGGCAAACTCACTTGCGGCTACCCAGGGCAACCGCAACAACGCCAGCTCCGCGGAGATTTTCCACCGCATAATGGCGTTTAGGCGTGAGCACCCGGCTCAACCGTGGGACCCGTCTATTGCAGAGGAACCCGCCCGATAACTTTGCCCTCCGGCCCCTCCACATCTGCCCACGCGGTGCCCTCGCGCACTGCCAGATACGGGTCGAGGAAGCGCAGCTCTTCCCGGAGCCCCTCGGGCACCCCTCCGTCAGGGGCCACCTCGTCAGATTCGGCGCGAACGCTGTGCACGCCGTCGCGCCAGAGAATCTCGGTCACCGATGAATCCACAGTCTCGCTGTACAACGCGGCTAGGCGGTCCGGGTCGTATCCCGACTCGACCCGAATGGACGGCCGCGGCCCGATGGCAACTTCTTCGAACTGCTCTGCTGCCTCCGCAGCTTCATGCAAGACCTCGGCGGTGATCGCGCCCTCGATCAGCAGTGACCTGCCGGCGGCCCAAACGTCGGTTTCTGGCAGCCGGGCATCGAGCTCGGGGAGGTGGAATGCCGGGCGGAGGTACTCGCGGCGGACGTTGCTGGCGGTTCGACCGTTCGGTTGGGTGACGTTGATGAACATGAGTCTTTGACCGTCGAGAAGCGTAAGGAGCCCCTCGATATCCTCCACCCCGGTGAGGTCCACATAAGCCCGCACCTCGTTGTTCGGCAGGCCCGCGGAAAACGCCTCGTAGGTAACGACGTCAGCGAAACCGGCCGCCTCCGCATCGCGCGCGTACTGCTCGCTTTCCGACGACCCCGGGGACACCAGCCCGCACGCCACCAGCGTCGCAGCGGCGACCCCTCCAGCAAGTGCCCTGAATAGTCCGCGCATCATCTTCTCCCCTACTCGTACCGGAGCGCCTCGATCGGGTTCATTCTCGCCGCGCGGTTCGCGGGATACCAGCCGAAAAACAGGCCGATCGCCAGCGAAAACACCAGGGCAATGACCACCGCGCTAAGTGGCGGGAAAACCATCATCCCCATCGCGGAGGTGCCGGCGATGCCGACTGCGGTGCCCAGCAGCACGCCGATCACGCCGCCGAGCAGGCAAATCATCATCGCCTCGGTGACAAACTGCATTCGCACCGCTTTCCGCGTCGCCCCCAGCGCCATGCGCACGCCGATTTCGCGCGTGCGCTCGGTGACGGAAACGAGCATGATGTTCATCACGCCGATGCCGCCCACCAGCAAGGAGATGCCGCCGATGGCGGAAATCACCAGGCTCATCATCGCCATCGTCTGGTTGACCTGGTCGATCTCGGATTTCGTGTCCAGGACCTGGGCCACGAAGTCCGGGTCGTCCGCGTAGGCGCGCTCTGCCCATGCTCTGACATCGGACGCCAGCTGGTCGGTCCCGTCCTGGGACGCGGCCCGCACCTGCAGGTAGCTGAACCCCTGCACCGGATCCGCGCTCAAACGCTCCTGCAGGGTGTACGGCACGTACACCAGCGCCTCTTCGGGCGAGTACACCAGAGGCGACGCGCTTTCCCGCTCAAAGGTGCCGACAACCTGCACGGTGGCAAAACGCCCGCCTACCTCCATGTCGATGCTCGCGCCCACGGCAGAAGCGGGGTCCCCGTTGAAAAACTTGTCCACAACCTCCGGAGAGAGGACTCCAACAGCCCGGTTCTCCGCCACCTCGTCTTCGGTGAAGATGCGCCCCGCAGCCATGTTCAGCCGCTGCATCTCTAAAAAGTCGCCGTTGACGTAGCTCAGGGCGGCGCGACCCTGGTTCAGGCCGCGGGTGAGCTGCGCGGTGTCGCGGGAGGCGTCGATGGCGACGCCGGATGCGCTGGGGCCGACGAAAGCCCGCAAGTCATCCACCATCGCGGGCGTAATCAGAGACGCGTCCGGCACTTCCTCGTAAGCGAACGTCTCGTTTCCGCCTTCCACCTGCTCCCGCGATTTCACCTGGACGTTGACATCCTTCAGCCCGAACTGCTCCAAGTCGCTGAGTAACTGCTGCTGCATGCCCTTGCCCAGGGACATGATGGCGACCACCGCGGAGATACCGATGATCACGCCGAGCAGTGTCAGGATGGAGCGCAGCTTGTTCGCCCGCAGACTCGTGCCCGCGAGCCGGATGGCGTCTCTACGGTCCACTACTGGCTTCCGACCGTGGTGCTTGCGCTCGGGCTTGGGCTCGCGCTTGCCGACGGTTCCTCCGACGACGTGCCTGCAACCGGAGCTTGCCCATCCTGTCCGAGCCGGACGACTTGGCCCACCTTCTCGCGGTAATCACCCGGGCTGCGGAGCACACGCGCGCCCTGCTCCACGCCGTGCACCTCGGCCTCAAGGTCCGTCACCAACCCCAGCGACACCGGAACTTCAGCAACTTCAAACTGGTCCCCCGCCTCGCCGGTCGGTCGCAGGACCAGCACCGAGTACTTCCCGTTGCTGTCAATCACCGCTTCGCGCGGCACTGTCAGCGCATCCTTGGACGTGCTGGTGGTGATTTGCACCTTCGCCGAGCTGCCGATTCGCAAGCCCTCCTTGTCCCCGACCACCTCAATCGTCACCGGGAACTCCGGCCGCGGCGGGGCCTGGCCAGCCCCAGCCGCCCCAGCCGGGATGGGAACCGCTACCGGGGAAACCTCGGACACGCGGCCCCGGAACTGCTTGGTGCCGGTGCCCGGGGTGGTGAAGGTGACCTCGTTGCCCACCTGAACCCTGCCGGAATCCGTCTCGTTGACGTTGGCGGTGAGCTTCAGCTGCTCGGGGTTTGCCACCGTCAGCAGGTGGCCCGCGGCGGGCTGGCCACGCTGCGCCACAATATTCGTCACCACACCGTTGATCGGCGAGCGAACCTCACCGGACGCAATATCCACGATTAGTTGGCCCTGCCCCACCGACGCGGCGTTATCCGCTGCCTCGGCACTGCGCCGCGCCTGCTCTACGCCCGCCGCGCTGGACTGCACCTGGTGCTGCGCGGCGAGCCTGGCTACCTCGAGGGCAACGTCGGCATTGTTCTTTGCCTGGAATGCGGCCGCAACCTCGCGCTGCTTCGCCTCCAAATCCGCATCCACGCCGTGGAGCGCGATCTCGTACGCCCGCTGCGCCGAGTCGAGGTTGTGCTGCGCAGCCTTGTAGCTTTCGTCAGCCTCCAGGATTCCCAGCACCGGCGTGATTTGATCAATCTGCGCGGTCAGCGCACTGATGAAGTTCGTCGCATTCGCGCGCACCGAGGCGAAACCCGCAGCGGAGACGTTGCCGCGGGCCTGCTCAACCGCCGCCTCCTGCTGTGCGAGCTGCGGGTCAAGACCGGCATCGACCTCGCGGCGGCGTTGCTCGAAGGCGGCATTCGCCGCCTCAAGCTGCACGTTCGCATCCCGCTGCGCCGCTTCGGCCGCCGTCACCTGCGGGTTCAGCCCCAGCCCCAGCGCCTCTTGCTGCTGGTTCAGCTGTTGCTGGGCTCGCTCGATCTCGTTACTCGACGCCACCTGGGCTGACGCTTGCTGCGCGCGTTGCGACGCAAGTTCTCGCTCCGCCCCCGAAGTATCCAGCCGGGCCACAATTTGCCCTTCCTGGACGGGCTGGCCGAGCGTAACGTCCAGCTGGGTGACTGCACTGGTCAGGGTGGTAGTCAGGGCGACAACTTCCCTAGAATCAATGTTTGCGCTAGCGGCCACCTTGGAAACCACGTCCTTGGGCTGCAGCTCAACCGTGTCTGCCAGGGGCACCTGCTCCACCTTCGAGCCACAGGCGCCGAGACCGACGGCGCACGCCAATGCCACTACGGCGGCGGAAAACCTTCGCAATTTCACCGCCTTAGACTATCAAGTTCGCGCGCCGCGGCCCCGGCGTCGCGGACCCGGAGTACAGTGCGCCGGCGCCCCGAGCGTTATTCCACGGTGACGGACTTGGCCAGGTTGCGCGGCTGATCCACGTTCAGCCCGCGGGCCTCCGCCACGGAGCAGGCGAACAGCTGCAGCGGGATGGTGGACAACAGCGGCTGCATGAGACCAGCAGACTCCGGGATGCGGATGATGTGGTTTGCGTACGCTTCCACATCGTGGTCGCCCTCCTCCGCGATGACCACGGTCACCGCACCGCGGGCGCGCACCTCTTGGATGTTGGAGACAACCTTGGCGTGCAGGTTGTAGCGGGAGCGCTTGGACGGGACGATGACAAAGACGGGCTGGCCGTCCTCCACAAGCGCGATCGGACCGTGCTTGAGCTCGCCTGCCGCGAATCCCTCGGAGTGCAGGTACGCGACCTCCTTGAGCTTCAGCGCGCCCTCGAGCGCAACCGGAAAGCCCACGTGGCGGCCCAGGAAGAGCACCGACTTGGAATCCGCCAGCTCGCGGCCGAGGTCCTGGATCTGACCTGCGTTGTCCAGCAGTTGCTGGATCTTGTCCGGCATTTCCTGCAGCTCTTCGATGATGGTGCGGATCTCGTCCGCGTACTTGTTGCCACGCACCTGCGCCAGGTACAGCGCCAGCAGGTAGGCGGCGACAATCTGGGAGATGAAGGCCTTGGTGGACGCGACGGCGATCTCCGGGCCGGCGTAGGTGTACAGCACAGCATCTGCCTCACGCGGGATGGAGGCACCCACGGTGTTGCAGATGGCGATCACCTTGGCGCCCTGCTCGCGGGCGTGGCGCACCGCCATGAGGGTGTCCATCGTCTCGCCGGACTGGGACACCGCCACAACCAGGGTCTGCTCCGTGACAATCGGGTCGCGGTAGCGGAACTCGTGCGCCAGCTCCACTTCCGTAGGGATGCGGCACCAGTGCTCGATGGCGTAACGCGCAACCTGGCCCGCGTAGGCGGCGGTACCGCACGCCACGATGATGATCTTGTTAATGGAGCGCAAAAGCGACGGGTCGATGCGCAGCTCATCCAAAACCAACGCGCCATCCTCGTCGAAGCGGCCGTACAGCGTGTCGCGCACCGCGGCCGGCTGGTCGAAGATCTCCTTCTCCATGAAGGAGTTGAAGCCGCCCTTCTCCGCGGCGGTGATGTCCCACTCCACGCGGAACGGCTTGCCTTCCGCAGCTTCGCCGTCGAACGTGGTCACGTCGTACCCGTCCGCGGTGAGGGTGACCACCTGGCCGTTGTCCAGTTCAACCGCGTCGCGCGTGAACTCGATGAAGCCGCTCACGTCGGAGCTGAGGAAGTTCTCCCCCTCACCTGCGCCGATGACCAGCGGGGAGTTCCACCGCGCCGCGACAATCCGGTCCGGGTGATCCGCGTGGATGGCCAGCAGGGTAAATGCGCCCTCGAGGCGCTGGGCGGTGAGCTGCATTGCGCGAGTGAGATCGCCGCTGTCCGCTGAGCCGTCGAGCGACTTGTACGTGTCCAGCAGGAGGGCACCGGCCACCTCGGTGTCGGTGTCCGACTTGAAGGCGTAACCCTTCTCCGTCAGCTCTGCCTTCAGCTGCGCAAAGTTCTCGATGATGCCGTTGTGCACCACAGCAAGCTTGCCCACTACGTGCGGGTGCGCGTTCGCATCCGTCGGCCCGCCGTGCGTTGCCCAGCGGGTGTGCCCGATGCCCAGGTTGGAGGGGTCCAGCGGGTTGGCCGCGATTTCCGCCTCCAGGTCCGCGACCTTGCCCGCCTTCTTGCGGCACTCAATGCCGCCCCGGGCCACCACGGCCACACCGGCTGAGTCGTAGCCGCGGTACTCCAGCCGGCGAAGGCCCTCAATGATCACTGCCTTGGCGTCGCGTTCCCCCTGCTCAGGACCGACATATCCAACGATTCCGCACATGGGAAAAAATTTTACGCCGAGCACAGGCGCAGAAAAAGGCGAAACCCGCCGCCACCCAGGATTTTCCTGGATGGGGCGGGTTGCTTGCCAACGATCGTCGTAAAGCGAGAAGCTCCTAGCGGGCCTTCTCGATGATCTCGACGAGGCGGAAGTGCTTGTCCTTGGACAGCGGGCGGGTCTCCTCGATGCGGACGAGATCGCCGATGCCAGCGGAGTTCGTCTCATCGTGAGCCTTCACACGCTTGGTGGTGCGCACGATCTTGCCGTACAGCGGGTGGGACTTGCGGTCCTCCACCTCGACCACGATGGTCTTGTCCATCTTGTCGGACACGACGTAGCCGCGGCGGCGCTTCTGCAGGCCCTTTTCCTTCGGCTGCTTCGGGGTGTTCTTCGGACCCTTGCCAGCAGCAGTGGTCTCAGTCTGGTTCTCAGTCACGTTTGCCTCAGTCATGGTTATGCCTCAGCTCCCGGGACGACAGACAGGCCGAGCTCGCGCTCGCGCAGCACGGTGTAGATGCGAGCAATGTCGCGCTTCACGGTGGAGATGCGGCGGTTGTTGGTCAGCTGACCGGTGGCGAGCTGGAAGCGCAGGTTGAACAGCTCTTCCTTCGCCTCGGTCAGGCGGGTGCGCAGCTCATCGTCGGTGAGCTCGCGGAATTCAGATGCGGGGGTACCGGCAGCCATTAGAACTGGTCCTCCTTCTTGATCACGCGGGTCTTGCACGGCAGCTTCGCGCCAGCGCGGCGCAGAGCCTCCATAGCGGTCTCCTCGTTCGGGTAGGACATCTCGAAGAGGATGCGGCCAGGCTTCACGTTAGCCACCCACTTCTCAACCGGGCCCTTACCGGAACCCATACGCACACCGAGCGGCTTCTGGGTCAGCGGGCGGTCCGGGAAGATGTTGATCCAGACCTTGCGGCCACGCTTGACGTGGCGGTTGATCGCAATACGAGCGGACTCGATCTGGCGGTTGGTGATGTAGGCCGGCTCAAGAGCCTGCAGGCCGTAATCACCGAAGTTGATCTTGTTGCCACCCTTGGACACGCCGGAACGGGTCGGACGGTGCTGGCGGCGGTACTTCACGCGCTTAGGAATCAGCATGGATTAGCCCTCCTGCTTCTGCTCTGCACGCTGGCGGCGCTGGCCACCGCGGCGCGGGCGGCGGTCGCGGTCACCGCGGCCACGGCGGTCTGCAGCCGGAGCGTTGAGCTCGGACTCGCGGACACCGCCGACGACATCGCCCTTGTAGATCCACACCTTGACGCCGATGACGCCGAAGGTGGTGTGTGCTTCAGCCGTGCCGTAGTCGATCTCAGCGCGGAGCGTGTGCAGCGGCACACGGCCCTCGTGGTAACGCTCAACACGGGACATCTCAGCGCCACCCAGACGGCCAGAGCACATCACCTTGATGCCCTTGACCTGCGGGTTGCGCATCGCGGACTGGATAGCCTTACGCATCGCGCGGCGGAATGCCACACGGTTGACCAGCTGCTCAGCCACAGACTGTGCGACGAGTGCCGCGTTAGCGTCGACGTTCTTGACCTCGAGGATGTTGAGGGCGACCATCTTGCCGGTGAGCTTCTCCAGCTCGCGGCGGATACGGTCAGCCTCAGCACCGCGGCGGCCAATCACGATGCCCGGGCGGGCGGTGTGAATGTCAACGCGGACGCGATCGCGGGTGCGCTCGATGACAACGTCGGCGATGCCGGCGCGCTCGAGGTTCTTCGCCAGGTACTCGCGGATCTTGATGTCCTCGGCGACGTAGTCGGCGTAGTTCTTGTCGGCGTACCAGTGGGACTTCCAGTCAGCCGTAATACCCAGGCGAAGGCCGTGGGGGTGGATTTTCTGACCCATTACTTTGCCCCTTCCTTGGACTCGACAACAACAGTGATGTGGGAGGTGCGCTTCCGGATCTGGAAGGCACGGCCCTGAGCGCGCGGCTGGTAGCGGCGCATGGTCGGGCCCTCGTTTGCGTAGCACTCGGCGATGACGAGCGTGCGCGGGTCAAGGCCGAAGTTGTTCTCGGCGTTGGCCGCCGCGGAAGCGATGACCTTGGCAACCGGCTTAGCAGCTGCCTGCGGTGCGTACTTCAGAATGGCGAGGGCCTCAGCAACGGACTTGCCGCGGACGAGGGCCAGCACGCGGCGGGCCTTCATCGGGGAAGTGCGCACGAACTTGGCCGTCGCGGATGCAGTGGTGATCGTGTCAGCCATTGCTTATCGACGTCCCTTCGTTTCCTTAACGTGACCCTTAAAGGTCTTGGTTGGTGCAAACTCGCCGAGCTTGTGGCCGACCATGGACTCGTCGACGAACACCGGCACGTGCTTACGACCGTCGTGGACGGCGAAGGTGTGGCCGATGAAGTCGGGGAGAATGGTCGAGCGGCGAGACCAGGTCTTGATGACCTGCTTGGTGCCGGCCTCGTTCTGAGCGTCCACCTTGTTGAGGAGGTGCTCATCGACGAACGGGCCCTTCTTCAGGCTGCGTGGCATGTTGACTTACCTCCTCTTAGCGCTTCTTCGTGCGGCGGCGGCGCACAATCATGTTGTTGGAGTAACGGTTTGGGTTGCGGGTGCGGCCTTCCTTCTGGCCCCACGGCGACACTGGGTGGCGACCACCCGAGGTCTTACCCTCACCACCACCGTGCGGGTGGTCGACCGGGTTCATAACCACACCACGAACGGTCGGGCGCCAGCCCTTCCAACGCATGCGGCCGGCCTTACCCCAGCGGATGTTGATCTGGTCTGCGTTGCCCACCTCACCGACGGTCGCGCGGCAGCGGATGTCCACGCGGCGGATTTCGGAGGACGGCATACGCAGCACTGCGTAGGAACCTTCCTTACCCAGAAGCTGGATGGAGGTACCTGCGGAACGTGCCAGCTTTGCACCAGCGCCCGGCTTCAGCTCCACGCAGTGGATGGTGGTACCGGTCGGGATGTTGCGCAGCGGCAGGTTGTTGCCCACCTTGATGTCGGCGTTCGGGCCGGACTCAACGATCGTGCCCTGGGTCAGGCCCTTCGGCGCGATGATGTAGCGCTTCTCGCCATCGAAGTAGTGCAGCAGTGCAATGTTCGCGGTGCGGTTCGGGTCGTACTCAATGTGAGCGACCTTTGCCAGCACGCCGTCCTTGTCGGAACGACGGAAGTCAATCACGCGGTAGCGACGCTTGTGGCCGCCGCCGCGGTGGCGGGTGGTGATGTGACCGTGGGTGTTACGGCCACCCTTCTTCGGGAGCGGGCGCAGCAGGGTCTTCTCCGGCTCGGAGCGAGTGATCTCCTCGAACTGGGAAACAGAGCTGTTGCGGCGACCCGGGGTTGTCGGCTTGTACTTACGAATAGCCATAGTGTGTCCTTTTCTATCGGTATCTTCCGAGCGAATGGCCGTTAAGCCGTCGCGCCGCCGAAGATGTCGATGGAGTCGCTGCCCTCGCGGAGAGTGACGTAGGCGCGCTTGGTGTCCTTGCGCTTACCAAAGCCGGTGCGGGAACGCTTGCGCTTACCCTCGCGGTTGGTGGTGTTCACCGAAGCAACGTCGACGCCGAAGATCTCTTCCACGGCAATCTTGATCTGGGTCTTGTTAGCAGACGGGTCCACGAAGAACGTGTACGTGTTCTGCTCCATCAGCGCGTAGGTCTTCTCGGAGAGGACCGGAGCGATGATGATGTCACGCGGGTTGGCGATCTTAGCCATTTACTTCTCCTCCTCCGCGTTTGCAGCTGCAGCGACGGTGTCGCTGCCGCGGTTGATGAAGGTGTGCAGCGCCTCCACGGAGAACACAACATCGTCCGCGTTGAGCACGTCGTAGGTGTTCAGCTGGGTCGGCTCAAGAATGACGACACCCGGCAGGTTCCGTGCGGAAAGACGGGCGTTGTTATCCTCACGGCCAATCACCAGGAGGACGGACTTGCGGTCGGTCAGGCGCTCGATGAAGGCGCGAGCGGACTTGGTGGACGGGGTCTGGCCCGGCACCAGGTCCTCAACGACGTGGATGCGCTCGTTGCGTGCGCGGTCGGTGAGAGCACCGGCCAGCGCGGCCTTGATCATCTTCTTCGGGGTCCGCTGCGCGTAGGAACGCGGCTGCGGGCCGTGAACGGTGCCACCGCCGGTGAAGTGCGGCGCGCGGGTGGAACCCTGACGTGCGCGGCCGGTGCCCTTCTGGCGGAACGGCTTCTTACCACCGCCGCGGACCATGCCGCGGGTCTTGGTGGCGTGGGTGCCCTGACGTGCAGCAGCAAGCTGTGCGGTGACAACCTGGTGCATCAGGGGGATGGATGCCTCGCGGTCAAAAAATTCTGCCGGAAGCTCGACGGTACCGTTCGTCTTACCGTCTGCGGTGTGGACGTCAAGCGTCAGGTTCGTCATGCGTGAGCACCGCCCTTCACTGCGGTCTTGACGGTAACAAGGCTGCCCTTAGCGCCCGGGATGGCGCCCTTGATCAGGATCAGGTTGTTGTCGCCGTCGATGCGTTGGATCTTCAGGTTCTGGGTGGTAACGCGGTTGCCGCCCATACGGCCGGCCATGCGCTTGCCCTTGAACACACGGGCCGGGGTAGCGCAGGCACCGATGCCGCCGACGCGGCGGTGGGAAGCCTGGTTACCGTGGGCAGCGCCCTGGCCAGCGAAGCCGTGACGCTTCATGGCACCTGCGTAGCCCTTGCCCTTGGTGGTGCCCACGACGTCGACGAACACGTCGCCGTCGAAGATGGTGGCGTTGAACTCCTGGCCAACCTCGTACTCAGAGGTGTCCGCCATGCGGATCTCTGCAACGTGGCGACGCGGGTTCACACCGGCCTTCTTGAAGTGGCCAGCCTGCGGCTTCTTGGTCTTACGGGGATCGATATCGCCGTATGCGATCTGGATGGCGGAGTAGCCATCAGTCTCCGGGGTACGAATCTGGGTGACCACGCACGGACCAGCTTCGACGACGGTAACCGGGATAACACGGTTCTCCTCGTCGAAGATCTGCGTCATGCCGATCTTCTTGCCCAGAATGCCCTTGATCTGGTTCTCAGACATGGTGTAGTTCTCCACTAACGTTGGGGATCTCTGGTGCTTACTGGATGTTCACGTCAACGCTCGCCGGCAGGTCAATGCGCATAAGTGCATCGACGGTCTTCGGCGTCGGATCGAGAATATCGATGAGGCGCTTGTGCGTGCGCATCTCGAAGTGCTCGCGAGAATCCTTGTACTTGTGCGGAGAACGGATAACGGCGTACACGTTCTTTTCAGTGGGCAACGGCACCGGCCCGACGACACGGGCACCCGTGCGGGTGACCGTCTCAACGATCTTCTTCGCAGATGCGTCGATCGCTTCGTGGTCGTAGGCCTTGAGCCTGATGCGGATCTTCTGTCCCGCCACGCTTACCTCTTCCTCGCATCCCCACGTTCAATCGTCCACTCCGTTTTCCGATTGAACGGAAAGGAGCAAACCAATTCGAAGCGGTGGGGTTGTAGCTTCTAGTTTCTCTATAACGTTGTCCGGGCTGGGCCCTTGGCTCAACGCCAGTGTCGTTAAATTGACTGCCATGGCACTTGCGGAAAGGTGAGACGGGCGGCGCATAAACTGCGCGCAATCGTGTCAGTGCTTTCCCAGTCCGTATATATACGGACGAGTGCCAGACTCGGAAGGGTGCGTGACCCTTGCGTACTGCCGCTGTTTATTTGCCATGGCCCCCTCTCCGGGTGTCATGGTCGCCCCGCATCGGCCACACTGCGTGCAACCCATGTCAAGGCAACCCGGCTAGTTAAGCACAAAGGGTCATACGATTGCAAGCTGCTGCTTTTCGACGATTTGATTGCCAACCGATCGTCGTCAAGCATGAGCCCCAAAAACGGGTACGCTGGGGCGAGTCACATTGTGTAAAACTTGAAAGGATTGTCATGGCTGACAACACCACCAACACCCCGGCAACCGCCAACACCACCTCCTCCTCCACCACCTCCTCCGCTGTGGAGCCGGAGCAGCTGCGCCCGCGCAACGAGAACCTTGAGACCGAGCACGGCACCACCGTGATCGACGACAACGTAGTGGGCAAGATCGCCGGCATCGCTGCGCGCGAGGTTTCCGGTGTGCACAACCTGGGCGGCGGCGCTGCCCGCATGTGGGGCGCTGTGCGCGAGTCCTTCACCTCCTCCACCAACGTGCAGCAGGGCGTGAACGTTGCTGTGCAGGACGGCCACGTCAACGTTGCCGTTGCCATCATCGCCGAGTACGGCGTTGCCATCCACGAGCTGGCGAACGCTATCCGCGAGAACATCACCGTGGCCATCACCCGCATGACCGGTCTGATCGTCGACCGCGTTGACGTCACCGTGCACGACGTGAACCTGCCGGAGCAGGAGACCGAGATCCAGCAGACCCAGCAGTACGACGAGCCGGTGAACTACCAGGCCGCTAACCCGTCCCTGGGCCAGTAGTCATGGCGCAGACCTCCGTAACCCGTGAGGCTGGGGAGGCGGCCCGCGACGCGGCGCTTGCCGTCCCCGGTGTGGCGGGGCTGCACGGCGGTCGTGTTGGCGAAGTCGCGCTCCTCCTCCCCGGTGCCCGCATCGAGGGCCTGCGTCCCGCACGTCGGGGCGAGACCCTCGGGCTGGAAATCCACGTTGTCTATGACGTGGACTCTGACCGCGAGATCATGGCGGTCGCCGAGGATGTCCGCAGCGCAGTAGCCGCCGCGGGCGAGTTCGCGTTCGTCGACGTTGTCGTCGCGGATGCCGTGCGCTCCTCCGCAGCCTCCACCGAGCAGTAAGACCCGGACTTCCGGAAATTTGGTGTAAACATGAACATTTTTGCAAACAAGATGGTCGCCGGCGTGATCATCGGTGTCGTCGTGGCCTTCTTTGTCACGTTCGGCGGTGCCCTCGGCCTGCTGTGGCTGCTGCTTTTCAGCGTCATCGGCGGCGTGATCGGCGCCCAGCTGGATGGCCGCCTTGATCTGGCCCGCGTCATGAGCGCGTCCTCCGGCAGGGGCCGCGGCTAATGGATACGTCGTTCTACCACATCAGTGAAAAGGCGGTAGAGCGCGTCGCAACTGAGGCAGTGTTGACCGTCCCCGGCGTGCGCGCGCTTGACGCGAAGCTCGCCGGTCTTGCCGGGCGCAGCTTCCCGCGCATTGATGTCCACCTGGACCGCGGGTCCGCCATCGCCGCCATTGAGGCGGAGATTGCTACGTCCTACCCCTCCCCCATTGCTGCGATCACGGACGCAGTGCGCGCCACCATCATCGCCCACGTTCGCCAGCTCTGCGGTTTGGACGTGTCGCGCGTAAAGGTGACGGTATCCAACGTGGAGGCGGAGCCCGGTGCGCAGCGCGTGACGTGGGACGATGTGGCCAGCCACACCGCTACGGCGGAACCAACCCCGATCCGCGTGAAGCCCTCCGAGGTGACGCAGCCGGTGACCAAGAAGCGGAAGCCACTGGTGGCCATCACCGCACGCTCCCTCGTGGACGATTTGCGCGATGTTGCCGTCCCAGCGCCTCCACACGTCGAACACGTTGAGGTGCCCGCGCCGGCGGACGTGCAGGTTTCCGGTTTTGTGGGCGAACCGCGGCCGCTGGAAGACATCGCGGTCGCCGAGCCCGTCGAGGTCCGTGTGCCCATGGTGCCGGAAGCCCCGGTACTGACGGCGGTGCATGTGCACCCCACCGCGGTACGCGGCATCAGCGCCCCGGAACCGCGCCGTATTGCCCCGGTGACAGTAGCTCCGCGCCGAGCCCTCGCACCCATCGCGGTAGAGAACGTCACCAGGGTCGAACCGGTGTCGCTCCCACCCCGCAAGCCGCTCGCGCAGATCCTGGTGGACAGGCCGCCGCTCGTGCCCGTTGCCGTGCCGGCTCCGGAGCCTCTGCGACCAGTCGGCCCGCTGCGGCCGGTGCGCGTTGTCCGCCCCGTTGCCCCCCGCCCCGCTCCCCTGAAGCAGATCACGATTCGACCCGTGGAGAAGTACTATGACCGCACCCGTTAGCACCCAAGAGCAAGGCGCAGCTCCGCGCCCGCTCGGGCCGCACCCGGGCAGCGAACCGCGGGCCAACCCGTCAGTGCGTTGGAAGACCATTCTGATCGGCGCACTCCTGTTGGCGCTGTCCGCGGTCCTCGCCCGCGAGGTGTGGTACCTCCGCCAAGGCGAGGCCTACACATCGTGGGTTGAGCCGGTCCTGACGTCCCTGGGCACCGGCGCTGTGACGGCAACGGCCGTCACCATCGGGATCGTTATCTCGCTGGTGGGCCTCTGGCTGATCATTGCTTCCTTCATGCCGCGCCCCCACACCCACGTGCGCATCGAGTCCCCGGCGTCTATCTGGATCCGCCCGGTGGACATCGCGCGCAAGTCCACGGCGGCGACCCGCGCCGAGACCGGCGGCGAAAACATCCGCTCCAAGGCCAACCGCAAGTCCGTCACCGTCCAGCTGGACGACGACGGCACCGGTATGCAGCAGGAGCAGGTCACCACTGCGCTGAACCGTGAGTTCCGCCGCTTGGCGGCACCCCCGGCTGTGTCGGTGAAACTGACCCCGCAGGTCAATAATGCTGCGGCACCGCAGGCACAGCCGCAACCGCAGCCAGTGGCCGCAGCCGACACCCAGGAGGTGCAACGATGACCAAAGGACTGGCCGCGTTTGACCGCGTAATCGTCTTTATCTTGGGACTGCTGCTCCTGTTGGGCGGGCTTATCCCCGCCGCGCTGTACTGGGACATTCCGTACGTCAGCGAGTTTCTCAATGACAACTTCAACCGCGGCGAGATCGCGGAGTTCTCCGCCTACAGCGGGTATGAGACGGGCCTGATTATCACCGCGATCATCGCGTTCCTGCTTGGGCTTTGGTTCATTGTGGCCAACATCCGCAGCAGGGCGTTCTCCAACCGCGAGATCACGGCTGCAGATCCGGCTCACGGGGAGACGATCATCAACGTCCAGCGTGTTGCCGAGGCTGCGTGCGACGCCATGCGCGCCTACGGCCCGATCGCGCGCGCCGAGAGCAAGATCGCCATGGTTGGTGACCGGCCAACGGCCACCTTTACCGTGACCGCGGATCAGGCCTACACCCTCGACGAGGTGATTGAGGCCGTCGAAGCAGCGAACGAGGACTTCCGCATCGCCAACCACACCATGGAGATTGACACTGTGTGGAAGCTGCAGCTTGACAGGATTGCCGCCTAAAGCTCCAGCAGCAGCACTTCGCGCACCGACCCCAGCCTCAGCGGTTTCCCGCCGCCGGCTGGGGTTATTTGCATCTCCGCCCCGGGCTCGAGCTTATCGACGCTCACCCAAGCCAACGTGTCCACTTCTGTTTCCCTCCCCACCGTTGTCCAGATGCGGAGGCGGTGGCTAAGAATCGCGCGCCGGCCGTCCTCGAAAAGAATCAGCCACTGCGCGGACCCTACGTCGCCTGAGTGAAGCCCTTCTATCGCAGGGGCGGCATCGCTATCGAGCCGGGTGGCAAGCTCCACAACGCCCAGCCGGTGCTCCACTCCCTCGGCGTCGGTGACCACAAGGGGGCGGCCCGGCCCCGCCGGGCCAAGGCCTGAGTAACTCCACGCGCTCGGCGGCCGCTGTGGGTCGGCTGCGCTTCGTACCACCGCCGTGCCACCCGTCAGCGTGACGGCGAGCCGGGGATTGAGGGTGGTGATGTGGACGGGGTGGTTCAAAGTGCCGTCGATAAGCGAAGGGTGCTCCGAGCTGATCTGCGCGAGGAGCGCCAGGAGTTCTTCCTCGGACGATGCCCAGCTGATCCCACGCGCCTGCAACATGCCAAGGAACGCCGGCAGGGTGAGGTCGGGTTGGCCCTCCCATGCGTCCTGCAGCGCGGCCATGAGGCGGGGGATGCGGGTCGGGTCATGCACACACCTACGGTACATCCGGCCCGTTGGTCGGAGGCGCAGGGAACGCAAAAGCCGCACCCCGGCAAGCGGGATGCGGCTTCAAGCTAGATGGTGGAGCTAGCAGCTACCGACCAGCGACGAACTAGTCGATGATCTTGGTAACGCGGCCAGCGCCGACGGTGCGGGAGCCCTCGCGGATAGCGAAGCGCAGGCCCTCGTCCATAGCAACCGGCTGGATGAGCTCAACGGTCATCTCGACGTTGTCGCCCGGCATAACCATCTCGGTGCCCTCCGGCAGCTTCACAACACCGGTCACGTCGGTGGTGCGGAAGTAGAACTGCGGACGGTAGTTGTCGAAGAACGGGGTGTGGCGGCCGCCCTCGTCCTTGGACAGGACGTAGACGGAACCCTCGAACTTGGTGTGCGGGGTGTAAGCGCCCGGCTTGATGACGACCTGGCCGCGCTCGACGTCCTCGCGCTTCAGACCACGGAGCAGCAGAGCTGCGTTGTCGCCGGCCTCAGCGGTATCGAGAAGCTTGTTGAACATCTCGATGGAGGTAACGGTGGTCTTCTGAGCCTTGTCCTTGATACCAATGATCTCGACCTCGTCGTTGAGGTTCAGGACACCGCGCTCCACACGACCGGTAACCACGGTACCGCGGCCGGAAATGGTGAAGATGTCCTCGATCGGCATCAGGAAGTCACGGTCGGTCTCGCGGACCGGGTCCGGAATCGAGTCATCGCAAGCCTGCATGAGGTCGAGCACGGTCTGGACCCACTTCTCGTCGCCCTCAAGGGCCTTCAGAGCGGAGATGTGAACGATCGGAGCTTCCTCGTCGTAGTCCTGCTCAGCCAGCAGCTCGCGGACCTCCATCTCGACGAGCTCGATGATCTCCTCATCGTCAACCATGTCGCACTTGTTCAGCGCAACGAGGATGTACGGAACGCCCACCTGGCGAGCGAGCAGCACGTGCTCGCGGGTCTGCGGCATCGGGCCATCGGTAGCAGCAACCACGAGGATAGCGCCGTCCATCTGAGCCGCACCGGTGATCATGTTCTTGATGTAGTCGGCGTGGCCCGGAGCGTCAACGTGTGCGTAGTGGCGCTTCGGGGTGTTGTACTCCACGTGGGAGATGTTGATGGTAATGCCGCGCTCGCGCTCCTCCGGAGCCTTATCGATCGCGTCGAAGGCGAAAGCCTTGTTCTCCTCCGGGTACGCGTCAGCGAGCACCTTGGTGATGGCAGCCGTCGTGGTGGTCTTGCCGTGGTCGACGTGACCGATGGTGCCGATGTTGACGTGCGGCTTCGTACGCTCGAACTTTGCCTTTGCCACTTGTTGTCCTCCTGGACTTCATGGTGGCTACGACCTTCGCAGCCACGTGGTTTACATTTGCCTTGCCTCACGGCCCACTCGCGCGGGACATAAGGGCACGACCATTTCACAATGTGCCAGTTACATAATCCTAGATAGCCGATGACCGTTTTTCAAACCGGTCGATCCGAAGCAACCCGGATCCACCTAGTGGGTAACGGCCGGCTCAAACCGCACGTCACACGCAGTTTGTGCGAACGTTTCGGTCTCAGCGAGCCGGTACCCGCAAGGTGTATGTCTCTCCGTCCATCAGCCGGGCCCGCTGCGCTGGCTACCGCAGCGGGCACCGTCAGGCGCGGAGAGCTTTAGCGGCTTACTTGCCGGTGCGCTCGTCGATGATCTCCTGAGCGACGTTGGACGGAACCTCACCGTAGGAGTCGAACACCATGGTGTAGTTCGCGCGACCCTGAGTGCGGGAACGCAGGTCACCCACGTAGCCGAACATCTGGGACAGCGGCACGATTGCCTTGACAACCTTGGCGCCGGAACGGTCATCCATGGAGTTGACCTGGCCACGGCGGGAGTTCAGGTCGCCGATCACGTCACCCATGTACTCCTCCGGAGTCACAACCTCAACGGCCATGAGCGGCTCGAGCAGCACCGGCTTCGCCTTTGCCACTGCCTCCTTGAGCACCTGGGAACCAGCCATCTTGAAGGCCATTTCAGAGGAGTCAACCTCGTGGTACGCGCCGTCCTCAAGGGTGGCCTTGATGTTCACCAGCGGGAAGCCAGCAAGGTAGCCGTACTGCATTGCATCCTGGATACCAGCGTCCACGGACGGGATGTACTCCTTGGGCACGCGACCACCGGTGACGGCGTTCTCGAACGCGTAGGTTGCGGACTCGCCCTCCTCCAGGGTCTCCGGGTCCGGGTTGTACGGCTCGATGGTGACGATGACCTTCGCGAACTGACCGGAACCACCGGTCTGCTTCTTGTGGGTGTAGTCCAGGGACTCGACCTTCTTGCGGATGGTCTCGCGGTACGCAACCTGCGGGGAACCGATGTTCGCCTCAACCTTGAACTCGCGCTTCATGCGGTCCACCAGAACGTCGAGGTGCAGCTCGCCCATACCGCCGATGACGGTCTGGCCGGTCTCATCATCCAGCTTCACGGTGAAGGTCGGGTCCTCCTCGGCGAGCTTCTGAATAGCTACACCGAGCTTCTCCTGGTCAGCCTTGGTCTTCGGCTCAATTGCCACCTGGATAACCGGGTCCGGGAAGTCCATGGACTCGAGGATGATCGGGTTCGCCGGGTCACACAGGGTGTCACCTGTGGTGGTGTTCTTCAGGCCGATGAACGCGTAGATGTTGCCGGCGAGTGCTTCCTCGACCGGGTTCTCCTTGTTCGCGTGCATCTGGAAGAGCTTGCCCACGCGCTCCTTGGACTCCTTGGTGGAGTTGAGCATCTGCTCGCCCGGCTCGGTGCGGCCGGAGTAGACGCGGACGTAGGTGAGCTTGCCGAAGAACGGGTGCACAGCAATCTTGAACGCAAGCGCTGCGAACGGCTCGTCCACGGACGGCTTACGGCTCATGTCCTCTTCGCCGTTCACGGAGGTGCCGTGCACCTCGCCGATGTCCAGCGGGTTCGGCAGGTAATCCACAACAGCATCAAGGATCGGCTCAATGCCCTTGTTGCGGTATGCGGAACCACAGAAGACCGGGTAGATCTCGGAGTTCACGGTCATCTTGCGGATGGCAGCCTTGATCTCCTCGATGGAGAGCTCCTCGCCACCGAAGTACTTCTCCATGAGCTCCTCGTCGGACTCAGCGACGGTCTCGAGCAGCTTCTCGCGGTACTCCTCTGCCTTGTCCTGCAGGTCAGCCGGGATCTCCTGGATCTGCGGCGGGGTGCCGGTCTCAACCTTGCCCGGCCACAGGTATGCCTTCATCTCGATGAGGTCAACAACACCGTCGAAGTCATCCTCAGCGCCGATCGGGATCTGCATAACCAACGGCTTAGCGCCGAGGCGGTCCACGATGGTGCCAACGGTGAAGAAGAAGTCAGCGCCCAGCTTGTCCATCTTGTTGACAAAGCAGATACGCGGCACGTCGTACTTCGCAGCCTGACGCCACACCTGCTCAGACTGCGGCTCAACGCCTTCCTTACCGTCGAACACGGCGACAGCGCCGTCAAGAACACGCAGGGAGCGCTCCACCTCGACGGTGAAGTCCACGTGGCCCGGGGTATCAATGATGTTGATCTGGTTACCGTTCCAGAAACAGGTCACAGCAGCGGACGTAATGGTGATGCCGCGCTCCTTCTCCTGCTCCATCCAGTCGGTGGTTGCGCCACCATCGTGGGTCTCGCCGACCTTGCGGTTGATACCCGTGTAGAACAGGATGCGCTCGGTGGTGGTCGTCTTACCAGCATCGATGTGGGCCATGATGCCGATGTTGCGGACCTTGTTCAGATCCTTAAGCACTTCTTGTGCCACGTTTATTACCCCAACTTGTACGTTGTCGACGCGTTCCGGTTCAGAAAGTTCCCGAACCTTGGGCGCCTTATTCGGATATGTTCGTTTGTCAATTTTGCCACTACTTGGTCCAGGCAGCAGCGTGAAGCCCAGTTAACGGGGCCGAAGCGACAGCAATGGCCCGGCAACAATCAGCTGCTTCCCCTCGTGAGGAGCGGTATAACACCCACCCCACATGAGGCGGGCTGATTGTCGGCCGGGCCGCTTTCGCTGCATCGCGCGGAGGATTACCAGCGGTAGTGGGCGAAGGCGCGGTTAGCCTCAGCCATCTTGTGGGTGTCCTCGCGGCGCTTCACGGATGCGCCGAGACCGTTGGAAGCATCCAGGATCTCGTTGGCGAGACGCTCCATCATGGAGTTCTCGCGGCGCTGACGGGTGAAGGTGACCATCCAACGCAGAGCCAGCGTGTTGGAACGGCCCGGCTCAACCTTGACCGGGACCTGGTAGGTCGCGCCACCCACGCGGCGGGAACGAACCTCGAGGTCCGGGCGGATGTTGCCCAGAGCCTTCTCGAGGGTGCCAACCGGATCGGTGCCGGTCTTCTCGCGGCAGATCTCAAGCGCGCCGTACACGATGCGCTCTGCGGTGGACTTCTTGCCGTCCTGCAGGATCTTGTTCACCAGCTGGGTAACCAGCTCAGAGTTGTAAACCGGATCCTTAACTACGGGACGCTCGGGGGCCTTTTGCTTACGCATTGTTCTTTACTGTCCCTTCTTCGCACCGTAACGGGAGCGAGCCTGCTTGCGGTCCTTCACGCCCTGGGTATCCAGTGCGCCGCGGATGATCTTGTAACGCACACCCGGCAGGTCCTTCACACGACCACCGCGCACGAGCACCATGGAGTGCTCCTGCAGGTTGTGGCCCTCGCCCGGGATGTAGGCGGAAACCTCAATGCCGGAGGTCAGGCGAACACGTGCGACCTTGCGCAGTGCAGAGTTCGGCTTCTTCGGAGTGGTGGTGTACACGCGGGTGCACACACCACGGCGCTGCGGCGAGCCCTTCAGGGCGGCCGTAGCGACCTTGGTCTTCTTATCGTGGCGGCCCTTGCGGACCAGCTGCTGAATAGTAGGCATTCACGCTCTTTCTTGTCTTGCGGCCGAGACAAAACGTGGCCATACATGCAAAAATGGGGGCTCTTTTCCTTCCGGGGCCCTACCGTGCATGAACAACCGCGCGAGCCTTAAGGCCGCATGGGTTCGAAAACTTCGCACCGCGCGCTGGCACGCGGACGAAACCTCGGACAATGTACTACGGACGAACGTCGTAAAGCAAACTGCTCCTTTAGACTGCAGCCATGAGCTCTCCCGCGGGCACCCAGCCGACTCCCCTGCGCCTGCTCGCGTCGGAATCCCTGAGCATTCCGGGCCGCGCTGCGACGTTGCTGGTGCGCCATTTCCCCCAGCTTGTCACCGTAATCTGCCTCGGCCTCGCCGGCCGCCAGGCCGTGATCTGGCTGGCCGTCTGGCTCTCCAATTTCTCCGGCTTCGCAGCGAGCTTGGTCATGCCGCTCGCGCCGCTGAGCGTGATGGTGTCGCTCATCTTCTGCCTGTGGCTCCTGCGCCCGTCCCTACCCTTCCTGGCCGCGACATTCCCGGATCCGCGCGAGACATCCGCGCGGGTGCGGCTGCTATCCGCGGGCGGCATGCTGATCTCATTCCTCACCGTGTATTCCACGCACGGGATGCTGAAGGAGGATCTCGCCTCGTTCCGACACGCCGCGACGGTGGATGAACTGCAGAACCGGGGGTTCGACGCCGACTTCTCCCGCGCCTTCGTAGACAGCACTGCGGGGTTGATCGGGCTGATTGTGGGCACCGTAGTCCTGCGCAAAATCGTGGGCTACTTCGCGCTGGCGGAAAAGGGCCTCGGCTTTACGTATCTCTCCGCTTACCTCGAGGTGCTGTGGATGTCCACGGTGTCGGTGTTTCTAACGAACAAGCTTGCCGACGTTGAAGATTGGGCCTTGAGCCGCCAGAGCATCGCGCCCGCCTACCACCGCCTCGAAGAGACCAGAACCGGGCTGGAAGATTCTGCCGGCTTCCTGGCGGACGCGTGGGGCTGGCTGGCGGGAGCGCTGCCGCCGCTGAACCAGCTGATCACGATCCCGATCGCGTGGCTGACGCTCGGCGCGGTGGTGTTCGGTACGTCGCTCGCCGCGAAGCAAGCCGAGGAGGCGGTGCAGGAGGCGGCGCAGGATGAGGCGGCGGCGCCTGCGGCACCTGCGACCCTTGGAGCGCGCGCCCGGAAACGCGTGAGAACCGCAGCGGAACACGAGGCGAAACACGCGGTGGACGAGGCCCTCAAACCTGTGGCAGGGCCGATCAAGACCACACTGAACGGGCTGCGCACACTCGCGCGCGCCGGGCTTTTGCCCATGACCATCTTCTGCGTGATCTTCATGTTGGCCACCGGTGTTGAGCTTGGGGTGGTGCAGTTAGGCCGCGCCATCGCCGGGCCGCAGGACATCATCATGAGCGAAGTGGCCGCCCAATACATCTTGGTGGCGGCGCGCGCGGTCTACCTGCTCGCGGTGGTGTGCCTCATCGCCTCCGGGCTGGATTACTTCCTGCGCAACTCCTACAGCGCCGAGGAAGGCACGGCAGCCGCGGCCGGCACGGCCGCTCAGGAGGCCGCCGGCGCGTCTACGAAGTCGGCCGGCGCCGGGAGCACCAAGGTCACGTAGTGGGGCTCCTGCCAGCCGAACCGCAAATGCGTCGGCTGAATGCCCTCCGGCATCGCCACCGGGGTGATCTTCCGCCACTTCTCGGGGCGGGGATCTCCCGGCGCGACCGAGCCATCCGCGGGATCGATCCTCGGCCCGCCCTCCCGCGGCGGGGTGCACGCAGAGGCCTGGCTCAAATCCTCAACCAGCGCCGAATCGGCAAACACGCCGTCCGTCAGGTTGTAGGTGCGCCCGTCCGAACCGGTGGCCCACATGCGGCACCCCACCAAGACAGCGTCCGCAGGCGCGCTCCACTGCGTCATAACCAGCCACGCATCGAATCCGTCGGGTGCGTGGACGCCAATGCGCTGCTCCGTGGCGTCGTCAAGCAGCTGAAAGCCCACGACCTCAACGGAGGCGGCGTGCGCCGCACCCTCCCCCGCGTCCGGCAGCGGGAGGCTGAAGCTCCCGGCTGAGTCCGCGCGCACAACGTGCTCCTGGGTCCAAGCCCACGGCCGGTACAGGCTGAAGTAGGGCTGCGCCGACGCCGCCAGCATCGCCGCGACCGCGACGGGGGCTGCAACCCACCACGCTTTCCTCATAGCGAAACCCCCTCTAGGACTACGTCGCCCGCTTGCGCCGCATCCGGCAGCGGCACCGCAGCTTCAGGCGCCATCTGGGTGCTCGGCGGGCGGATGAGCAGCGTCGCACCCGCAAGCTTGTCCGCCGGCATCTCGAACACCAGGGTGCATTGGGTCTCCAAGCCGGGGTAGCGCGGCCCGCACGCCATCAGCATCTGGTTGCTCGACCCGTAGAGGGTGCCGTCCGCGGCCTCAACCTCGCCCTGCAGGGAAATCAGCTCATCCGGCTGGTACGCGAATTCCACCACCAGCCACGCCGCGTGGGTTGGAATCCCGTTGACGGTTTCCGCCACGGTGGCGCGCACGTCGCCGATCTTGCCGATCTTGGGCGCCTCGCCGCCGTAGCTGAACGGCGCGAACACTAGGTCGTTCGCTTTCGGGAGCTGGTCGCGCACGAACACGCCCAGGCTCAGCAACGCCAGGGATGCGGCAACCGCGGCCATCCGCCGATCAATCTTCACCGCAGCGTCACCTCCGCGACCGGGTCTGAGAGGAGCCATGATTTGGAGCCGTCCAGGATGGACGTGCGGTACTCCAGGGACCAGATGACCAGGGTGTCCGCCTCCGCCGCGCTACCTGCGCCACCGTCGAGCGGGTCGGTGAAAATCACCGCCAGATCCAGCGGCACCCCCGGGTTCGCGGCGACGAGGCCGGCGAACGGCACCTCCGTGAGCCGCTCCAGGCTGGTCAGCCTGTGGTTGATTTTGCCGAACTTGGGCTGCGCAGCCTCCGGCAGGCCGGAATCCTGCAGCTTGAAGGCCGTAAGTAGCCGGGGCGCGGAGATCGGGCGGTCCGCCGTATTCTCCAGCCGCATCTCCACCACCCGGGCACCGTCCACGACGTAGGAACGCCTCACCTCTATCTCCAGCGGCGTAGCCCCCACCGCAACCGGTTCCGCGGGGGCACGCCCGTCCGCCGGCAGGTCCGCGGTGACAAGCCCCTGCGGTTCAGCCTCGTTGAATCCCCCGGCCAGCCCTAGAAGCCCCACAACTGCAAGCAGCGCAGCAAGCGTCACATTTGTCCGGGTAGCCAGGTCCCCGGCGACCGACTGCACGAACCCTCGTGCCACCCCCTGCTCAGCGCCGTGCTCAGCGGCGTGCTTCGGCGATGTTGCGCTCACATGTGAATTCTAAGCAGAGTTTGCGTCCTGGCACGGGGAGCTTTTGCTTCTCGACGCTCGATTGAATTCCGTACGCTTAACGGTATGAGCGAGAGCCCCGCCCCCCGCAAGCGCGCCGGCAACGCCGATCGCGACAACACAGCCGCAATCCTCCATGCCGCGTTCACGGACGGCCAGCTGTCCGTCACCGAATTCGACGAGCGTACGCGCCAGCTTTGGGCGGCCACGTACGTCGACGAGCTCCCGCCGCTGACGGCGGACCTCTCCCCCAGCGCCGAGCTGCAGCGGGTGCAACCGGCCGCACCGGTGAACCGGATTGTGGACCAGCCGGGAGGCTCCACCTCCTCCTTCTCAATCATGGGCGGGACAGAGAAGGCCGGCTCTTGGCACATCGCCCCCAACCACACCTCAATTACGGTGATGGGCGGGAACTCGCTTGACCTGCGAAATGCCTACCTGTCGTCTCACGAAACCGTCATCAACGCGTTTGCAGTGATGGGCGGCATCGAGATCATCGTCCCGCCCGGGGTGCGGGTGATCGACGAAGGCGTTGGCATCATGGGCGGGTTCGGCTTCTCCAGCAAGGCGAACGAGGAACCGCTGCCGCCAAACGCCCCGGTGATCCGCGTTCGCGGGGTCGCGCTGATGGGCGGTGTGGAAATCCGCCGTGCTCCCGAACAGGAGTACCCGCAGTACCGCGGTTAGCTAATGCTTGGCTGGCCAAGCGAACGTCGGCAAGCAAAACGCCCGGCCCCACAGTGGTGTGGGAGCCGGGCGTTAGTGCAGACCAAGCGGTGCCAGAAGTGCCGGGGCTGCCTTAGAGGTCGAAACCGTACTCATCCAGCGGGACGGAGGCGCCGGTGAATTCGCCGTAGCCCTCGTCGCCGTAGATGGAGTCGCCGAAGCTCGGGATCGAGTAGGCCGCGGAGCGGGCCGCCTCAGTCGGCTTGACCTGGATGTTGCGGTAGCGGGAAATGCCGGTACCAGCCGGGATCAACTTACCGATGATCACGTTCTCCTTCAGGCCGATCAGCTTGTCGGAGCGCTTGTTAATTGCGCCATCGGTGAGCACGCGGGTGGTCTCCTGGAAGGAGGCCGCGGACAGCCAGGACTCCGTAGCCAGGGAGGCCTTGGTGATACCCATGATCTCGGAGCGCATCTCGGCCGGCTCGCCGCCGTCCGCGACAGCCGCCGCGTTGACCTGGCGGGCCTCCGCCAGATCCACCAGGGTGCCCGGCAGGAACTCGGTGGTGCCCGAGTCGATGACGGTACCGCGGCGCAGCATCTGGCGGATGATGATCTCGATGTGCTTGTCGTGGATGGACACACCCTGGGTGCGGTACACGGCCTGCACCTCGTTGATCAGGTGCTTCTCCACGCCGCGGCGGCCGAGGACCTCGAGCACGTCGTGCGGGTCAGCGGCGCCGCGCAGCAGGCGCTCGCCCACCTCGACGTGGTCGCCCTCGCGCAGGGAGCGCTCAATCATGGCGTCCGGGTTGGACTCCATCGGGCGGCGCACCTGGGCGACACCCTGGCGCTTGGACAGCTTCTCGTAAACAACAACGTCGGAGCCGTCATCCGGGTGGATGGTCAGCGTCCAGAAGTTGCCCTCGTCCTCGAGGGTGATGGTGCCGGCCACGGATGCGATTGGGGCGCGGTTCTTCGGCACACGGGCCTCGAACAGCTCCTGCACACGCGGCAGACCGCCGGTGATGTCGCCACCAACACCACCCTGGTGGAAGGTACGCATGGTCAGCTGGGTACCCGGCTCACCAATGGACTGCGCGGCGACAATGCCCACGGCCTCGCCGATGTCCACCAGCTGGCCGGAGGCCATGGACTTGCCGTAGCACTTTGCGCACACGCCGGTCGGGGTCTGGCAGGTGAGCACGGAGCGCACCTTGACCTCGGTCACGCCGGCGGCCACGAGAGCGTCGATACGCTCCTCGGAAAGCTCCGTGCCGGCCTCCAGCACAACCTCGCCGTCCGTGCCCTTGGCGTCGGATGCCAGGACGCGGCCGGACACGGAGGTCTCTACCAGGTCGTGGCGGCGGAAGGTGTCGCCGGAGCCAGCGACGGCAACCGGCACCTTGACGCCCTGGTGGGTGCCGCAGTCGTCCTCGCGGACGATGACATCCTGCGCCACGTCCACGAGACGACGGGTGAGGTAGCCCGAGTCCGCGGTACGCAGCGCGGTATCGGCCAGACCCTTACGGGAACCGTGGGAGTTGTTGAAGTACTCCATCACGGTCAGGCCCTCGCGGAAGGAGGTCTTGATCGGGCGGGTGATGTACTCACCGCGGGAGTTCACAACCATGCCCTTCATGCCGGCCAGGGTCCAGATCTGGCGCATGTTACCGGCAGCACCGGACTTCACGATCATCGGAATCGGGTTGTCGTCCGGGTAGAGGTCCTCCACAGCCTGACCCACCTTGTTGGTGGCGTCCTGCCACAGCTCGACCAGGCGGTCGTAGCGGTTCTCCTCCGTCAGCGCACCCTTCTCCCAGAACTTGCGCTCGATCTCCTCTGCCTCGCGCTCGTACTCCTCCAAAACCTCGGTCTTGTTCGGGAGCACCAGCACGTCAGACATGGAGATGGTCACGCCGGAGCGGGTTGCCCAGTAGAAGCCGGCATCCTTCATCTTGTCCAGCACCTGAGCCACGGTGATCATGGGGTACTTCTCCACCATCGACTGGATGATGTCGCCCAACAGCACCTTGCCGGAGCCGCCGCCCTTACGCACCATCGCGCCTTCCTGGTACGGGAAGTTGAACGGCAGCAGCTCATTGAACATGATGCGGCCGAGCGTGGTGGTGGTCAGCCACGGCTGACCCTTGGTCCAGCCGTCCGGGAACTGCTCCTGCTCAATCTCCGGGGTCGGGCGCAGGTGGTCAATGCGCACCTGGATCGGAGCCTGGAGGCCAAGCACACCGCGGTCGTACGCCATGATGGCCTCGCGGTAAGAGGAGTACACGCCGCGTGCCGGACCGTTCTCGTCGGCCGGAGCGTACGCGCCCTCGCCGCCGATCTCGTTCTCACCCTTCAGCATGGTGAGGAAGTACAGGCCGGTCACCATGTCCAGACGCGGCATAGCCAGCGGCTTGCCGGATGCCGGGGACAGGATGTTGTTGGAGGAGAGCATGAGGATGCGGGCCTCTGCCTGCGCCTCGGCGGACAGCGGCAGGTGGACTGCCATCTGGTCGCCGTCGAAGTCGGCGTTGAACGCTTCACATGCCAGCGGGTGCAGCTGGATAGCCTTACCCTCAACCAGCTTCGGCTCGAAGGCCTGGATGCCCAGGCGGTGCAGCGTCGGCGCACGGTTGAGCAGCACCGGGTGCTCCGAAATTGCCTCTTCCAGCACGTCCCACACCTCGGGGCGCTGGCGCTCCACCATGCGCTTCGCGCTCTTGATGTTCTGCGCATAGTCGTTGTCCACCAGGCGCTTCATCACGAACGGCTTGAACAGCTCGAGCGCCATCAGCTTCGGCAGACCGCACTCGTGCAGCTTGAGCTGCGGGCCGACGATAATCACGGAACGACCGGAGTAGTCCACGCGCTTACCCAGCAGGTTCTGGCGGAAGCGGCCCTGCTTACCCTTCAGCAGGTCAGAGAGGGACTTCAGCGGGCGGTTACCCGGGCCAGTGACCGGGCGGCCGCGGCGGCCGTTGTCGAACAGCGCGTCCACAGACTCCTGCAGCATGCGCTTCTCGTTGTTCACGATGATCTCGGGCGCGCCGAGGTCAATCATGCGCTTGAGGCGGTTGTTGCGGTTGATCACGCGACGGTACAGGTCGTTCAGGTCGGAGGTGGCAAAGCGGCCACCGTCCAGCTGCACCATCGGGCGCAGCTCCGGCGGGATCACCGGAATCGCGTCCAGGATCATGCCGGCCGGGTCGTTGCCGGAGCGCTGGAACGCGGCGACAACCTTCAGGCGCTTCAGTGCACGGACCTTCTTCTGGCCCTTGCCCTCGGCGATAATGCCGCGCAGTTCCTCGGCCTCAGCATCGAGGTCGAAGTTGCGGATCAGGGTCTGAATCGCCTCGGCGCCCATGCCGCCGGTGAAGTAGTCCTCGTAGCGGTCGACCAGTTCCTCGTAGAGGTTCTCGTCGATGATCATCTGCTTCGGGGCAAGCTTCTGGAAGGTGGTCCAGATCTCGTCCAGGCGCTCCACCTCGCGCTCGCCCGCCTCACGGATGTGGGTCATCTCCTTGTCCGCGGCCTGCTGCACCTTCTTGCGTGCAGCCGCAGTGGCGCCGGCGGCCTCGAGCTCAGCGAGGTCCTCCTCCAGCTTCTGCGCGCGCTCCGCGATCTCGGAGTTGGCGTCCGCCTCAACTTCCTTCTTCTCAAGGATCATCTCCGCCTCGAGGGTGGACATGTCGTTGTGGCGAGCCTCCTCATCAACCGAGGTGATGATGTTGGCGGCGAAGTAAATAATGCGCTCCAGGTCCTTCGGAGCGAGGTCCAGCAGGTAGCCCAGGCGGCTCGGCACACCCTTGAAGTACCAGATGTGGGTCACCGGAGCGGCCAGCTCGATGTGGCCCATGCGCTCGCGGCGCACCTTGGACTTGGTCACCTCGACACCGCAGCGCTCACAGATGATGCCCTTGTAGCGCACGCGCTTGTACTTGCCGCAGGCGCACTCCCAGTCACGGGTCGGGCCGAAGATGCGCTCGCAGAAGAGGCCGTCCTTCTCCGGCTTGAGGGTGCGGTAGTTAATGGTCTCCGGCTTCTTTACCTCGCCGTGGGACCAACGACGGATGTCGTCGGCGGTGGCCAGGCCGATGCGAAGCTCGTCGAAGAGGTTTACGTCAAACACGTAAAAATCCCTTTCAGGTTTGTTTTTGAGATCAAGTTCGTGTCAGGGCAAACGTCGAAAAGCATGATGCTTATCGACGCCCGCCTGTACCTGGCGCTAAGCCGTATCCGCCGCGGACCCCTCGTCGCGCGAGAGGTTGATACCCAGCGAGGAGCCGGCCTGGTCAAATTCGTCGTCGTCGCCGTCGAGCTCCATCGGCGTGCCGTCGGTGGAGAGCACCTCCACGTTCAGGCAGAGCGACTGCAGCTCCTTGAGCAACACCTTGAAGGACTCCGGAATGCCCGGATCCGGGATGTTGTCGCCCTTCACAATGGCCTCGTAGACCTTCACGCGGCCCACCACGTCATCCGACTTGATGGTGAGAAGTTCCTGCAGGGTGTAGGCGGCGCCGTATGCCTGCATCGCCCACACCTCCATCTCGCCGAAGCGCTGGCCGCCGAACTGGGCCTTACCACCCAGCGGCTGCTGCGTAATCATGGAGTACGGGCCGGTGGAGCGGGCGTGGATCTTCTCGTCCACCAGGTGGTGCAGCTTGAGCATGTACATGTAACCGATGGAGATCGGGTACTTGTACGGCTCGCCGGAACGGCCGTCGAACAGTGTGGTCTTGCCGTTCTCATCCACCATCACGTCGCCGTCGCGGTTCGGCTTGGAGTTTGCCAGCAGGCCAGCGATCTCGTCGTTGGTAGCGCCGTCGAACACCGGGGTTGCGGTGAGGGAATCCGCCGGCACGTCGTAGAGGTGCTCCGGCAGGGTCTCCAGCAGCTTGGCGTTCTTCGGGTCGTCCGGGTTCACGGTCCAGCCGGCCTTGGCCAGCCAGCCGAGGTGCACCTCGAGGACCTGGCCGATGTTCATACGACGCGGCACACCGTGGGTGTTCAGGATGATGTCCACCGGGGTACCGTCCGCCATGAACGGCATGTCCTCCTGCGGCAGGATCTTGCCCACGACACCCTTGTTGCCGTGGCGGCCGGCCATCTTGTCGCCGTCCTGGATCTTGCGCTTCTGGGCGACGTAGACGCGGATCATCTCGTTCACGCCCGGGCTCAGATCATCGTCGTCCTCGCGGGAGAAGCGGCGCACTGCAATCACCTTGCCGGTCTCGCCGTGCGGCACCTTCAGGGAGGTATCGCGCACCTCGCGGGCCTTCTCGCCGAAAATGGCGCGCAGCAGGCGCTCCTCCGGAGTCAGCTCGGTCTCACCCTTCGGGGTGACCTTGCCGACGAGGATGTCGCCGTCACGCACGTCCGCACCGATGCGGATAATGCCGCGCTCATCCAGGTCCTTCAGTACGTCCTCAGAGACGTTCGGGATCTCGCGGGTGATCTCCTCGGCACCGAGCTTGGTGTCGCGGGCGTCAATCTCGTGCTCCTCAATGTGCACGGAGGTGAGGATGTCCTCCTCCACCACGCGCTGGTTAAGGATGATCGCGTCCTCATAGTTGTGGCCTTCCCACGGCATGAACGCCACGAGCAGGTTGCGGCCAAGAGCCATCTCACCGTTCTTGGTGCCCGGGCCGTCCGCGATAACCTGGCCAGCCTCAACACGCTCGCCTGCGGAGACAATCGGGGTCTGGTTGTAGCAGGTGCCCTGGTTGGTGCGCTCGAAGGTGCGCAGCATGTAGGTGTCGCGAATGCCCTCATCATCCATGATGGTGATGAAGTCACCCGTCACGTTTTCCACCACACCGGACTTCGCGGTGATCACGGTATCGCCTGCGTCATACGCAGCGCGCTGCTCCATACCGGTGGCCACGTACGCAGCCTCGGAGCGCAGCAGCGGCACAGCCTGCTTCTGCATGTTCGCACCCATGAGGGCACGGTTTGCATCGTCGTGCTCCAGGAACGGAATCATTGCGGTAGCAACAGACACCATCTGGCGCGGGGAGATGTCGAGGTAGTCCACGCCCTTCGGGCCGACGACACCGATGTCGCCGTCCTTGAGGCGGACCTCGATGCGGTCACCGGTGAGCTTGCCGTCCTTGTCCATTGGGGTGGCCGCCTGCGCAATGGCGTAGCGGTCCTCCTCGTCGGCGGTGAGGTAATCAACCTGGTCGGAGAGGACACCGTCAACCACCTTCTGGTACGGCGTCTCAATAAAGCCGAACGGGTTCACGCGGGCGTAGGACGCCAGCGCACCGATCAGACCAATGCTCGGGCCTTCCGGCGTCTCAATCGGGCACATGCGGCCGTAGTGAGACGGGTGCACATCTCGCACCTCGATGCCGGCGCGCTCACGTGACAGACCACCCGGGCCGAGGGCGGACAGACGACGCTTGTGGGTCAGGCCGGACAGGGAGTTGTTCTGGTCCATGAACTGGGACAGCTGGGACGTACCGAAGAACTCGCGGATGGCCGCAGACACCGGACGCACGTTGATCAGGGACGTCGGCGTGATGGACTCCGCGTCCTGCGTGGTCATGCGCTCGCGCACAACGCGCTCCATGCGGGAAAGGCCGACGCGGACCTGGTTCTGGATCAGCTCGCCCACCGTGCGCAGGCGGCGGTTACCGAAGTGGTCAATGTCGTCGGTGTTGATCGGGATGATCTCACCCGTCGGGGAGGTCATCTCGGTCTCGCCGGCGTGCAGACGCACGAGGTACTCGAGGGTGGTGGCGATGTCTTCCTCGGTGAGGATCATCAGACCATCGTGGTCACCGCCCAGGCCCAGCTTGCGGTTGACCTTGTAACGGCCCACGCGAGCGAGGTCGTAGCGCTTCGGGCGGAAGAAGGAGTTCTCCAGCAGGGACTGCGCGAGGTCACGCGTCGGCTGCTCGCCCGGGCGCTGCTTACGGTAAATCTCCAGCAGTGCCTCATCCGTGTTAGCAACACCGTCGGATTCCAGGGTGGCCATCATGATCTCGGAGAAGCCGAAGCGCTCCGTGATCTGCTCCGTGGTCCAGCCGAGTGCCTTCAGCAGCACGGTGACCGGCTGGCGGCGCTTGCGGTCAATGCGCACACCAACGGTGTCGCGCTTATCCACGTCAAACTCCAGCCACGCACCGCGGGACGGGATCACCTTGACGGAGTGCAGCGGACGCTCGGTGGACTTATCGATGGTCTCATCGAAGTACACGCCCGGGGAGCGCACGAGCTGGGAGACGACGACACGCTCGGTGCCGTTGACAATGAAAGTGCCCTTATCCGTCATCAGCGGGAAATCGCCGATGAAGACGGTCTGGGACTTGATCTCCTGCGTGTCGTTATTAATGAACTCAGCCGTGACGTACAGCGGGGCCGAGTAGTTGATGTCCTTGTCTTTCGCCTCCTCGATGGAGTACTTCACGTCCTCGAAGCGCGGCTCAGACAACGTCAGGCTCATGTTGCCCGAGTAGTCCTGGATCGGGGAGATTTCCTCCAAGATATCCTCGAGGCCGCTGGTCACGCGGGCTGCGTCCCCGCGGAGCTGCTGTTCGCGCTCACGCCACTCCGACGTGCCAACAAGCCACGCGAAGGATTCAAGCTGCACATCGAGAAGCCCCGGGACGGTAATCGGCTCAGCGATTTTGGCGAACGAGTAACGCTCGGGCGCCCCGGGGATTTCAGCCATTGACATGGTCTGGTTTGAGACTGCCAAGTTTGGGTCCTTCCAGCACCTAGGGCGAAAACGTATGAAGAAGATCCGCTCTGGCATGCGAACCCGCGACGTTTCCGCTGGTAATTTAGCATTTGGTCTGCTTCAGAAGACCCGCCCCCAGAGACAACAAAATCACCTTGTCAAATCGGTTTTTACCAACCGTTTCGAGCAAGGTTTGCGCGCACACTGGAGACGGCTTCCAGCGCAAAGACTTAGCCTATATCAGACGGAAGCAAATGTAAAGGGCACGCCACGCCACCCCCGCGCTACACCCCGATCACCGAACCCGACCCGCTTTAGCCGTCACGCGGGCGCGGTGCTCGATGTAGCGGGAAGCCTACCACCAGACATTGCCCGCCGGACAAACTCTAGGGGCAAAACGCCGGGAACGGCCAGGAAAATACCTGCGCCGGTTAGCGATTCCGCCTCTGCAAAGCGCCGCGCTGCGACGTGCGCAGGGCCCCGATCAGGCCCGCGAGCGCCATGAGCGCCCCCAGCCCGATGACAATCCAAGTCACCTGCGCGGAGCGCTCCTGCGATGCCACACCAGCGAGGGCTTCGACGTTGGCTTCGATGTCTGCGGGCTGCATGGAGCCGTCGTAAAGCACAATGTTCCTTAGGCCCCGGCCAGTCGCGTCGGCGTAGTAGTCGTCGACCTGCTCGGCGATGCCCACCACAAGCCCCGTTACTTGGTCCACCTTGAGCTCGCGGGAAGCTTTGTGGGTGAGGAAGGTGCGGATGGGCTCGCCCTGCGGACCCTCCACCACCAGCGTGTTGCGCATGTCTGCGTAACGCTGTGCGACGTTCGTCGGCGCGATCTCCTGGCGGAACGTGTACACGGTGCGGCCGGCGATTTCCTCCTCGCCCACGAACTGGGCCGGGGCGGCGCCGCGGAGGACTGGGTCGAACACGTCGTAGGTGTCCTGCCGCACGTTCGCCGGGAATTTCAGCCAGTGGCCCTCGACGGGAACCTGCGTCGCCGGCATGGCCATCACCAGTTGCACATCCGCCGGCTCGGCCACCTCACCCGTGCGACGATCCATCTGGAACGCCCAGGTGGAGGCAGAGACCAGGTTCTCAAAATCCGTTTCCGCGGTGCCGGCGCGCACCGTGTCCCCCACGCGCACACTCGCCGTGTCCGCGTCCGAGGGATTCCGGATCTCCATGTGCAACTGGTGCACCACCGGGGCCGGCTGGCCGTCGCGCAAACCGTCCGGGTCCGAGATCGTCCAGGTTACATCGTTGATGGAGAGGGGCAGTCGGCCGTCGCCAAGCAAGAAGCGCGGAGCCACCAGCCCGCCGACCACCAGCGCAATGCCGAGGCCGAGCAGCAGAGTGGATAAGGCCCGCGACTTCTCAAGCATGGTGGAAAAGTTTACCGGAGGATATCGCGGCCAAATTTCAGCGCGGCGGCCATCGTGTCCGCGAACCTGTCGCGCGGCAGGCCGTTCGCCATGATGTTCATGCCCCTCGTCTGGGTCACATTGCGCGGCTCCGTGAACTTGGTAATGCCGTGCTCACCGTGGCGGCGGCCCGCGCCGGAGCGTTTCCAGCCACCCATCGGCGCGTCCAGCGCGCTCCACGCCGGGGCGTAGCCTTCGTTGATGTTCACGGTGCCGGCCTCGAGCTGCTTCGCCAGGTGGCGACCCGTGGCAGGCGCCGCCCACACGGAGGCGTTGAGGCCGTAGTCCGAATCGTTCGCCTTGCGGACCGCCTCCTCCAGCGAGTCCACCACCTCGATGTACACCACGGGGCCGAACACCTCCTCGCGGTACAGCTTGGCCGCCGCAGGGACGTTGGTGAGCACGGTGGGCTGGAACATCGCGGGGCCGAGCCGGTTGCCGCCGGTGAGCACGGTCGCGCCGTGCGCCTTTGCGTCCTCCACGAACGCCTCAATCTTGTCCGTGTGCTCCGGCGAGATCTGCGCGCCCATGTCCAGCTCCCACTCCCGGCCTGCGCCGACGTTCATCGCCTCGACGCTGTCCACGAAGCCGCGGATAAACTCCCCCGCCACGTCCGCGTGAACGTAAATCCGCTCAATCGAGATGCAGAGCTGGCCCGAATTGCCGAAGCACGCGGCCCACGCGCCGTCGATCGCGCGCTTCAGCGGCGCGTCCGGCGCGACGATCATCGCGTTCTTGCCGCCCAGCTCCATCGAGTAATCAATCAGGCGCGCCGCCGCTTGCTGCGCCAGCCTCTCCCCCGTCGCGGAACTACCCGTGAACATGAGGAAATCGCAGCGCTGGATGATCGCCTGCCCCACCTCCTCGCCGCTGCCGGTGACAATCTGAAACAGATCCGCCGGCAGTCCCGCCCGCACCAGCAGGTCACGGCCCTTGAACGCGGAAAACGGTGTCTGCGAATCCGGCTTCAGCACCACGGCGTTACCCGCCATCAGCGCGGGAATCGCATCCGACACCGCCAGCGACAGCGGATAATTGAACGGCGCAATCACACCCACCACCCCCTTCGGCGGCCGCTGCTCCCAGGTCGCGGTGATGAGGGGCATTGGCGCTTTACGACGCTTCCCTTTCACATACCCCGGCCCCCGATACGCGTAATAGCGGCTGGTCAGCGCCACGTCCAACACCTCTTCCAGCGCAGAGAGACGATTCTTGCCGTTCTCATCCTGGATCTGATCCATCAGATCTTCCCTGTGGTCCAGCACCAGGTTGTGGAACTTGAGCAAGATGCGGCGGCGGTGGCGCAAGCTCGTTGTGGCCCACTGCGTTTGGGCGCGGCGGGCTTTGGCGAACGCGGCCTCCACGTCATCTTCCGTGCCTTTGGGGACGTGGCCGATGACCTCGCCCGTGGCTGGGTTGGTCACGGCGATCTGGTCGCGGGTGGTGGTGTGGTTGATGCTGTTATCGCTCATAGCCCCGAGCCTAGGTGCCCCTGTTGCTACCGCGCGCGTCGGCGCTCCACGCCGGTTCTCCGCGCGATTACCCGTTGTGCGCGATTACCCGTTGTGCGCTATCACCCGTTGTGCGCTATCACGGTGAGTTAATAGCGCACAACAGGTGCCCACACCCCCGTATTGCGGCCATAGCGGAGCCGTTACGCGCTATTACGATGGGCTAATAGCGCATAACGCGTCAAACCAGCCAAGAATGTGTCCGGACATGGCCCACAAGCTGTGGATAACTCGGTCAAAAAGAGTCCGGGGCATGGGGTTATCCACAGCTCAGCCTTGTGCTCTTCTATCCGCCCGCCAACCCTGCAAGTATCGGGAGCATGGAAATGGGGAGGCAGAAAGAGCTCAGCAGGGCTCTGATCAAAATGAAGCGCGAGACTAAGTCATCGCGCCAAACACCGGCGGACGGAACGCAATCGGCCGAGACGCAATCAGGCGAGACGCAAGCGGACGGAACGCAATCGGCCGGGACGCAAAGCGCGAACATAGTGATGCTGTCGAAGCGGTACGCATACAGGAAGGACGCATTCGACCAATTGCAGCTCCACGAGCAGCACTGGCTGCGCGCGGTGGCGGTGGGGAAGACAATGCGCAAGGCTGCATTAGCCGGCAGGTCCGCAGCCAGAATCCACGGGATGTGGGTCATTGGCCCGCCGAAGCAACAGGTGGAATTGATGCCGGTTGGTTTGAGGGTGCCGTCGAAAAGCCAATGGCCCGAAGGCTGCGTGTATCTCAACCCCCGCTCTCGGCGGGCCGAGATTGTCGAGCATAAAACGCTGAGTGTGACCGATCCGCTGTCGGCGGCGTTTGAAATCGCGCTGCGGCACGGATTCCGCGAGGGGCTGGTCGCGATGGATTGGATTCTGCGCAACCACGCAGCGCGCGAAGTGGTAGCGGCTGAAGTGGAGAAACTCGGGCCGGTGCACGGCATTGCCACGCTGCGGAGTGTGCTCCAACATGCGGTGGGCAACTCGCTCTCGCCGTACGAGACATATGCGCGGGCGATCCTGATCGAGCAGGGTTACGACGATTGGATAGTCAACGGAGAGTTCGGCGGCTACCTGCTTGACCTGCGGCGCGGCAGGTTCGGGCTGGAGATCGACGGCGACGTGAAATACGACGGCATAACTTATCTGCCCGTCGACGAAACTATTCTGCGGGAGCGAAAGCGCGAGAAGAGGATCCAGCGGAAAGGCATGATTATCGGACGCGTGACCCCGTGGGAGCTTCTCCATGAAGAAAAAGAGTTTGTGGCGGAAGTTCTCGAGCTGATCGAGTTGGCGGAGCGGCTCGGACCATTGGAGGAACCGTCAGGGGGCGATAACTCGGCGTAGGTTCGGCGGGATTTGGGAGGCGTACGGGCGCCGGTCGGTTCGAGTTGTGCGCTATCGCGGCGTTGTGCGCCATCACGGCGTTGCGCGCTATCGCGGCGTTGCGCGCTATCACGGCGTTGCGCGCTATCACAGCGTTGCGCGCTATCACAGCGTTGCGCGCTATCACGGCGTTGCGCGCTATCGCGGCGTTGTGCGCTATCACGGATAGCTAATAGCGCGTAACTAGTCTCTCGGGCCCTCAAAACGACCCGTTTTCGATGTGTTGTGCGCTATCACGGTGAGTTGATAGCGCACAACGCCGGGCTGGTGGGCCGCGCCGATAGCCAGGCCGCCAGCCCGAGGAGCAGTGGGCCGCGCAACCGCGCAACCGCGCAACCGTACCACCGCACCACCGCAACCACGCCACCCCACCACCGCGCCCACCCTCCACCCACAAATGGCGAAACCCCGCCGGCGCACCACTCACGTGGTGCAGCGACGGGGTTGAAAGTAGTGGTGGCGCCAAACGCGCCGAGCGGCAGGCCGTAGCGCCGAGCGACAGGCCACAGGGCCGGTCGCCAGCGCCGAACGCGCCGACGGGACTACTTGAGGGTGACGGTAGCGCCAGCCTCTTCCAGCTTGGCCTTAGCAGCCTCAGCGTCGTCCTTGTTTGCGCCCTCGAGGATGGCCTTCGGTGCGCCCTCAACCATCTCCTTGGCGTCCTTCAGGCCGAGGCCCGGAACGAGCTCGCGGACAGCCTTAATAACGCCGATCTTCTTGTCGCCGGCAGCCTCGAGAACGACGTCGAACTCGTCCTTCTCCTCCTCAGCCGGAGCGTCGCCGCCAGCAGCGCCCGGAGCAGCAGCAACTGCAACCGGAGCAGCAGCGGTCACGTCGAAGACCTCCTCGAACTCCTTCAGGAACTCGGAGAGCTCGATGAGGGTCATTTCCTTGAACTGCTCGATGAGCTCGTCCTTGGTGAGCTTAGCCATGGTGGCTTCCTTTCTATGGTCCAACCGCATCTACGGCTGGCACGGGTTTGGGGTGTGTAGTTGTGGTTGGGCGTGAAGCGCTTTACGCAGCTTCGCCCTGCTTGTCCTGCAGCGCGGCAACGAGTCGTGCCGTCTTGGATGCCGGAGCCTGGAACAGGCCGGCAGCCTTCGCCAGAGAGCCCTGGAACGCGCCAGCGAGCTTTGCAAGGGTGGTCTCGCGGTTGTCCATCTCTGCGATCGCGGCCGCCTGGGCTGCGTCGAGAGCGTTACCGTCCATGTAGCCGCCCTTGACAATGAACTTGTCATTGTCCTTGGCGAACTTCTTCATCACCTTCGCGGCGTCCACGGTTGCGTCGCCCTTAACAAAGGCGACGGCGGTGGGGCCGACGAGGATGTCATCGAGACCCTCAATGCCCTGCTCGGAAGCAGCGATCTTGACGAGGGTGTTCTTGGCGACGTGCAGTTCAACGTCAAAACCGAGCTCACCGCGCAGCTGCTGCAGCTGGCTCACGGTCAGGCCGCGGTACTCGGTGAGGAACACAGCGCTGGAACCGGCGAACTTCTCCTTGAGTTCAGCCAGATCCGCAACGTTCTTCGGGTTTGCCATGACACACGCCTCCTTCCAATAACTTCATGTTCTTGTATCCGCCCGGAGCATTAAAAAATGCCCCGTGCAGAAGCACGAGGCATCCTGAAAGGCGTGCCACGTTTCTCCTGCGTGGGCCGATCCCTGGGATGGGATACCTTCGACTCCTTTAGGGGAGTGACCGACGGTCTTCGGTGAAACTTGAGCTCGGGGTATAACCCCGTTCAAACTTCGGTGAGCAACATTAGCCTGCGTCTACCCGCAGCTCCAAATCGCGTCGCATTGCTACCACACACGCTGTGGCCGAACCGCGCCAAGTCACGCATTGCAAACCCCCATAGGCGTACCCCCATAGTGCCGGGTTTCACGGCCACTATTGGGGCATCACTATGGGGGCATAGGTGAATGGGAGCACAGGACAGCGGGTACACGCACGTGGGCCGGCAAACGCATGAGAGACAACCACGCCCGCAAACACAAAACCCCGGCCGAACTCCGAAATGGAGACCGAACCGGGGCTAGCGGCATCACCGAAGCGATGCCTGCCTACAGGAACTTACGCCTCAGATGCGTAGTTCTTCTGCACAGTCGGGTCGACCGGGACGCCCGGGCCCTGGGTAGCGGACACGGTGATCTTCTTCAGGTAGATACCCTTAGCGGATGCCGGCTTCAGACGCAGCACCTCATCCAGCAGAGCGCCGTAGTTCTCAGCGAGCTGCTCCGGGGTGAAGGATGCCTTGCCGATCAGGGCGTGCAGGTTGGAAGCCTTGTCCACGCGGAAGGCGATCTTGCCGCCCTTGGACTCCTGCACAGCCTTCGCCACGTCCGGGGTCACGGTGCCGGTCTTCGGGTTCGGCATCAGACCACGCGGGCCGAGCACACGGGCAACGCGGCCGACCTTCGCCATCTGGTCCGGGGTAGCGATAGCCACGTCGAAGTTGATCTGGCCAGCGTTGATCTGCTCGATCAGCTCATCGGTACCGACGATGTCGGCGCCTGCCTCCTGCGCCTTGGTAGCGTTCTCGCCCTCAGCGAAGACAGCGACGCGGACGGTCTTACCGGTGCCGTGCGGCAGGTTCACGGTGCCGCGGACCAGCTGGTCAGCCTTGCGCGGGTCGACGGAGAGGCGCATTGCAACGTCGATGGTGGAGTCGTACTTCTCGGAGGAGGTCTCCTTGGCCAGCTTCACGGCCTCGAGCGGGTGGTACAGGTTGTCGCGGTCAACCTTTGCCAGCTGCTCTTTGTAGTGCTTGGATGGAGCGCGCGGTGCCGGCGATGATAGCGGCGCCTGCCTCGTCACGGGCGTTGAGGTCGTTCTTCTTGGTCTCCGCGATCTCCTTGCACTGATCCCAGGTCACGGAACCGACCTTCTGGGTGTGCGGCACGCCGGAACCCTTCTGCAGGCCAGCAGCCTTCAGCAACAGGGACGCAGCCGGCGGGGACTTCAGCACGAAGTCGAAGGAGCGGTCTTCGTAGACCGTGATCTCAACCGGGATGATGTTGCCGCGCATGGACTCGGTCGCAGCGTTGTATGCCTTGGTGAACTCAACGATGTTCACACCGTGCGCACCCAGAGCCGGGCCAACCGGCGGGGCCGGGTTCGCCATACCAGCTTCGATCTGCAGCTTGATCAGACCGGTGACTTTCTTCTTTGCCATGTGAAAACCTCCTGGGTGCGTCGAAGGGGTTCTTCTCCAGGTCTGCCTTGGCCATGGTGCGCAAGTCTACTTCGTCCCCCGCAAACGGGGGTCGTACGACAAGACAACACTTGAAAGTTCCGCCAGACGAACTTTATTATTCGCCGGTATGGGACCTGATGCGGCTGCTCGCCGTCTACCTGCGCGACGAATCCCGGCAGAAGCTCGACCGATTCATTGCCGCGTCCCACCGCGTCGGCCCGCCGCCGCTTCTCTAACCGCACGGAAAGTGCCCAGAAAGAACACAGAAAGAAAAGGACCAACATGTTGAAATCCAAGGTGCTCGCGCTCGCCGCCACGGCTGCGCTTGCTGCCGGCCTGGCAGGCTGTTCGCAGGACAGCGCAGACACCGCAGGCGGCAAAGACACCCCCGTCGTGCTCACCACGTTCACGGTGATCCAGGACATCGCCTCGAACGTCGCCGGCGACCACCTACGGGTGGAGTCCATCACCAAACCCGGCGCGGAGATCCACGGCTACGAGCCCACCCCGGGCGACATTTCCCGCGCCGCCGATGCGGACCTGATTTTGGATAACGGCATGAACCTGGAGAACTGGTTCGCCCAGTTCGTCGCCGACCTGGACGTGCCCCACGCCGTGGTCAGCGAAGGTGTCGACCCGATCGACATCGCCGAGGACGCCTACGCCGGCAAGCCCAACCCGCACGCCTGGATGAGTCCGGTGAACGTGCAGAAGTACGTGGACAACATCGTCGACGCGTTCAGCGAACTCGACCCGGAGCACGCCGATGATTTCAAGGCCAACGGCGAAACATACAAGCAGGAACTGCAGGCTGTGCAAGACGAGCTGGAAACCAAGCTCGCCGCTGTCCCCGACAAGCAGCGCGCCTTGGTCACCTGCGAGGGCGCGTTTTCCTATCTGGCTCGCGACGCGAAGTTGACCGAGCGCTACATCTGGCCGGTCAACGCTGAGCAGGAAGCCACCCCGCAGCAGATCGCCGGCGCGATCGAGTTTGTGAAGGAAAACAACGTCCCGTCTGTGTTCTGTGAATCCACGGTCTCTAACGCGCCGATGATGCAGGTCGTGAAGGCCACCGGCGCGGAGTACGGCGGCACCCTCTACGTCGATTCGCTTTCTGAGGAAAACGGCCCGGTGCCGACCTACCTGGATCTGATTCGCCACGACACGAAGGTGATCATCGACGGTTTGAACGGGGGCAAGCAGTGATCCCCGCAATCGCGGTTGACGATGTTGCGGTGCGCTACGGCGACGTCGTCGCGCTCGACGGCGCAACTTTGAGCGTCCAACCAGGCCGTATCTGTGGGCTGATCGGGATGAACGGCGCGGGCAAATCCACGCTACTCAAGGCGATCATGGGGTTGGTCAAGCCGGATCGCGGCACGGTTCGTATCAACGGCATCGACCCCACGCGCGCCCGCAAGACGCAGGTGCTGGGCTACGTCCCGCAGAGCGAGGACGTGGACTGGCAGTTCCCGGTCACAGTGCGTGATGTGGTCATGATGGGCCGCTACGGCCACATGGGCTTTACCCGCCACGCGCGTGCGGAGGACATTGCGGCTGTGGATCGCGCGCTTGAGCGCACCCACCTTGAGTCGTTCGCAGACCGCCAGATCGGTCAGCTTTCGGGTGGCCAGAAGAAGCGTGCCTTCATCGCCCGCGGTATCGCTCAGGGTGCGAGCATCATGCTTCTCGACGAACCCTTCGCCGGCGTGGACAAACATTCCGAGGCCACCATCACTGAGCTGCTGCGTGACCTCGCGGCAGAAGGCACCACTATTTTTGTGGTGACGCACGACCTGGTTGCCTTGCCCCAGCTCGCGCCGGAGACAGTGCTGTTGAACCGCCGGGTGTTGATGCACGCCCCGACTGAAGTGGTGTTAGAGCCGGACAATTTGGTACAGGGCTTCGGTATGGGGGTGTCAGCATGATTGCGCTGCTTACGGAGCCGTTTGGGTACGAGTTCATGATGCGTGCGCTTGCGACCTCGCTGGTGGCGTCGATTGTCTGCGCGCTGTTGTCGTGCTGGCTGGTGTTGGTTGGCTGGTCGCTGATGGGCGATGCGGTAAGCCACGCTGTCCTGCCCGGCGTGGTGCTGGCCTACATTCTGGGCGTGCCGTTTGCCGTCGGCGCGGTGGTGTTCGGGTTCCTTGCGGTGGCACTGATCGGGCTGGTGCGCGATACGTCCCGGGTGAAGGAGGATGCGGCCATTGGCATTGTGTTCACCACCATGTTCGCGCTGGGGCTCGTGCTCATTTCGGTAACCCCTTCGCACACGGATCTGAACCACATCATCTTCGGCAATCTGCTTGGTGTGTCCCGTGGGGACCTGCTGCAGGTGGCCATCCTGGGAGCGATCGTGTTGAGCGTGCTGGTGCTCAAGCGGCGCGACTTCACCCTCTACGCGTTCGATCCCACCCATGCACACGCGATTGGGTTGAATCCGCGCCTGCTCGGTGCGGCCCTGCTGGCACTGCTGGCGCTGACGTCAGTGGTGGCACTCCAGGCCGTTGGCGTGATCCTGGTGGTGGCGATGCTGATCATCCCGGGTGCGACCGCCTACCTGCTCACCAACAAGTTCGGCACGATGCTGGTCATCGCCCCGACCATGTCGGCAGCGTGTGCAATCGTGGGGTTGTACTGCTCCTACTACCTGGACACAGCCTCTGGCGGCATGATTGTGCTCGCCCAAGGTGTGGTGTTTGGTGTGGTGTACCTGTTCGGCCCGCATGGGGTGCTGCGGGGTCGTCGTTACGCATCCACGCGCACGAAGACGGAATCCGTGGCTTCCTCGCCGAGCGGCACCGCCTCCGCCGCGCCGGCAAGCCGGACCGCGACCGCGCCGGAGTAAGGGGCACCCTCTCCCACCTCGAGGGTTGCGCCGACGACGAGCCCATGGCTGTCAAGGAACTTCAGCAGCTTCGGGTCGTCGTCCGCGATGCGCTCGATCGTGGCCGTGTGCCCGGGTTGCACACCGGTCAGCGGCACCGCCGCGGGGGTGTCGACACGGCCGCTGGCTGAGGGGATGGGGTCGCCGTGGGGGTCGCGGCTGGGGTAGTCCAAAAACGCGTCGATACGGTCGACCATGAAGTCGCTCACCGAGTGTTCGAGGTTTTCGGCCTCGTCGTGCACCTGGTCCCAGGTGTAGCCCAACGCCTCCACCAAAAACGTTTCAATCAGGCGGTGGCGGCGGATCATCGCCACCGCGTACGTGCGGCCTGTGTCGGTCAGCTCGACGGCGCCGTAAGGCTTGTGCTCCACCAGGCCCTGCTCGCCGAGCTTGCGCACCCCGTCGGAGACGGTGGATTTCCGCAGTCCGAGGTGCTTGGCCACAGACGACGTTGTCACCGGCGTATCTGACCATTCCGAAAGCGCCCAGATGCCTTTGAGGTAGTTCTGGGTGCTGGTGGACAGGTCGCCGACAGACATGCTCGCCACTCTACTTGGCGGCGCGCATGCGCCTACGCGGTGCGAGACCGCAGTACCGAGCGCGGCTGCGAAATGCGCGCCGGCACCCAGTGCGGCACCGCTACTTCCCGGCCCATGAGCTGGTTGACGTTGCGCTGGTAGTTGCGCAGCACCTCTTCGTAGTAGCCCAACAGCTGGCCCCCCAGTGCTGCCCAGGTTTTATCGGCTACGGACTCGCGTGCGGTGAGTTGGAGTTGGGGGTGGCGGGCGGCGTCGAGAAGCCAGGCGGCCGCATCGGGTAGCTCGTCTTCGAAGGTGTCCACCTCGAGCAGTAGCCATTTTCGCCGTGTTCGATGAGGTCGATGGGGCCGCCGGCCTTCGGGCCGATGGTGGGCACGCCGGAGGCCTGCGCTTCTTGGATGGCCTGGCAGAATGTTTCGAACTCGCCGGTGTGCACGAACAGGTCCAGCGAGGCGTAGGCGCGGGCGAGTTCCTCGCCGGACAGGGCGCCGGTGAACACGGCGTCCGGCATGAGCGACTCAAGCGCATCGCGCTCCGGACCACCGCCAACAATCACGAGCTGGATCGACAGGTCCCCGTGCAGCGCGGCGAGTCGGTGCACTGACTTTTTCGCGGCGAGGCGGCCGACGAATCCGACGACCTTCTTCTCCCCTGTCGGATCCCAGGCGCGCCGCAGCACGTCGGAGCGCTTCGTGGGATTGAACAGCTCCGTGTCCACGCCGCGGCCCCAGTGCCGGACGTTTTTGATGCCGTGGGATTCCAGCTCGCGGATGTACACCGAGGAGGGTGCGAGCGTCATCTCGCACATGTTGTGCACCGTGCGCGTCCAGTCCCAGGCGATGTTGGCAATCATGGCGGCGTGGTACTTCGTGGCAAACCCAGCCACATCGGTCTGGTACAGCCCCACCGCCGGCACGCCCAGTTGGCGCGCCGCGAAGGCACCGGCGCCGCCGAGGACGAACGGGCAGGCCAGGTGGATGATGTCCGGGTTGAATTCCGCAAGCGCCGCCGCGACGGTGGTGGTGGGCACGCCGATCGGCAGCGAATCAATCAGCGGCACCATCACCGTTGGCACGCGCACGATGGGAAAACCGAGGTAGTCCGGAATTTCGTCCTGGAAGTCGCGGGCGCCGGGGGCGACGACCATGGCTTCGTGCCCCTCCCGCTTCAAATGCTCCAGCACGCGGAGCACCGAGTTTGTGACCCCGTTGACGTTTGGCAAAAACGACTCAGCAACGATTCCCACACGGATAATGGCCCTCACCTTGGCACCCCAATGCGAACTGCATGTCAACCCAAGTTAAACGTCGCGTGAATTTTTATGGCACCCATCGATTCACCGCGAACCATCCAGCCATCGCGATGGCGCTTGCAACCGCGAGCACCGAAAGCGCCGGGATGAGGGAGAGCGTCCAGGCGCGGCCCTCCACTTTGACGGCTCTTCGGGTTTTAGAGTGCGTTGATTTTGGGTTGGAGGCCTCCGGAGTGGATGAGGCAGCGCAAGATGTAGTGGTTGATGTTGCGGAAGCCTAGTGCGATGCCGCGGAGGTGTTCGAGGCGTCCGTTGATGGCTTCGACTGGCCCGTTGGAGGCGCCGATGTCGAAGAAGGCGAGGACGTCTGTGCGGCGTTTGTGGATTGTGCGTCCGAGTTGGGCGAGTTCGGCAAGGCCTGCGTTGCGCAGGCCCCGTAACCGGTCGATCAGGCGGCTCATTTTCTTTTTCGCCCGGGTCTTGTTGGCGTCTTCGTAGCTGTCGATGATTTCTTGGTAGACCAGCCAGGTCTCCTGTAGCACGGCGTAGTCGTCGTCGTAGTTGAATAAGTTGTCCAGCCGCTGTTGTTGCGACCCGCTGAGCAGCCCAATCCTGGTCAGCAGTGTTCTGCGGTTTTGGAACAGTGGGTCGCCTTTGCGGCCGCGTCTGCCGGTGGTTTCACGCTGCAGGCGTTGCCGGCACAAGGTCAGCTTGTCGCCAGCTAGGCGAACCACGTGGAAGGGGTCCATCACCCGTGTGGCGTGCGGGATCGCCTCGTCAGCGGCCGTGGCATAGCCTTGGAACCCGTCCATGGTGATCACCTCTAACCCTTCACGAAACGCCTTGGGGTGTTGGTTGAGCCACCTAGTGAGCACGTCAGCACTTCTGCCTGGGATGACGTCGAGGAGCCTGGCGGGCTTACCGGTGTGCTGATGTGTCATGTCCACGATCACTGTGACGAACCCGCCGCCGGCGGCGCGGAAGTTATGCGCCCATTTGTGCTCGTCCACACCGATGACGCGCACCCCGGCGAGGTGATCAGGATCGCTGATGAGCTCACGTGTCATCGACAAGGCCAGATCGCACGTGAGCTGCCAGCTGATACCGAGCGCATTCGCGGTTGCCTGGATACTCATCCGGTCAACGGCAAGGCGCTGCAGAATCCAGCGCACCACCCGGTGGGTGACCTTGGAGCGGTCATCGGCGCAGTCCAGCCCGGCCCGAAAGCTCTTCTGCCCGCACGCATGGTTGCCGCAGAGGTAGCGCGGCACCCGCACCCGAAGCTTGGTGGCAAACCCCACAATAGGAAGATCAACCAGCTCACGGTAGGTGTGATCCCGCAGCAGACCGGGCTGGGAACATGAGGGGCACTCGTTGATCGGGGCGAGCGCTTCGCATTCGATGAGTGTCATCGCAGCGTCGTGGGCGGCGTTAGTGATCGTCAAACCCAGCTCCGCGGTGCGGCAAATGGTATCGGCGACGACATTGGAAGTAGGCTGCACGGTAAGGGTCCTTCGTTGCGTATGGGTTGGCTTGAACACCTACATCCTTACGCAGCAAGGACCCCCTACATCTTGTGCCACACCCCAAACCCCACAAACCGACCCCGCAACCCCCTACGCACTCCCAAACACGAAGAGCCACTTTGACCAGGTCAGGATTGTCTTTGGCGTAGGTCACCCACACATGCTGCTCCGCCCCGAGACCAGAAGGATAGAGCAACCCGCCGCGCGGGGTGATCAGCTGGCCGTCTTCGTCAACGTATTTGACGGAGGTTTGCAGCCGTCCCGCTTCCGTCACGGTGCCCATGCCACGGCCGGGGTTGTTGGCAATCTGGGCGTCGTTGAGCCAGGGGCCCACGACCATTGCCACGCAGCCCAGCACCGCGCACGCGTAGAGCGCGAGCACGAACTGGTGCGCGCGGCGGCGCCACCTCACCGGTTGAGCCTTTGCGTAAGCTCCCGGCGCGTCGCGCGGGTGGTCACCGCCTCCACCGCGGTGATGCCGTCCGGTTCCGCCTCGCACGCCAACAGCGCTTCGTGCAGCTCTGCAAGTGTTTCCGCCCAGCGGTAGCGGGCGCCGTAGCCTACGACGATGTCCTCCAACTGCGCGCCGTGGGGAGTGCCGAAGGCGCGCTCGAATGCGCCGCGCACGGTCTCGGCGCCGGGCTCGAGGGATTCGAAGATGCCGCCACCGTCATCGTTGGCCACCACGATGGTGAGGTTGCCGGGGCGCGGCTCGTCGGGGCCGATGAGCAGGCCGTTGACATCGTGCAGGAACGTCAGATCACCCATGAGCGCGACGGTGCGCGGGGCGCGGATCTCGTCCGGGCGCAACGCTTGGACCGCCAAGGCGATGCCGACGGCTTGGGACACCGTCCCATCGATGCCAGCAGCGCCGCGGGCGGAATAGGTGTCAACCCCATCAAACGGCATGCCCGCAAAGCTGACGTCGCGCACAGGGTTGGAGCTGCCCACCACAAAGGTGTCGCCGACGGCCAAGGTGTCGCACACCGCGGCGGCGACGTGCAGGCCGGTGAACCCGAACTCGACGTCCGCGAGCGCTTGGCGCACAGTGTCCGCGCCGACCTCGCCTGCGGCCTCGCAGATCTTCAGCCACGTATCCGTGGGCTGGCCGGTGACATTCACGCGTGTTGCGCGCTCGTCCGGTTGGCCCGTGAAGGTGTCGGTGCGGCTTAGCCCAATCACATGGATGTCCGGGTCCACCAGCAACGCCATCACGTCGCGGTGCAGCGTGGGGTGTCCCACCACCACAACCTGCGCAGGCTTTGTGGTGGCAGCGAAGTCGCCCCCGTCGTGGGAAATGGCCACCTCGCGCTGGGCGAAAACCGGGCCGCCAACGGGTGCACCTGATGGAACGGCGTCGGCGCGGTCGGTTCCGCGATGGTGGGCACGTGCTCCAGCCCGGGCACCTCCCACGCCTCATCGCCCGCAATCACCAAGGTGTCGCGGGTGAGGTCGATGTCCACCACCCCGTGGTCCACAAACGCAGCCGAACCCGACAACACCCCAGGGCCCACTCGGCGTGGCGCGCCTGTGCGTCCCGGCAATGCCTGCGGCACGAGCGGGGTATCCAGGGCCACGTTGATGTGTATTTGGGGGGAGGTGAAGTGCAGCGACGTGGCGTCGATAAGCGAATGCACTTGCTGCGTGGTTGCGTAGCGCGCGAAGATGCCCTCTTGCCAGATGGTTTGGCTCGCGCCGGTGCCGATGAGGCGCGCGGGGCGGTCCGCGCTGATGACGGCGAGGGGGGTGTGCGTCATGTGCGCCTCGATGAGCGCCGGGTACGCGTTGGCCACGGCGGTGCCAGACGTCATCACCACCGCCACATGGCGCCGTTGAACGCGGGTGATGCCGAGGGCGGTGAAGGCGGCGGAGCGTTCATCAATACGCATGTGCACTGTGATGTCGTCCCGGGCGATAAGCGCGTAGGCCAGCGCTGAGTTGCGGCTGCCCGGGCTCATCACCACATCGGTGCAATGCCTGGCCGTGGCTTCGGCGACAGCCTGGGCGATCTCAAGCGACTCGATCACTGCTGCTCCTGGAAGAACTGGTCCGCGCCGTCGCGGAGCTGGTCCAAAATGTCGCGGGCGTCCTCGCGGAACTCGCGCGGCACCTCCGGTACCGGCATCGGCTCCTCCGGCGGGAGCGTCGCCGTCGGGTTATCGCGCTCACCGAAGATGGAGGGGAACTTCGTGGTGGTCTGAAAAGTGGTCTGCGTCTCCGTGGTGGTGACGGTCTGGGTCTCCGTCACCGGTGGCTTATCTGCCTCCGCGGCCGCGCCACGCCACAGAAAGAACAGGGACACCGCCGCGACAAAGTGTTGCGCGGGTTTATCTAGTAACACCGTGGTGGGTTTCGAGTAACGCGATGGTGAGTATCCAGTAACGCCTTGGGGGACGATGCTGGTGACCGCGCGACTACAGGGCGCGCGGCATTGCCAGAGGAGTCCAGTTGTGACTGACTACCGGGCGGTGATGGACCTTGTGCTCAAAGGTTGGTCCGTCCGCCAAATCCGTACCACCGTGGGGTGTTCGCACACCACAGTTCAAAAAGCCCGCGAGGCGCTCGAAGCTTCAGGGATCACTACCGAAGCCCAACTCGCGGGATTGAGCAGTGAATCATTAGCCGGGCTGTTTCATGATGGGCGCAGCACCGGCCAGGGCGATTTCGTCCCGATTGATTACGATGCCGTGGCCAAGGCCAGGACCGGCAGGCACAAAGTAACGCTGCAGGTTTTGTGGGGCCGCTACACTGCCACCCCGGCTGCTGATGGGCAGCGCTATTACAGCTACGAGCGTTTCCGCCAGCTCGTGGCGCAGCACGTTGATGCTACGGGGCTGGCAGCCAGGATCACGCACGCCCCGGGACACACGATGCAGGTCGATTGGGCGGGCACTAAGATGCGCCTGTTCGACCCCACCGCAGGTCAGGGCCCGAAAGTCAGCGTGTTCGTCGCCTCGCTGCCGTATTCGGGGATGATCTTCGCCTGCGCCTGCCCAGATGAGCGCCAACAGTCCTGGCTTTCAGCTCATGTGCAGGCGTTTTCCTACTTCGGCGGGGTGGCAGAGGTTATCGTGCCGGATAATGCGTCGACGGCGTCGAATTCGATCAGTGCTGCTGATCGCAACCGGCGGGTCAATTCCACCTATGAGGAGTTTCTGGAGCACTACAACACCGCCGCTTTGCCGGCGCGGGCGAAAAGACCCAAAGACAAAGCCAGTGTGGAAGCCGCGGTGAAGATCGTCACCCAGAAGGTCATTCACGCACTCGATGGTCACCAGTGCGTTGACATTGATGAGCTCAACACCCGGATCCGTGCACTGGTCGATGCGATCAACACCGCCACTCCGTTTCGCAACCAGGACACAAGTCGCCGTGAGGTGTTCAACGAGTTCGAACGCGACCAACTCGCCGCACTACCTGCAAGCACGTGGCAGCGCACGGTGTGGAAACGGGCCAAAGTCGCACCGAACTTCCACATCACCGTCAACACCGCCCGGTATTCGGTTCCGTACCAGCTGGTAGGTCGCACTGTGGATGTGCGCATCACCGGTGACGTCCTCACCGTCTTCGACGCCGGCGAGCATGTCGCAACCCACCAGGTCGCGCGTCAACGCGCAGTGTATGTCACCGACACCGACCACGTGCCCGCGAACATGGTTGACACCCGGGGGTTGTGGACGAGTGAGTACTTCCTGCGCGAAGCCTCACGCATAGGCCCTGCCACCAAAGAGGTCATCGCGGAGATGATCGCCCAGAAAGCGATCCCGGCACAGGCGTACCAGTCGTGCCGCAACGTGCTGACCATGGGCAAGCGCGACAAGCTCGTCCTGGAAGAAGCCTGTCGTCGCCTCATAGATGCGGGCGGTGCTCGCCGGGCAGTGAGCTACACCGCAGTGAAGAACATGATGGCCGCGGTCCGCAAAGACCACACCACCCGCCCCACCGGCACGACAACCCCCGCCAGGGACACCACACCAGTACAAAGCACTACTCCGGCGCCGGCTCGTGACACGCGCGGCGCCTACCTCGGCGGTGCCGCCCAGTTCAGCTTGGAAAACCTCACGAAGAAAGGCCCCACCCAATGATCCCGCCACAACCAGCATCAGCCAACGCACGCTTCCTGGATGAATCCGTCCTGCCGGTCTTCACCAGCCTGCGCATGACCGCATTCGGCCAAAGCGTCATCGACATCGCCGCCGACCCCGAATTCGACGACTGGTCATTTTCCGACAAAGTGCTCTACGCACTCGATAAAGAGGTCGCGGCCAAGCGCGAACGGCGAGTCAACAAACTGCTCAAAGCATCCCGATCGCCAAATCCCGATGCTTGTATTGAAGAAATCACCTACGCGCCCAGCCGCACCATCAACAAAGAGCAAATCACCCGACTCGCTCACTGCCAATGGTGCCAAAGCGCGCAAAACATTGTCATCTAAGGCCAAATCCTCCGTCGGCAAAACCTACCTCGCACTCGCACTGCTCAACGCCGCCTGCCGAAAGGACTACACAGCCAAGTTCTTCCGCACCGACACCCTGGCCAACCACCTAGCAGTGCTCAAACACGGTGACATTGAGCGGATGAAGTTCCTCGAGGAACTCCACACCGCGGATGTGCTCGTGCTTGATGATTTCCTCACCACTCCCATCGATGCCGCAACCGCCCACCAACTGCTGACCATCCTTGCCGAGCGAGAGCACCGAGGATCCACAATCGTGACATCCCAGTTCACACCAGATGAGTGGTACAAATCCATCCCCGACGCCGTCATCGCCGAATCCATCCTCAACCGCCTCGTCGCCGGCGCCGAAATCATCCCACTCGAAGGAGACAACATGCGACTGACAACCTAACCCCCAACCCCCACAGCACCCGGGTGTTACCCGAAACCCACCCGGGTGTTACCCGATACCCACCACACCGTTACTAAACACGTGGTCTAAACAACAAAGCTGACGGCGGCGAGAATGCCCAACAGAATCGTGCCGATGTTGCTGCGTTGCTCTGGCTCTTGGTAGCTCGGCTCGTAATACGGCTGCTCGTAGTGCGGCTGCTGGTACTGCGGCTGCTGGTACTGCGGCTGCTGATACTGAGCTTGCTGGTACTGGGCTTGCTGGTACTGGGCTTGCTGGTATTGGGGTTGGGACTGTTCCGGGAAGTACTGCTTGGGGCGCTGGCGCCCCTCATCGCGGGGCTCGCGCCGCGTACCGCTGCGCCACGTTCGTCGGCGGGATTTCCTGCCGGAAGCGGTACAGCTCGCGCCCATTGAGCTCTTTCTTATCGACGAAGTGTGCCGGCGCCGACACCCTGAGCACCGGGTCGAAGACTTCGTGCGCCTGCTCCGCCGCCACCCCCGCCGGAAACTTGAGCCAGAACCCCTCCACCGGCACCTGCACTGCCGGCATCCCCATCACCAGCTGCACGTCCGCCGGCTCCTCCACGCGGCCGGTCTTCCGGTTCATCTCGAACGACCACGTCGACGCCGTAACCAAGTTGTCGAAGTCGGTCGCCGCTTCCCCCGCGCGCAAGGTGTCCCCCACCCGCACCGCCGCCACCCCAGCGTTCGACGGCTCGCGGATCTCCATGTGCAACTGCCTTGTCACCGGCGCCGGCTGGCCGTCGCGCACCCCGTCCGGGTCGTGCATTGTCCACGTGGTCTGCTTCAGGGAGAGGGGCAGCCGCCCGTCATCAAGAATGAAGCTCGGAGCAACCCAACCCCCCACCAACAAGGCAACGCCGAGGCCGACGAGCAGCACAGAGAAAACGCGGGACTTCGGCATGGTTGGCACATTACCCCACCCAAAGCGAAACCCCCGCCGCCCGGTTGAAAAACCGGAGGCAGGGGGAACGTCGCTAAGAATGAAGTTCTTACTTCAGGGTGACGGTAGCGCCAGCCTCTTCCAGCTTGGCCTTAGCAGCCTCAGCGTCGTCCTTGTTAGCGCCCTCGAGGATGGCCTTCGGTGCGCCCTCAACCATCTCCTTGGCGTCCTTCAGGCCGAGGCCCGGAACGAGCTCGCGGACAGCCTTAATAACGCCGATCTTCTTGTCGCCGGCAGCCTCGAGAACGACGTCGAACTCGTCCTTCTCCTCCTCAGCCGGAGCGTCGCCGCCAGCAGCGCCCGGAGCAGCAGCAACTGCAACCGGAGCAGCAGCGGTCACGTCGAAGACCTCCTCGAACTCCTTCAGGAACTCGGAGAGCTCGATGAGGGTCATTTCCTTGAACTGCTCGATGAGCTCGTCCTTGGTGAGCTTAGCCATGGTGGCTTCCTTTCTATGGTCCAACCGCATCCCGCGGCCGGCACGTAATTGGGGTGTGTAGTTGGTGTTGGGCGTGAAGCGCTTTACGCAGCTTCGCCCTGCTTGTCCTGCAGCGCGGCAACGAGTCGTGCCGTCTTGGATGCCGGAGCCTGGAACAGGCCGGCAGCCTTCGCCAGAGAGCCCTGGAACGCGCCAGCGAGCTTTGCAAGGGTGGTCTCGCGGTTGTCCATCTCTGCGATCGCGGCCGCCTGGGCTGCGTCGAGAGCGTTACCGTCCATGTAGCCGCCCTTGACAATGAACTTGTCATTGTCCTTGGCGAACTTCTTCATCACCTTCGCGGCGTCCACGGTTGCGTCGCCCTTAACAAAGGCGACGGCGGTGGGGCCGACGAGGATGTCATCGAGACCCTCAATGCCCTGCTCGGAAGCAGCGATCTTGACGAGGGTGTTCTTGGCGACGTGCAGTTCAACGTCAAAACCGAGCTCACCGCGCAGCTGCTGCAGCTGGCTCACGGTCAGACCGCGGTACTCGGTGAGGAACACAGCGCTGGAGTCAGCGAACTTCTCCTTGAGTTCAGCCAGCTCCGCAACGTTCTTCGGGTTTGCCATGACACACGCCTCCTTCCAATAACTTCATGTTCTTGTATCCGCCCGGAGCATTAAAAAATGCCCCGTGCAGAAGCACGAGGCATCCTGAAAGGCGTGCCACGTTTCTCCTGCGTGGGCCGATCCCTGGGATGGGATACCTTCGACTCCGCGAGGGAGTAGCCGACGGTCTTCGGTGAAACTTGAGCCTGGGACTAAGTCCCGTTCAAACTTCGGGTAGCAACCTTAGGCCAGGGGCGCGGCAAACTCCAAATCGCGGCTTTGTCGCGGCCCCGGAGACGCAAAAGCCCCGGCCGGACGCGGGGTCCAGACCGGGGCTGAAAGCGCAGGGAAGCTTACGCCTGGGTTGCGTAGTTCTTCTGCACGGACGGGTCAACCGGGATGCCCGGGCCCTGGGTTGCGGAAACCGTGATCTTCTTCAGGTAGATACCCTTGGCGGAAGCCGGCTTCAGGCGGATGACCTCGTCCAGGAGCGCGCCGTAGTTCTCAGCGAGCTGCTCCGGGGTGAAGGATGCCTTGCCGATCAGGGCGTGCAGGTTGGAAGCCTTGTCCACACGGAAGGCGATCTTGCCGCCCTTGGACTCCTGGACAGCCTTCGCCACGTCCGGGGTCACGGTGCCGGTCTTCGGGTTCGGCATCAGACCACGCGGGCCGAGCACACGGGCAACGCGGCCGACCTTGGCCATCTGGTCCGGGGTAGCGATAGCCACGTCGAAGTTGATCTGGCCAGCGTTGATCTGCTCGATCAGCTCGTCGGTGCCAACGATGTCGGCGCCAGCCTCCTGGGCCTTGGTAGCGTTCTCGCCCTCGGCGAAGACGGCCACGCGGACGGTCTTACCGGTGCCGTGCGGCAGGTTCACGGTGCCACGAACCAGCTGGTCAGCCTTGCGCGGGTCCACGGAAAGGCGCATTGCAACGTCGATCGTGGAGTCGTACTTCTCGGAGGAGGTGTCCTTTGCAAGGGTGACTGCCTCGAGCGGGTGGTAGAGCTGCTCGCGGTTAACCTTCGCGGCCTGCTCCTCGTAGTGCTTGGACTTGTTTGCCATGTTGAATCCTTATGTGTCGTGCGGGCACCAGCACGGGTGTCCGCAAGGGTTGTGGTGGGTGCGGGCCTGGCTGGCCCTACCACTCGCGGTACCGGGCGGCACCGCGCGGGGCGCGCTATCGCGCTTGAAGTAAGCGGGAAGCCTGCTTACTTCTCAACCTCGATGCCCATGGAACGGGCGGTGCCAGCGATGATCGCTGCGCCAGCCTCGATGTCGCGGGCGTTGAGGTCGTTCTTCTTGGTCTCAGCGATCTCCTTGCACTGCTCCCAGGTGACCTTGCCAACCTTCTGGGTGTGCGGCACGCCGGAGCCCTTCTGCAGGCCAGCGGCCTTGAGCAGCAGGGACGCAGCCGGCGGGGACTTCAGCACGAAGTCGAAGGAGCGGTCTTCGTACACGGTGATCTCAACCGGGACGATGTCGCCGCGCATGGACTCAGTAGCAGCGTTGTACGCCTTGGTGAACTCAACAATGTTCACACCGTGCGCACCAAGCGCCGGACCAACCGGCGGAGCCGGGTTAGCCATACCTGCCTGGATCTGCAGCTTGATCAGGCCAGTGACCTTCTTCTTAGCCATCGAATTACCTCAATTCCTTGGTACGGCCACGCAGTCACGATGTTCACTGCGCAGCCTCCGGATGCCCGCTTCATGCGAGCCACCGGGGATGAACGAACAAAACCGTCGTCCTGCCCTGCGCGTAAAACGCATTGTGGGCAGGCGCGACGGTTGAGTGTACGCGGGGCAAACGTCGAAAAGCAAAATGCTTCTCGACGCCCGCTTAAATAATCCGCTCGATCTGATCCGCGGTGAGCTCCACCGGGGTCTCGCGGCCGAAGATGGACACGAGCGCCTGGATCTTGCCCGTCTCCGGGTCGATCGCGTTGATGGTGGCGGACACGGATGCGAGGGCACCGGAGAGGATGGTGACGGCCTCGCCCACCTGGTAGTCGTGCGCCAGCTTTGGCTTGACCTCTTCCTCCGGCATGGCGATGACGGTCTCGCCGTCCTCGTTCGCCTTCGCCTTCTCGCCGGCGACCGGCTCGGTCTTCGGCATGAGGAACTTGGCCACGTCGCGGTGCTTCACCGGGGTCGCGTTGCCCTCGTTGCCCACGAAGGAGGTCACGCCCGGGGTTTCGCGGACGACGGACCACGCGGCGTCATTCATCTCCATGCGGACCAGGACGTAGCCCGGCAGCAGCTTGCGCTTGACCAGCTTGCGCTTGCCGTCCTTCAGCTCGACGGCCTGCTCGATGGGCACCACGACGTCGAAGATGGAGTCCTCCACCTCGAGGGTCTGGATGCGCATGTCCAGGTTCGTCTTCACCTTGTTCTCGTAGCCCGAGTAGGATTGGATGATGTACCACTCGCCCGGCAGCTTCTTCAGCTCGCGGGTGTACTCGCGCAGGCGGCGCTTGTACTCGGAGTCCGCATCCTCGGCCGGCTCGCCGCCAAGCGCGGCCTCCGCCGCCGCGAGGTCGCCTTCCTGGATCGGCTCTTCCTCCACCTCGAGGCCGGTCTCCGGGTCGACCTCCGGCGCCGCGGCCTGGTTGTCCCCGGCCTGGTCGCCCGCGTCCTGGTCACCCGCGTCCGGCTCGTCCGCGAGCGGCTCCACCTCGGAGGCGCCCAGCAGCGGCTCGGTCTCGGGCTCCACCGGGGCGCCCTCATCGATCATGACCTGGTTGTCCTCGATCTCCTCGACGACCTCCGCAAGGTCTTCCACCTCGCCGGTCGCTTCCGCCCCGGCAGCCTCAGCGCCAGTCGCCTCAACGGCTTCAGCTTCCGTCGGGTCTACGTAGCCAGCCTCGGCGGCGGCCTGAAGTTCGGACGTGTTCTCGTTGTCCATAATCACTTCCTTCTAGTTGGAGGAAGTCTCCTCCTCGTCGCGCTCAGATTCCTTGGCCTCCGGATCGGTGCTCGGCTGCACCGGCGCGCCCTCGTCGATCATTTCCTGCTCGTTGTTCTCGACGGTGTTCTTCGCGTCCTTGTTTGCCTCAGTCATCGCTGCGGGTCTCCTTACACTTTCCGTTCCTTGACGTTTTCAGCCCAGCGTACCGACGAAGCAGCACATGCGGGCCAAAAATTATCCCGCCTCCTCTGCGTTGGCGAGGTGGCGGGAGAAACGTACTGTGCTGTGAGTATACCTACCGGATCAGGATCCACTGAATCAGCTTCGAGGCGAGGATGTCGGTGCCCCACACAAGCGCGGTGATCACGATCAGGAAGGCGAACACGATCAGCGTGTAGTTGAGCATCTGGCGGCCGGTGGGCCAGATGACTTTCTTCATCTCGGAGGCGACTTCACCCGGGAATGCGGCCACGCCGCCGCCGGTGCGGTCTTCCGGCTCACGATCCTGGGTGGCCGGTGTGCGCTTCTCAGCGTACGTAGCGCCGGAAACAGGAGAAGCTCCGTGCAGCTGACGCTTACCGGTCGGCTGCGCGGGGGTCTGACCGTTCGGATTAGTCAAAAGAACTCCTCCAACTTCATGTTCTGGCAGGGGCGACAGGACTCGAACCTGCAACCTACGGTTTTGGAGACCGTTGCGCTACCAATTGCGCCACGCCCCTAGGGCAGACGTGCCGTAGGCCGAATGCACCTAGACCCTATCACGGGAACGAATGTCCCCGATCGAGGTGAGTAGCGATGGAGAGAATTGAACTCTCGACACAGCGATTATGAGTCGCTTGCTCTACCACTGAGCTACACCGCCATGTGTTTGCCTAGGCAAACAACAGAGCCCCCTATCAGAATCGAACTGATGACCTTTTCCTTACCATGGAAACGCTCTGCCGACTGAGCTAAGGGGGCACAGCCTCTAAGTTGTGGATCTTGCTTTTCGTTTGACCCGCTCCGTTGAAGCCTTGGAAAGATTAACCCGCTTCCGTTTCTTTACACAAATCGCCTGCACACAACGCCTTTTCGGGCACTTTTGCTTTACGACGAAAGCTTCCCCGCAATCCCCACGCCACCCGCCACGACCCGTGACAACCGCGAAGTAATACACTAGCATTCTTGTTGATACGTCACCACCGGGAGGGTTTTCATGAAAGCGTTCGGATTTCTAAGCTTCGGGCACTACGCCTTCGGGGGCCAGCGCGGGCCGTCTGCGGAAAAGATCGCCAAGATCCACCTGGAGATCGCCCAGGCAGCTGACGAGATCGGCGTGAACAACGCCTCCTTCCGCGTCCACCACTTCGTGCCGCAGGCCTCCGCCCCGATGCCGCTGCTCGGTGCTGTCGCCGCCACCACCAAACACATCGAGGTGGGCACCGGCGTGATCGACATGCGCTACGAAAACCCGCTCTACCTCGCCGAAGAGGCTGCGTCCCTCTACCAGCTCTCCGGTGGCCGCGTGGCCTTGGGCGTCTCGCGCGGCGCCCCCGAGGTTGCTGACCGCGGCTGGGAAGCCTTCGGCTACAAGGGCGATGCCTCCAACGGGGCGGACGTGGCACGCCGCCACCTCGAGGCGTTCATGGCCGCCGTCGACGGCAACGGGTTTGCCACCGCCGCACCCCTGGACCGCCAGTACCCCAACATGTTCCAGCCCGGCTCAGCTCTCCCGGTCTTCCCGCTTGCGCGCGAACTGCGCAAGCACATTTTCTACGGCTCCGGCACCCACGCTTCTGCCGAACAGACCGCCAAGGACGGCCTCAACTTGATGTCCTCCACCCTGGTCTCCGAGACCACCTCGGAGACCCTGGGCGAGATCCAGGCGGACCAAATCAACCGCTACCGCGCCGCGTGGAAAGAAGCTGGCCACGATTGGACGCCACGCGTGTCCGTCTCCCGATCCATCTTCCCCATCGTGGACGGCGCGGACATGCAGCGCTTTGGCATGCAGGCCTCCGGCTCCGACCAGGTCGGGATACTTCCTGACGTGGGCGCTTCCACCTTCGGACGCACCTACGCCGCCGAGCCGGACAAGCTCATCGAGCAGCTCAAGGCAGACCCCGCCGTCATGGCAGCCGATACCCTGCTCCTCACCATCCCCACCGGCATGGGCGTGGACGTCAACGTGAAGATTCTGGAGAACTTCGCCACCCACGTCGCCCCCGCGCTGGGCTGGCAGCCCAACACCGAAGACCCCGTCACCGGCTACCCAATCGACAAGTGATGTAACGCGCGAAACCCCGCACCTTGGGGGGTACGGGGTTTAAGCGTTCTGGGTGCCAGGTAGAAGATTCGAACTTCTGAAGGCAATGCCGGCGGATTTACAGTCCGCTCCCTTTGGCCGCTCGGGCAACCTGGCGAGCACCTTTAAAGTGCGTGGATTACTCTACAACACCGCCCACATGCCAGCGCAAACCGGCAGGTGAAACGCGGTGTTTGGAAACTAGCCCACGCGGCTGACGGTGAGCTCGACGAGGGAACGCAGGGCGTGGTTCGCGGGACCGTCCTCAAGCAAATCAAGCTCCCGCTCAGCGGCGGCGAGGTACTCGCGCACGGTCTCCAGCGCCCGCTCGCGCCCGTTGGACTCGCGCAGGAGGGCAAGGGCGCGCTCCACGTCCGCGTCTTCGGTCAGCGGGCCGGTGAGCATGCGGCGAAGCTCCTCGCCGGCCGGCGAATCCTCCTCAAGCGCGTAGAGCACCGGGAGGGTGAACACGCCCTCGCGCAGGTCCGTGCCCGGGGTCTTGCCGGACTCTGCGGGGTCGGAGAAGATGTCGATGATGTCGTCCACAATCTGGAAGACCACGCCCACCGCGGCGCCCATGCGTTCGCAGCTGGCTACCGTCGCCGCGTCCGCTCCGGAGAGCTTCGCCCCAAGGTAGGAGGCACCGGCGATAAGCACGCCCGTCTTTTCCTCCACCACCTTGAGGTAGTGCTGCACCTCGTCAGCCCCGCGCGCGCCCTCAGTCTCGCGCATCTGGCCGGTGACTAGCGTCTGGAACGTGTCGGCGAAGTACGCCACCGTCCCCGTGTCAATCTCGGACATGAGGCGGGAGGTGTGCGCCAGGAGGATGTCGCCGGCCAGGATGGCCACCGAGTTGTTCCAGCGCGCGTTCGCGGAGGCCACGCCGCGGCGGCGGTCCGCCTCATCCATCACATCGTCGTGATAGAGCGTGGCTAGGTGCACCATCTCCGTGAGCACGGCGCCCTTGATCACGTTCTCCGCCCCCGGGTTCGGGCCGAACTCGCTGCACAGCAGCGCCATCACCGGGCGGAAGCGCTTCCCGCCGGCAAAAGCCAGATGGTTCACCTTCTCGGTGATGAAATCCTCGCCGTAGTTCAGCCGCTCGCGCAACAGCGTCTCCACCGCAGCCATCCCGTCGGTGACGCGCTGCGTCAACCCTGCATCACCAAGGTCGAGGGTGAACCCGTTGCGCGGTGACGGTTTGGGGCCGTTTGTCATCGTCAGACGTCCTTGCAGTCGAGGCTTGAAGTAAGGGCAGACAGTTCAAACTTAGTCGAACGCCCACGCCACACACAGCAGCAGGGCTAACGGGTGGGCTCTGGCACAATGAGGCCCGTGAATTCACAGGCGTTCGATTGCATCGTTGTGGGCGCAGGCCCGTCCGGCTCAACCGCCGCCATCGCGGCGCAGCGCGCGGGCTTGAGCACCCTGCTTATCGACGCCCAGTCCCCCAACCGCGACAAGACCTGCGGCGACGGCCTCACACCACGCGCCGTGCACACGCTGCACCGATTGGGTCTGACCCACATCCTGCCCGCCTACCGCAACCACGGCCTGAAGCTGCACGGGTTCGGGGGCGACGTCACCGCCGCGTGGCCCGACGGGTGCTACGGCACGGAGGGTTCCGCCAGCCCCCGCGCTACGTTCGATGCCGCGCTTGTCGACGAAGCCCGCCGCGCCGGCGCCGAAGTCTGGCAGAACTGCGCGGCGACGGGTGTGGATTTCAGCGGGGGGTTGATTTCTGCCGTCGATACGCAAAAGGGGCCTGTGCGGGCGCGGTGGGTGATCGTGGCGGACGGGGTGCGCTCCCCCTTCGGGAAGCTCCTGGGCCGCGAGTGGCACCGCGGCGAGGTGTACGGGATCGCCGCGCGCAGTTACTGCGAGTCGCCCTTCGCGGAGGAGCCGTGGATGCACTCGCACGTGGAGCTGCGCGACGGCGCGGGCGAGGTGCAGCCCGGGTACGGCTGGATCTTCCCGCTCGGCGACGGCACAGTGAACCTGGGCTGCGGCGCGCTGTCCACCGACGCCCGGCCGGCGAAAGTGAACACCAAGAAGCTGCTGGCCACCTACGCGGAGCAGCAGCGCGCTAACTGGCAGCTGGGGCCCGAGCGCTCGGTGATGTCCGCGCTGCTGCCGATGGGCGGCGCGGTGTCCGGCGTTGGGGGGCCGAACTGGGCGCTGATCGGGGACGCCGCCGCGTGCGTGAACCCGCTCAACGGCGAGGGCATCGACTACGGCATGGAGACCGCGCTGATGGCCGTGGAGCTGCTCGCGGAGGGCAAGGACCTGACGCTGACCTGGCCGCTCGCGCTGCGCGAGGCATACGGCGACGCGTTCGCCCTGGCCCGCACCGCCGCGCGCCTGCTCACCTACCCGCAGTTCCTCCCCGCGGCTGGGCCCGTGGCCATGCGCGGGGTGGGCGGGCGCTACCTCATGCCCGCCGCCGCGCGCCTGATGGGCAATCTGATCACGGAAGGAGACCGCGACCTCATCGCCCGCGCTTGGCGTGCGGCAGGCAGGCTCGCGCCGCGTTCCGCCCCGCTCTGGGGCTAGGGTGCTTTACGACGGTGGGCTTTACGACGGCTTTACCGCGCCATGAATCGCCACAACCCCACCCGTGAGGTCGAGCCAGCCGGCATCTTCCCAGCCGTTGCGGTTGATCGCGTTTGCCAGCTGCTCCTGGTCCGGCCACGCGCGGATTGATTCCGCCAGGTACTCGTAGGCCTCCGGGTTGGAGGAAAACACCTTGGCCACGCGCGGCAGCGCGATGGGCAGGTATTCCTTGTACAGCTTGCGGAACCCCGGGATGACGGGGGTGGAAAATTCGTTGACCGCCAGGCGCCCGCCGGGCTTGGTCACTCGGGCCATCTCGCGCAGGCCGGCTTCGAAGTCGTGGATGTTGCGCAGGCCGTAGGAGATGGTGACGGCGTCGAAGGTCTCATCCGCGAACGGCAGGTGCATTGCGTCGCCGGCCACCTTGGGCACGTCGCGGTGCGCGCCGGCGGCCAGCATGCCCTGCGAGAAGTCGCACGCCACCACCCACGCGCCGGACTTCGCCAGCTCCACGGTGGACACTGCGGTGCCGGCAGCGAGGTCCAGCACGCGCTCGCCCGGTTTCAGGTCCAGGTGCTTCCGGGTGCGGCGGCGCCACGTCTTATCCAGGCCGAAGGACAGGACGGTGTTGGTGATGTCGTACTTCGCCCCCACGTCGTCGAACATCCCCGCAACGTCGAAGGGCTTCTTCTCTAGGTCTGCCTTGGCCATGGTTGGCAAGTCTAGCGGGGGCTGTGGTGCTTACAGCCCTGCGCGCTTGGTTAGCACCAGAGCGACGGGGCCGGCGGGACGGGTGCCGCGGCTCGCGCAAGTGGCGCCGCTGGCTTTCGCGGCGATGCAGGAGTCGCAGCTGCCGCCGGCGCAGGCGGAGCCGAGCTCCTCCAGTGTGAGGCGGCCCGTGCGCTCAAGGTGGTGAATGATGGCGTCCACGGTGGAGCCGCTGAGGCCCGTGGTGTCGCGGATCTCCGCGCGGCTGCGTGCGCCGTCGCGGATCGCGGTGGTGACGGCTTCCATCGGCCGCATTAGAAGAACACCTTCAGCAGCTGGAACGCGCCGACTGCCAGGGCCCACGCCAGCGCGAGCTGCCCCACGAGGCCGATCATGGTCCACTTCCAGCCGATCTCCCTGCGCTGGGCAGCAAGCGTTGCGACGCACGGAGTGTACGCCATCAAGAAGATCATGTACGCCCACACCGCGGCGATGCCGTGGCCGCCGGAGGCCTGGTCGAAGTCCGCGCGCACCGCGGTTGCCAGGTCGGAGGAGCCCTGGGCCTCCGGGGTGTCTTCTAGCGGGTCCTCGACGGCGTAGGTCTGCGCCCAGGTTGAGATCAGGGCTTCCTTGGCCAAGAAGCCGGTGATCAGCGGGCCGGTGAGGGACCAGGAGCCGAAGCCGGCGGGTTCGAAGACGGGGGCGATGGTGTCGGAGACCACGCCGTAGACCGAGTCCTGCGGGGCGAGTTCCTCGTCGCCCCAGCTGTGGCCCGCGACGGCGGGGGTGGACAGCAGGAACCAGATGGCAACAACGGCGGCGACGATGATGCCGCCCGCCGTCTGCAGGAAACCCTTCAGGCGCGTCCACGTCACCGAGGCCGCGAGTCGCGCGGTGGGCCACTGGTACACAGGCAGGTCGATGACCAGCGGGTCCGCACCCATCGTGCGCCACACCAGGTTCTTCAGCAGCAGGCCGGAGAGCACCACGAGACCGATGGAGACCAGGTACATCACGAACACAACCAAGCCGGCGTGATCCGGGAAGAACGTGTGCGCCAGCATCACGTACACCGTCAGGCGCGCGGAACAGGAGGTGAACGGCACGAGCAGCGCCGTCATGCGGCGCTGCGCCGGGGAGCTGAGCACCCGCGTGGCGGAGATCGCCGGCACGTTGCAGCCGAAGCCCACAATCAGCGGGATGAACGCCTTGCCCGGCAGGCCGATGGCGCGCATCAGCCGGTCCGCCACCACGGCGGCGCGGGCCATGTAGCCGGAATCCTCCAGCACCGCCAAGCACAGGAACATCAGCGCCATGAGCGGCACGAAGGTGAGCACCATGCCGACGCCGTTGATCAGTCCATCGACAACCAGTCCGTGCACGAACGGGTAATCCAGACCGACCGCCGCCAGTCCAGCCGTCGCCCAGGCAGACAGCGGGCCAGTGAAAAAGCTCTCCAGCCAGCCCTGCAGCGGCGCGGCCACCGTGGTGGTGATTTGGAACACCAAGAACATCGCCGCGAGGAAGATGATCGGCCCCAGCACCGGGTGGAGCACGAAGCGGTCGATTTTCTCGGTGGTGGATGCCTGGTGTTCGTCGCGAAGCGTGGCGGCGGCAACGGCCTCGTCGATCCACTCGAAGCGGGCGTCGGCGGCGGCGAACTCGAGGTCGTTGCCCTCGAGGTGCGCGAACTCGGAGAGGTCCATCGGCCTGACGGTGCGCACCGGGGTGCGCAGCTCCGCGTGCACGGTCTCGGCAAGCGTGGCGACGTCGCGGCGGCGCGGATCAATCTCCACCACCGGAATGCCAAGCTTCGCGGCCAGGACATCCGCGTCCACCTCTAGGCCCTGGCGCCGGGCCACGTCCCCCTTGGTCAGCACGATAACCATGCGGTACGGGTGCTCCGCAACCTGCGCGGCGAGATAGAGCCCGCGGGAAATGTTGGAGGTATCCACCGCCACCATCACCAGGTCGGGGCGGTCCTTGCCCAGGCGGGCGGGGTTGTCCAGCAGCAGGTCGCGGGTCAGCGCCTCGTCCGGGCTCACCGGGTCCAGCGAGTACGCGCCCGGGAAGTCGATGACGTTGAAGCTGCGCGGCGCTGCCCCAGCCGGCACTGCCCCAACCGGCGCTGCCCGCCACACGCCGCGGGACACCTCGACGGTGGTGCCGGGGTAGTTGCCCATCGTGGCGCGCGCCCCCGTCAATGCGTTGAACAGGGTGGACTTGCCGGCGTTCGGCGCACCCACCAGCGCAATCGTCGGAGAGCCGACGGCAACCTCATCCGCCGCCGGGCCGCAGTGGGAACATGCGCCCGCAGGTGCGATTACCGCGAGCTGCTCAACCGCGTCCGCCGCCTCGGCGGAGAGCTGGCCGGTTCCGGGGGTGATGGGGGTGCTCATCGCGCGGGCTCCTTCACGTCCACAAGGATGTGCTTGAGCGCGTACTTGTCCAGCGCGTAGTGGGTGTCGCGCACCTTGACCACGCGCCCGCCGCCGGCGGTCTTCTGCATGACCGTGACTTCGGCTCCGCTGCGCAGGCCCAACTCACGCAGGCGACGGTCCAGCTTCGCGTCCACCATGGCGGCGGTGATGACGGCGTGGTCGCCGATGGGAACGTCGAAAAGCGTGCGCTCCGTCGCGGCGGCCATCCAGCACTCCTTGAAGTTAGGGTTACTTAATACAAGCAAGCCTACGGTAAGAAGTGCGCCAAAAGGAAGGCAATCCTATGTGATGTGCTGCACCCTAACGGCGGTGCGCTCTTCAAGCGCCGCGGAGGCGCGGCACGCGGGCCCAGCCGGGCAGAGCGACGTCGCGGCCGAAGAGGTTGACCACGTTGCGGTTGTAGTCGCGGATCACCTCGTCGTAGTAGCCCACCAGCTGCGTACACAGCGCGTCCCAGGTCTTGTCGGACACGGACTCGCGGGCAATGAGTTTCATGTCCTCCAGGCGGGCATCGTCCAAGATCCACGCCGCCGCGTCCGGCAGCTCCTCCTCGAAGGTGTCCACCTCCAGCAGCAGGCCGTTCACGCCGTGGTTGATCAGGTCGATCGGGCCGCCGGCGCGGGGCCCGATCGTGGGCACGCCGGAGGCCTGCGCCTCCTGGATGGCCTGACAGAACGTCTCGAACTCGCCGGTGTGCACGAACAGGTCCAGCGACGCGTACGCACGCGCCAGCTGCTCGCCGGACAGCGCGCCGGTGAACACCGCACCCGGCAGCGCCGCCTCGAGCGGCTGGCGCTCCGGGCCATCGCCGACGACGACAAGTTGGATCGAAGGATCGTCGTGAAGCGGGGCAAGGCGCTGGACGCTCTTCTCCGCGGCGAGGCGCCCCACAAAGCCCACAATCTTCTTCTCCCCCGACGGGTCCCACTGGCGGCGCAGCATGTCGGAGCGGCGGGTGGGGTGGAACAGCTCCGCGTCCACGCCGCGGCCCCAGTGGCGGACGTTCTTGATGCCGTGGCTCTCCAGCTCGCGGATCGCCTCCGAGGACGGCGCGAGCGTGATCTCGCACATGTTGTGGATGGTGCGGGTCCAATCCCACGCGATCGACGCCACCATCGCCGCGTGGTACTTGGTGGCAAAACCGGCGACGTCCGTCTGGTACAGGCCCACCGCCGGCACGTCCAGCTGGCGGGCGGAGAACGCACCCGCGCCGCCGAGCACAAACGGGCTGGCCAGGTGAATCACGTCCGGGCGGAACTCAGCCAGGGCCGCCGTCACGGTAGTGGTGGGGACACCGACGGGCAGGGAATCCACCAGCGGGATGCGCACCGTGGGCACGCGCACGATGGGAAAGCCGAGGTAATCCGCCACTTCCTCCTGGAACTCGCGCGCGCCCGGCGCGATCACAATCGCGTCGTGCCCCTCACGCTTCAGGTGCTCCAGCACGCGAAGCACGGAGTTGGTCACGCCGTTGATGTTGGGCAGAAAGGACTCAGCAACAATTCCCACACGCATAATGCGTCCCACCCTTGCAGCCGTGCGGAAACTCCGCCTCAACCGTTGGTGAATGTCGCGTGAATTTTTACTTCCGCAGCCGCTCCGCCAAGGCCCGGCGCGTCGCGCGCGTGGTGGGCACCTCCACCACCGTGATCGGCTCCGGTTCCGCCTCGAGCTCCACCAGGGTTTGCGTCAGCTCAGGCAGGGTTTCCGCCCTGCGGTACGCCGCGCCATGGGCTTCTGCAAGCTTTTCGACGCTCACCCCATGCGGCGTACCAAACACCCGCTCAAACTGCCCCCGCAGCGCCTCGGCTCCGGGTTCGAGTGCCTCGAAGATCCCGCCGCCGTTGTCGTTGGCCACCACGATGGTGAGGTTGCCGGGCCGCGGCTCGTCCGGGCCGATGATGAGGCCGTTCGCGTCGTGGAGGAAGGTGAGGTCCCCCATGAGGGCGATGGTGCGGGGTGCGCGGATTTCGTCGGCACGCAACGCCTGCGTGGCCAGCGCGATGCCGACGGCCTGGGAGACGGTGCCGTCGATGCCGGCGGCACCGCGCGGGCTGTAGGTGTCCACGCCGTCGAACGGCATGCCGACCAGGCTGGCGTCGCGCACCGGGTTCGAGGAGCCGAGCACCAGCGTGTCGCCGACGGCGAGGGTGTCGCACACCGCGGCGGCGACGTGCAGGCCGGTGAGGCCGAAGGCGTCGTCCTCCAGCGCGGTGCGCACCGTCTCGGCGCCGACGTCGCCGGCGGCCTCGCAGATTTTCAGCCACGTGTCGGTCGGCTGGCCGGTGGCTTTCACGCGCGAGCCCACGCGGTCCGGCTTGCCGGTGACGGTGGCGGTGCGGGTGATGCCGATGACCTCGATCTCCGGGTCCGCGAGCAGCGCCATCACGTCGCGGTGCAGCGTCGGGTGGCCCACCACAATCACCTGCTCCGGCTTCGTCGACGCCGCGAAATCTCCGCCGTCGTGCGAAATGCTTACCGACGATTGCGCGAAGAACCGCGCCGCCAGCGGGTGCACCTGGTGGAAGGGGGTCGGGGCGGTGGGTTCCGCGATCGTCGGCACGTGCTCGAGCCCGGGGACGTCCCAGGCCTCGTCCCCGGCGATGACCAGCGTATCCTGGCTCAGGTCCACCTCCACCTCGCCGTGGTCCACCCACGCCGGCGCAGAGTCCAGCCGGCCGGGGCCCACGCGCCTGTGCTTGCCGACGCTTCCCAGCAACCCCTCCGGCACCAGCGGCGTATCCAGCGCGACGTTGATGTGCACCTGGTCCGCGGCGAAGCTGATCGCGTCGGCCGCTTCGAGGTCCGCCACCTGCTGCGTTGCGGCGTAGCGGCCGAAGATGCCCTGCTGCCAGATGGTCTGGCTCGCGCCGGTGCCCACCAGACGCTCCGGGCGGTCCGCGCTGACCACCGCAAGCGGGGTGTGGGACATGTGCGCCTCAATCACCGCCGGGTAGGCGTTCGCCACCGCGGTCCCCGACGTCATCACCACCGCGACGTGGCGTTTTTGCACCCGGGCGAGGCCGAGGGCGGTGAAGGCGGCGGAGCGTTCGTCGATACGCACGTGCACCGCCAAGTCCTCGTGCGCGAGGAGTGCGTACGCGAGCGGCGAGTTGCGCGAACCCGGGCTGAGCACGACGTCGGTGACGTTGCGGGCGAGGACCTCCGCGACGCGGGCGGCCAGTGCGATCGAATCCATTCGCCCTACCCTACTGGGTCTGGAAAATGGACTCGGCTTCGTTGCGCAGGTCCTCCAGCGCGTCGCGCACCTCCTGCGGCAGCTCGAAAGACGGCATCTGCGGCGGGTCCTGCGGGGCGGGCTCGCGGCCGGGGGCGCTGGTGGAGTTGGGGGCGGTGCCGTCGCGGCCGAAGAGCGGCGGGCGCTTGGTGGTGGTCTCCGTGGTGGTGACAATCTGGGTTTGCGTCTGCGTGACGGTCACCGGGGGTTTGTTCGCCTCCGCGGCGGCGCCGCGCCAGAGGAAGTAGAGCACGATCGCCGCGACCGCCGCGATGGCGAACAGCACGCCGAACACAATCGCGGGGACGTTGTCCCGCTCCTCCGGCTCCTGCGCGGGCGGGGTGTAGGGCGCGTAGTAGGGCTCCTCGTACTGCGGTGCCTGGTACTGCGGCTGCTGGTACTGCGGCTGCGCGGGCTGCTGCTCGTACTGCTGCTCCGGGAAGACCTGCTTGGGGCGCGGCCGGTCCTGAGAACCGAACTGGCGCGTCTCGTTATCCATGCGGATAGCGTAACGCGCCAAGCGGGGTAGGTAGCAGTGCTACAGCACGAGGCCGAAGACCGGGACGGCGATGAAGTACGTCGCCAGGGAGATCAGGACGCTGCCGATGATGTTCAGCCAGATGCCGGCCTTGATCATCTCGTTCATCTTGACGTAGCCGGAGGAGTACGCGATCGCGTTCGGCGGGGTGGCCACCGGCAGCATGAACGCGCACGTTGCGGCGAGCGCGACCGGGATGCAGAGCAGCATCACGTTCATCTCGGTGGAGGCGGTCAGGCCGATACCCACGGCCACACCACCCATGATCGGGAGGAACGTCGCGGCGGTTGCGGTGTTGGAGGTCAGCTCGGTGAGGAAGATGATCAGCACGGCGACGGCGAAGATCAGGAGGAACATCGGCAGGACGGACAGGCCCTTTGCAGCCTCACCGATCCACAGGGACAGGCCGGTGGAGGTGAACATGGCGGACAGGGACAGGCCGCCGCCGAAGAGGAGCAGGACGTCCCACGGCATCTCGTTCGCGCTCTCCCAGTCCAGGAGGCGCTTGCCGTCCTTGGACGCCGGAATGATGAACATCAAAAGGCCGGCGATGATGCCCACGATGGCGTCGTCGTACGGGAACTTCAAGCCGAGGTTGGTGCGCAGCAGCGGAATGATGATCCAGGACAGCGCGGCCAGCAGGAAGATGATGCCGACCATGACCTGCGGGAAGGTCCAGGGGCCGAGCTTCTTGATCTCGTTGTCGATGAGCTCCTTGCCGCCCGGGATCTGGTCCACCTCAGGCTTGAAGATGGTGATCAGCAGCCACCACGCGATGAAGGTGAAGATGATGGCCACCGGCAAGCCGACCAGCATCCACTGGCCGAAGCCGATGGTGATGTCGTGCGCTTCCTTCATGTAGCCGGCCATCAGCGCGTTCGGCGGGGTACCGATCAGGGTGCCCAGGGAGCCGATGGAGGCGGAGTACGCAATCGCCAGCATCAGCGCGGTGGCGAAGCGCTTCTGGTTCTCCATGCCGCCCACGGACTCGGCGGTGAGCATGAGCACGGACATGCCGATCGGCAGCATCACCACGGCGGTCGCGGTGTTGGACACCCACATGGACATGAAGCCGGTGGCCAGCATGAAGCCCAGGATGATGCGCTTCGGGCTGGTGCCCACGATCTTCACCACAACCAGCGCCAGGCGGCGGTGCAGGTTCCAGCGCTGCAGACCGAGGGCGATCAGGAAGCCGCCCATGAACAGGAAGATGGTGGAGGCGGCGTACGGGGACGCGACCTCCTTGAACGGCGCCACGCCCATGACGGGGAAGATCGCGATCGGCAGCAGGGCGGTGGCGGCGAGCGGAATCGCCTCCGTCATCCACCACACGCCCATGAGCACGGTCGCGGCGGCGACGATGCGCATGGCCTGGGACGTGTACTCCACGCCCTCCTTGGCGCCCGGGGAGTTTGCGACGGTGTCGCCCGCGCCCGTCGGGAAGATGTAGTACACAAGAATGGCCAGCGCCACGCCAAGGATGAGGCCGATGAGTTGGCGGCGCCACTCGCCCGGTTCCGGGCTCTTAGCCAGGTCGCCGTCCGAGAGGGCGGACGACTGGTGGGTCACGGGAGTAGACACGTCAGTCCCCTTACGTCGTACAGGTTTTGCGGATCAAACCTTAACCCCGTTCTCTAACCGCACATAGCAAAATCACAGATTTGTGCGCGGGTTAATATCCACCTTCCCCCGAATCAGGGGGTAGCACGCCCGGACGCGCTCGAACCACCAGTCCCGCCGCTCCCCCGGAGCCTTCAGGCCGTGCAGCCGTTCCGGGTCGGGGATGGTACGGGTGATGGGTAAGCAGCCGTCGATAAGCGGGCGCTCCGGCGCGACGTCCTCCACAAACAGCCGCTGCGTGGCCAGCCCCGCCGCGCGCGACCCGGCAAGCTTCGCCGCGACCAGCCCCGCGTCAATCCCCACCGCGGTATCCAGGGCGCTGGCCACCGTCAGCTCCAGCCCCAGCTCGCGCCCGATCCCCAGCAGGGTACGTACCCCACCAAGGGGCGCTTGCTTGACGACGCCAACCTGAGCCGCCCCCAACTCCACCACCCGTGGTGACACCTCGGCGAGCTCCTCGACGGTGGCGCAAGGCTGCTCGATGTACTCGAGCGGGCCAGTCTCGGTCAGCGCACGTTCGGCGGCGACGGCCTCCTCGACGGTCCACCCGCGGTTGGCGTCCACGCGGAGGGCGGCATCAGGGCGGAGTTGGCGGACGCGGTTGATGCGCAAGCGATCGTCGTCAAGCGAGTGCCCTTTTTCGGCGACCTTGATTTTGAACGTGCGGACGCCAGGGAAGCGCGCGAGCACGGCCTCGACCTCGGCGGGGGGCACGGCGGGGACGGTGCCGTTGACCTCCACCGAGCCTTCCGCGGCGGGGAGCCCGAGGTAGGCGGCCTCGATGCCGGAGGCGAGCCAGGCGGCGGCCTCCGCGGGCGCGTACTCCAGGAAGGGGGAGAATTCGCCCCAGCCGGCGGGGCCGTCGATGAGCAGTGCTTCGCGCGTGGTCACGCCGCGGAAGCGCACCGCCATCGGGAGGGCGACCACGTGGGCGCGGGCGAGGATGTCGTCGACGGTGGGCAGCTCCATGCCGGCCAGCGTAGCGTTGGCTGACATGAGCACCCAGCGCGACGACAGGTCCTGGTTCGCCCGGCGCGTCTTCCCCGACGGCGAAGAGCCGGACCCGCGCTTCACCCTGGCCAACGAGCGCACGTACCTGGCGTGGACGCGCACGGCGCTGGCGTTTCTGGCCGGCGGGATCGCGCTCGGGGCGTTTGATATCCACGGCGTGCACCCGCAGCACCAGAAAGCGGTGGCGGTGCTGGTGATCCTGGGCGGGCTGTGCATCGCGGGCGGCGCGGCCGTGCGGTGGGTGCACGTGGAGCGCGCGATGCGCCACGGCCGCCCGCTGCCGGTGCCCGCGATCGTGCCCGTGCTGTCCCTGATCGTGGCGGTGGCGCTGGCCGTGACCGCCGTGATGATCCTGGTGTAGGCCGTGCACGCGGATCCTGGGCTGCAGCCGGAGCGCACCTCCATGTCCTGGTCGCGCACGGCGATCTCGATGCTGGTGGTGTCTTCGATCCTGCTGCGTTGGGGGGACGTGTACGGCGCGGGCGTGCTGGCGCTGATCGCGGGGCTGGTGGCGTGCAGCGCGTTCGTGGTGCTGTCCAACCGCGCCGACTACCTGCGCGAGGTGCGCGGCATCCGGGACGAGCGGGTAGCGCCGGCACTGTGGCGGGTGGTGGTGCTGTCGTGCGCGGTGCTGGCGCTGGGTGTGGGGGCGATCGCGCTGGTTTTGGCCACGTAGCATCGCGCGGTGCTGGCGCTGGGTGTGGGGGCGATCGCGCTGGTTTTGGCCACGTAGCATCGGGGCCATGAGCTACTCCACCGAGCAGCCTTTCGACGCCAGCCAGTGGCGCGCCGTCGAGGGGTTCGATTTCACCGACATCACCTACCACCGCCACGTGGGCACCACGCGCGCGGACGGCATCGTGCGCATCGCGTTCAACCGGCCCGAGGTGCGCAACGCATTCCGGCCCCACACGGTGGATGAGCTGTACGCAGCGCTTGACGACGCTCGAAGGGATCCGTCGATAGGCACCGTGCTCTTAACCGGCAACGGGCCGAGCGCGAAGGACGGGGGCTGGGCGTTCTGCTCGGGCGGCGACCAGCGGATACGCGGGCGCTCCGGGTACCAGTACGCGACGACGCACGACAGCGACGACGCGGCCGCGACCGCGGAGGGTGTGGATGAGGCGCGCGTGAAGGCCGAGGGCGGCCGGCTGCATATTTTGGAGGTGCAGCGGCTGATTCGCACCATGCCGAAGGTAGTGATCGCGGTGGTGAACGGGTGGGCGGCCGGCGGCGGGCACTCGTTGCACGTGGTGTGTGACCTCACTATCGCCTCGCGGCAGGAGGCGCGGTTCAAGCAGACCGACGCGGACGTCGGGTCCTTCGACGCCGGCTACGGCTCCGCCTACCTGGCCAAGATGGTGGGGCAGAAATTCGCGCGCGAGATCTTCTTCCTCGGCCGGACGTACGGCGCCGAGGAGATGCAGCGCATGGGTGCGGTGAACATCGTCGCCGACCACGGCGAGCTGGAGGCGGAGGCGATCCGGGCCGCGCGGGAAATCAACACCAAGTCCCCCACCGCCCAGCGCATGCTCAAGTTCGCGTTCAACCTCACCGACGACGGGCTCATGGGCCAGCAGGTCTTCGCCGGCGAGGCGACCCGCCTGGCGTACATGACCGACGAGGCCGTCGAAGGCCGCGACTCCTTCCTGGAGAAACGCCCGCCGAACTGGGAGCAGTTCCCCTATTACTACTAGCGTGGGGTTCCTACCAGGGCGCAGGATCCCTTTATACATCTTTATAAATCGCCGAATTATAAAAAGTTACTCGGACCCCGTTTCGTTTCGGATGAACTCCGCGAATCCGGGAGCAGTGAAGGCCAAGAAGCCGTGACTCGTGGCATCTATTAACCCCTTATCCAGCAAAGCCCTTCGGGCCATGCTGATATCGGTACTGCCTTTCCCCATCGCCTCGGCGACAAGACCGCGCTTAACAGGTCCCTCCCCCAACGAAGCCATAGCCGTTAAAAGCCGCGCTTCTGCTTCGGTTGCTTTCTGCCAACGAGCGCGGAAAAAGGTACTCCGCATTTGCTCGAAGCGCTGGAGTGCACCCTGTACTTGGGCAACATCGATAGTCGAACCCGCACCGGGATACCCCGCTGCCTCCCAGGCGCAGTCTCCAATCACCTGAAGAAAGTAGGGATACCCCTGAGCCAGCGATAGTGCCTGCTCCAGCGCCGCCGCAGACCAGCTGACACCCTTGGCCTTGGCAGGAGCCACGAGAGCACTAGTCGAATCCTGCTCATCCAGTCCTTGCAGATACTCGTAGTAAAAGCGTTCCGCGAAACTCACCGCGTCTGTGATTACGTCTTGCGAATGGCTAAGTCCCGCGGCATACAACGCCATTGGAAGCTCGGGATTCTCTGCCTGCATATGCTGCCAGGCATACGCCATTGCGCGCAGCCCATCCGCATCTGAGCTTTGGATTTCATCGATGAAGACCACCAAACCTGATGATCGTTCCGCAGCGGCCTTGCCAGCTGCCACGAGTAGCTGCTGGAGTTGCGCAGCTCCACCGCTTACCACGCGAGATTTACCCAACTCTCCTGCAAACGTGACGGGCCCTAACTCAACGCTTACCGAGGAGAGCAGCGCATGGAGGGTGTCTGCAAGAGCACCTCGCCAGCTCCCGGAGATTCGCTCCAGCTCGGAGACTAACGACTCTATGAGGGGAGCATCACCTGCGGTGACAAATACCGTCTCAAAGTCCTTGTCGTGCGCGAAAGCCTGTGCGGCCCGCAGCAAACTGGTCTTTCCAACACCGCGAGGACCAGTGAACACGCTGATCCTCCCCACGAAATGGGGCTCCACTATGACGAAGGAGAGATCTCGCCGGATGCCCTCAAGTACCCGGTCCCTGCCGTAAATTTCCCCCGCTATTTGGCCCGGGGTGTAGGGACTGCGCTGCATACCACCTTTATACATCTTTATAAATCGCCGATTTATAAAGATGTTCCTCACCCCGCACCGGCTACGCTCAAACCCCGTGACTAACCTCCTCGAGCTCGCCTATGTCGACCCGGCAGACCCACTGGCGCTCATGCCCGTGCTCGAGGAGGCGCTGACCGGACGGCGCACCATCCTCCCCGTCCCCGCGAACGACCCCGTGCGCGTCAACCTGCTGCGCAACACCCTCGCGCCGGGGGAGGCGGTGGAGGCGGATGCTGCGATCGTCGTCAGTACTTCGGGCTCAACCGGGACCCCGAAGGGAGCGCTGCTGAGCACGGCGAACCTTGTTGCCAGCGCGGATGCGACGCACCAGGCGCTCGGCGGCGAGGGGCAGTGGCTGCTCGCGATGCCCGCCGCCTACATCGCCGGGATCCAGGTGCTGGTGCGCTCGATGGTCGCGGGGGTGCAGCCGGCCGCGCTCGACCTTTCGCACGGCTTCAACGTCGCGGAGTTCGCCGCGCGCGCCGCCGAGCTGGCCCGCACCGGCGAGCGCTGCTACACCGCGCTCACCCCGATGCAGCTGGACAAGGCCATGTCCACCCTCCAGGGCATCGATGCTTTACGACGCTTCACCGCCGTCCTCATCGGCGGAGCCGCCGCAAACCCGCAGCTCCTTGACGCGGCCCGCCGCCTGCGTATCAACCCCGTGACCACCTACGGCGCCTCCGAAACCTCCGGCGGCTGCGTCTACGACGGCGTCCCCATCCCCGGCGCCCAAGTCCGCATCCGCGACGGCCGCATCCACCTCGGCGGGCCCATGGTCGCGCGCGGCTACCGCAGACTCGAGTCCCCCGACCTCGCTGGAGGCTGGTTCCGCACCTCCGACGCAGGCATGCTTATCGACGGTCATTTGCACATCTCCGGCCGCATCGACCACGTCATCGATTCCGGGGGCTTGAAGCTCCACCCCGAGGTGCTCGAGCGTGTGCTGTTGCTTATCGACGGCGTTTCAGACGCCTGCGTCGTCGGGGTCCCTGATACTCGCCTCGGCGAGCGCATCTGCGCCGCGTACGAGGGGTCGGCGGCGGTGCCGGACGTGCTGGACGCGCTGGACGATTTGGTTGACGCCGGCGAGCTCGCCCGCTGGCAGGTGCCGAAAGAGCTCAAGCGCGTCGCCGCCCTGCCCCTGCTCGGCCCCGGCAAGCTGGACCGCGCCGCCGCCCGCGAGCTCTTCTAGCCCCGCGGCGGGCTTAGGCGCTGCTCCCGGACCCGCCGGCCTTGGCTGCGGCGACGATCCCGCCGATCGCCGCGGCAACCAACGCGGCCCCGCCGACCAAGCGCGCAAGCACCCACGGGTAGATCGCGAAACCGCCGAAGTAGAACAGCGGCTGCTGGCGGTAGCGCGCCTCGTCGGCCGCGCTGCTCAGCCGATCCGCAGAACCGGGGGACGACGCGTGGGCCACCGGCACCGGACCCGCCACCGCAACCACCGGTACCACCAGGCTCAATGCCGCAGCCGCCACACCAAGTTTGTTTTGCCTCATGAAGCAAATGGTATTCACCGAATGTTCATCGCGTCGCCACCCTAGGCGGACTCACACCCTTGTAATTTGCGCGATAATCAGGGGGTGTGAGGACCGAGACGCTCCACAGGAAAACTCAGACCACGAATCCAAAGTACGTCAGCTCCCATTACGCCAGCGCCCGCAACGCCAAGTCCTTTGCGGCCAGGCTCCACAAGCCAGCCAACGCCGCGCTCCACCAGCCAGCCCGGTACCGCCACAAGCAACGCCGCCCCTTCATCCGCCCCCTCTAGACCCGCAAGGGGGCATGATGGTGGGCATGACGCAACCGCAGCCCGGCCCCGCTGACTCGACAGGTTCCACCGCACCCACCGCACCCACCGCGCCCACCGCGCCCACCGCGCCCACCGCACCCACCGCACCCACCGCGCCCCGCAACGCCGCGACGCTCGCCGACTGGTGGCAGGCCGCGCGCCCGCACACCTGGCCAAACGCGTTCGCGCCCGTCATCGCAGGTACGGGAGCCGCCGCCTTCTGGGGATCCCCGCACCTGGGCAAAGCGCTGCTAGCGCTCGGCGTGGCGTGGGCACTGATCGTGGGCGTGAACTTCGCCAACGACTACTCGGACGGCATCCGCGGCACCGACGACGACCGCTCCGGCCCCACCCGCCTCACCGCCTCCGGCCTCGCGCGCCCGGAAGACGTGAAGCTCGCCGCCTTCGCCGCCTTCGCCGCGGCCGCGATCCTGGGCATCATCCTGGCGGCGATGAGTTCGTGGTGGCTGGTGCTCGTCGGCGCAGTCTGCATCCTCGCGGCGTGGTTCTACACCGGCGGCTCGCGCCCCTACGGCTACTCGGGCTTCGGCGAGGTCGCGGTCTTCATCTTCTTCGGCCTCGTCGCCGTCATGGGCACCGAATTCACGCAGTCCGGCATGGTGAGCTGGGAGGGCACCCTCTGCGCGGTCGCGATCGGCGCGATCTCGGCGTCGGTGAACTTGGCCAACAATATTCGGGATATTGAGACTGATGCGGGCGTCGGCAAGCAAACGCTCGCTGTAAAGCTCGGGGACGGCGCAGCGCGCACCCTGTTCACGGTGCTTACCCTGGTGCCCTTCGCCGTCTCCCTGGTCCTAGCTTGGGGCTTCTTTCCGACGCTCGCAGCATTCGCCGCCCTCCCCTTCACCGTGGCCTCCATCTTGACGGTGCGTCGCGGCGCGAGCGGCAAGGCGCTGATCCCGGTGCTGGGCATGAATGGGCGCGCGATGCTGATCTGGGCGGTGATCACCGCGATCGCGCTCGCGTGGGGCGGCTACCTGTGGGGGCAGCCGGTGCAGTACTCGACGGTGCCGGTCCCGCCGACGCTGCCGTTCCTGACGGTGAGGTAGGGCGTGACGGCAGGCTTAGGTTGGGCGCATCGCGCCGTACGGGTGGTAGGGGTTAGGCACGGGGAAGCCGCGGGGTGACACCCAGACTCCCTCCCCGTTCCTAATCTCGATGCGGCCGCGTTTTCGCCTGCCGACGTCATCGTCATTCACGTGGTTGTGATAGCGACACACCATTACCAGGTTGTTCAAGTTGGTCTGGCCGCCGTGCTTCCACGGCGTGACGTGGTGGGCCTGGTTGTGCACCGCCGGGCTGGTGCAGTCCGGCCAGGGACACACGGGGTTGACCATGCTGGCTAGGTCGCGCTGCTTGGCGTTGGCGAAACGGTCCATGCGGTAGAGGTTCACCGCGCCCTCGCCGGGCTTGAACAGGGCAGCCTCGAGGTGGTTGGCCTTTGTGGCGACGAACCGCTGCAGGAACTCGGCGCCCGTCATGGTGGTGCCGTCGGTGAGGCCGAGGATCACCTCGTCGCCGCGGCCTTCCAAGATGCTCACCCAGTCCGGCAGCTGAACGTTGATGATCGGGCGGGGCACCGAGAACGGCACCGGCATGGTGCCGGCCGCGCTGGCGGTGGCGTTCGCGCCGGCCACGGCATCGAAACCGGCCGGGTGGGATGCGCCGGGAGCGTCGCCCGCGCGAGCCGGGTCTCCGGCGCCGGCGGTAGCTCCCACGTTGGCGCGGAAAATCCGCAACAGGTTCTGGAGCATCTGCGGGCCGGCGGGCTTCGTCGTATCGATGTTGTGGCGGGCGGCGTGCTGCAGGTCGGCAGCGTCGTGCTCGTCCATCCACATGTTGACCGGGGTCTTACCCATCCGGTTACGCCCGAAGGACGCGGTATCCTGCGGCGGCTTCTGCTCCAGCGGCACCGCGGCCTTCACGGTGCGGGTGAACGCGTTGTAGTTCTTGGGTGGCTTAGCTGCGGCTTCAGTGAGCGCAACGAGACGCTTCGCGCCCCGCTCACGGGCAGGCACACGCTTCAGGTGATTCTCTAAGTACATCAGGTGATGCAACGACAACCCGGCCTGCTGCACCAATCCGACGGCCCTCGCCTGCTGCTTGTGGGCGTTGGAGGGGGCGAGGTAGGCGGAGTGGACGTCGTCAAGCAAGCGTGCCCTGGTGGGCTCGATGCCGAGCGCGACGGCGGTGTCCATGTCGAACCCGGCCAGTGTGCTCAGCGGATCGCCGGCAGTGGCCTCGAGGAACGACATCAGATTCATGCCCCCGACGCTAACCGCGGCCGGCCGGCGCCGGAACCCCCTGCGCGTTCACTATGGTGCGCAAATCGAGGGAACCGCCAGCGGGGGCTAGGATCATGCGGGTCAGAGTCGCGAAAGAGGGTGGGGAAACGTGCTGGATGTGCTCACCGGGTTCTCGATCATCTTTGTGGTGATCGGGGCGGGGTACCTGCTCGCGCAGCGGGGCGTGATCAAGCAAAGCAACCGGCTGATGCTCAACCAGATCGCGTTTTACGTGGCCACGCCGTCGCTGATCTTCCACCGCGTGGCCACGTCCGACACCGCCGCCTTCTACTCCCCCGTCGTGCTGGTGATCGCCATCGCGTCCGTGGCCACGATGGCCGCGTACTGGGTGCTCAGCACGGTGTTTTTCCGCCGCAGCATCCCCGAGACCATGGCGGGCGCGGCGAGCTCGAGCTACTACAACTCGGTGAACATCGGGCTGCCGATCGCGATCTACGTCATCGGCGACCCGACATACGTCGTCCCGGCGCTGGTGCTGCAGGTGGCGGTGCTGACGCCGATCATCATCACTGGCCTGAACTGGGGCGGGGCCGAGAAGGGCTCCACGCGCAAGGCGATCATCTCCGGGCTGACCGCGCCGATGGTCATCGCGGCGGCGGTGGGATTTGTCATCTCCGCCGCGAACTGGACGGTGCCGGAGCCGGTGATGGCGCCGCTGGAGATCCTCGGCGGGGCATCGATCCCCATGATCCTGATGAGCTTCGGTGCCTCCCTGAAGGGCGACAAGGTGCTGCAGGAGGACCCGCTGCCTACCGTCACGGCGTCGGCGCTGAAGCTGGTGGGCATGCCGGCCATCGCGTGGGCATGCGGCGCAGCGCTGGGGCTCACCGGCGGGGAGCTGTACGCGGCGATCATCCTCGCCGCCCTGCCCACCGCGCAGAACGTGTACAACTACACCGCCACCTACCGCACGGGCGAGACGGTGGCGCGGGACACGGTGTTCATCACGACATTCCTGTCGCTGCCGGCGATGCTGGTGATCGCGTTCCTGTTCGGCGGGTAGCCGCGCGGCGGCTAGCGCTCGGCGAGCTCCGACTGGATCCAGTCCTTGCGCGCGGCGCGCTGCTGCTTCCAGGTCGCCAGGGCCTCGGTGGCGGCGACGCGCTGATCGGTGAAAACCAGCATGGACAGTGGGAACGCCACCAAAAGCGCCAGGAGCGCGGACATCACCAGTGGCACCGGGGCACCGATCAACAGCGCGAGCCCCTGGATCACCACCGTGAGCACCACAAACAGCAGCAGCCGGTACAGGCCGTATACGGCGGCGGCGCGCCTGGCCCGCTGCCGCGCGCGGGGGTCCACCTCCGGCGGGCCGGCGGGGGTTGGGCGCGGTGCGGTCTGCTCAGTCACGTCTTCCAACCTTAACGGCGCACCAAGTAATGTTGGTAGTCATGGGCAGAGTCCTCCTCGTCGTTCTTGTCATCCTCGCGGTCTACCTCATGTGGCGCGCGTTCGGCCCCGGGTCGAACGAGCGCTACGGCAGCGTCCAGCAGGAGCAGCGCCCGGCCATCAAGGGCCCGGACGATGATGAGGAGTTTCTCTGGAACATCGAGAAAAACCGTTTCAAAGAGCGCCGCGCCAAGGAAGAGGCGGAGCGCAAGCGCCGCGAGGAGGAGGAGCGCCGCCGGCGCCGTGAGGGCGGTTCCGGAGCCGCGCCGGAGGCCTAAACCCGCCTAAGCCCGGCCCCTACCCCTCCACGAACCGCAGCTCGAGCCCCAGCGCCCCCGCCACGGCCACAACTTTCTCCCACCGCACGCCCGCCCCGCCGTGCTCGATGGTGTGTAGCGTCGACCGCGACACCCCGGCCGCGTCCGCCACGTCCTGTTGCAGCCGCCCCTGGGCTCGCCGCCGCTCGGCGATCTGCTCCCCGAACGCGATCAGCGTCGGGTCCTCGCTCGCCGCTTTCCCCTGCTTAGCGCGGGGCGGCACTAGCTTTCGCTTTCCGACGCTCGCAGCTTCTCCTCTTCCTCCAACACCCCTGCCAGCTTCTCCGCCCACGCGAGGGAGTCGCGCACGCCGTCTGCAATGGAACGCTCGGCGGTCCAGCCGAGGAGGTGGGCGGCCTTGTCGGTGCGGGACGCGCAGCCGACCACGTCGCCGTCGCGCGGCGGGGCGGTAGTCACGTCGAGCGGGGTGCCGGTGGCCTCGCCGAACGCGTCGGCCAGCTCGAACACGGTGGTGCCTTGGCCGGTGCCCAGGTTGATGACGTTGTAGGTGCCGGTCTCGGAACCGTCGATAAGCGAAAGTGCCTTGACGTGTGCGCGCGCGAGGTCCCAGACGTGGATGTAGTCGCGCAGACCCGAGCCGTCGCGGGTGGGCCAGTCCACGCCCGTGACGGTGAACTGCTTGCCGGTGGTGTGCGCCTCAATCATCTTGCCCAGCGCGTGGGTGGGGTGGGGGTTCTGCAGGCCCGTGCGCAGCTGCGGGTCCGCGCCGATGGGGTTGAAGTAGCGCAAGCTCAGCGCAGTGAGGCGGCCGGTGGCGCAGGCGTCCTCGAGCACGCGCTCCACCATGCGCTTGGACGCGGCGTAGGGGCTCAGCGGGTTGACCGCGCTGCCCTCGTCCACCATGTAGTCCGGCCCCGGCTCATACATCGACGCGGTGGAGCTCAGGAGGAAGCGGGTGATGCCGGCGGCCTCGAGCGCTTGGAGGAGCGTGACGGTCTTGCCCACGTTGTTGTCGTAATACGCCAGCGGGTGGGAGACGGACTCCGGCACCACGATCTTGGCGGCGCAGTGGATCACCGCGTCAATGTCCGGGTGCTCCTCGGTGATGCGGGCGAGCAGCTCGGTGTCCGCGATGTCGCCCTCGTAGTGGTCGAAGCGCTCGGCGAAGACGCGTAGGCCGGTGGAGTAGTCGTCGAGGATCACGGGGGTGATGCCGTTGTCGGCGCAGCAGGAGGCGATGTTGGAGCCGATGTAGCCGGCGCCGCCGGTGATGAGAACCTTCATGTGGGAGTTTCCTTAGTTCAGGCCAGCGTAGGAGTGGAGGGAAGCGGAGACAAAGTTAACGTACGTCATATTGAACACCGTCATGGCGAGCGCGAAGACGTTAATCCACGCCGCCTTGGAGTTCTTCCACCCGGCGGTGGCGCGGGCGTGGAGGTAGGCGGCGTAGAGCACCCACGTGATCATGGAGACGGTTTCCTTGGCGTCCCAGTTCCAGAACCGGCCCCAGGCAACCTCGGCCCAGATCGCGCCGAACACGATGCCGATGCCGAACAGCGGCAAAGTGATAATCGCGGTCTTGTACGTGATCTGGTCCAGCGTCTTCGCGCTCGGCAACGGCTTGGCCAGGACGCCGAAGACACCGTGCTCCTCCCCCTTCGGCTGCCACATGCGCAGCAGGTACAGCAGCGCGAAGATGCCGGACACCACGCCAATCGACGCGCCGATGGACACCGTGGACACGTGCACCGGCATCCAGTAAGACTGCAGCGCCGGCACCACGGGCGCGGCCTTCAGGTGGAACACGGTGGAGTTCAGGAACATGGCAATGACCATGGGGAACAGCAGCCACGGCCACACGGAGTGCCAGTTCTTGCGCTGGATCACCACGGCGGCGGCGACCATGATCACGGCCGTCATGAACAGGATGTACTCGTACAGGTTGCCCAGCGGGAAGCGCCCCGCCGCGATTCCGCGGGTGACAAAGGCGGCCAGGTGCAGCGCGATGCCGAACCACACCAGGCCCTGCGTCATGCCCGCCCACTTCCGCGCGGAGTCCACGCGCTTTGCGTACTCCGCGTCGAGCGCTTGCGTATCGACGGCTCGCGTGTCGACGCTCGCCGAATAATCGTCGACAAGCTCGGAGCCCCCGCCAGCACCGACCGCGACCTTCTGCGGGGCGCGCGCGGCGGACGCGGCCTCGCGCTCGCGGCGCAGGTCGATCACGCTGACCAGGCGCCCGTAATAGATGCAGGACATGACGAGCGCGACGATGTAGACCACGAACGCGGTGCGGAACGTGAGATCCGACAACGCCGCCATTGAAGAATCCACCAGCATGTGGCTTAACCTACCCCACCGGCGGGGGTCATCCAAGGTCATCGGCAGGGTCGGCCGCCACCGGCCCGCCCAGGATTTCCTCCACGATGTCCTCGAACTCGGTGCCCCACCCGGCGCGGTCGGTGCGCGCCAGGCCGGCGATTTCCACGCGCGTCGCGCCGTCGCCCGCCGGGGTAAGGCGCACCCACACGCGGCGGCGCTTGATGGTCAGCGACATGGCCAGCGTGGCCAGCATCACCACGGTGGCAACCAGCGCCCACCCCTGGAAGGGGTCGCGGGAGATTTGGTAGTTGGCGTACTCGGCGGCGCCGTCGAAACGCACGGTCACCGCGTCCCCGCCGGCATCCAGCGTGACTTCCTCCCCCGGCCCGAGGTGGACGCGGTCCACCTTCTGCAGGCGCCCTTCCGCGATGAGGGACTGGTCCAGCACGAAGATGTTCTGCGGACGGCCGGTGTCCAAGCCCGCGTCGCCCACGTAGACCTCCACCGCCATCGCCGGGTCCTGCATGGACGGGAAGGCGGACTGCAGCATGTCCCCGTTCGGCCCGGTCCAGCGCGCGGTGGGCGCGAAGATGCCCTCGACGGCGATCTGGTGCTCGCGGCGCTCCGCCAGGTCCGGGTACATGCCGGCGGGCGGGTCGAAGCGCATCACGCCGGAGGACAGGAACGAGTTCACGTCCGTGGGCCGAAACTGCACCATCTGGGTGCGGGTCTCACCATTCGGCCAGGTCACGGTGACCTGCGGCGCGAAGCCGTGGCCCTGCAGGTACACGCGGTCCCCGCCCACGCGCAGCGGGTGGTTCACCTGCAGGGTCGTCGGCTCCCACTCGCTCACCGGCACCGCCAGGTCGTCGGTGTACGTGATGTCGGACCAGAACCCGCTGGCCTGCCCGTTGGGCAAGTACTCCGCGCGGAAGTTCTGGCTTTCGAAGCAGAAGGGGGTCAGCCCGGTGCCGTCGAAAAGCGAGCCTGCCCGGAACACGTCGAAGTTCGCGGGCGAGGTGTTGCAGAACTCGCGCGAGCGCTCCACCGGCACGGCGTACTCGGATTCGGAGTTGGTGACAACGATGACCTGGCCCTCGTAAAACACCATGCGCCCAGCGGCGAAGAACACGATCATGCCCACCAGCCCGATGTGGAACAGCAGGTTCATCAGCTCGCGCGCGTACCCGCGTTCGGCGGAGATGGAGTACGCGCCGGCGCGGTCCTCCTCGGGGGTGTAGGTGGCCACGTTCCACCGCCGCAGCACGGCCTTCGCGTGCGCGTCCACCTCGGGCAATTGCTTATCGACGCTCCCTTCCGCATGCATCGGCATCCGGGACAAGAACTTCGGCGCGCGCGTGGGCTTCGCGCGGTAGGCGCGCCAGTGGTCGATGGAGCGCGGGATGATGCAGCCGACCAGGGAGATCATGAGCAGCATGACGATGGCGACGAACCACGTCGAGCTGAACACGTCGAAGAACTGCAGACGGTCGTAGATTGGCCCCATTGTGGGGTTGGCTTTTAAGTAATCGTCGACAAGCGTGGCGCTGACCTGGCGCTGGGGAAGGAGTGCCCCGGGGATCGCGGCGAGGGCGAGGATGAACAGCAGGATGAGCGCGGTACTCATGCTGGTGAGCCAGTGCCACGCGCGGCGGGCCCAGGTGGTGAGGGTGCGCATTTAGATCACCGTGCCGCCGAAGCCGAAGACGAGCTGGCGCGTCCAGCCGATGAAGCCGTTCCACGCGCCCGTGAGCAGCAGGAGGCCGACGATGACCATGGCGATACCGCCGATCATTTGGATGGTGCGGGAGTGGCGGCGCAGAAAGTCGATGCTGCGCACGGCCTTCGCGGAGCCGAGCGCGATGAGCAGGAACGGCAGGCCGAGGCCTAGGCAGTACGCGATGACCAGCAGCACCCCGCGCGCCGCGGTGAGCCCTTGCGTGCCGACGGACACCGAGATAATCGCCGCCAAGGTCGGGCCGAGGCAGGGGGTCCAGCCGAGCGCGAACACGCCGCCAAGCAACGGGGCGCCGAGCCAGGTGGCCCAGCGTTTGGGCTGCATGCGGGTATCGCGCTGCAGGGCTGGGACGGCGCCCATGAAGACGATGCCCATGAGGATGGTCACAATCCCGCCGATGCGCATCAGCGTGTCCGCGTTCAGCTGGATCAGGCTGATGGCGCCGAAGACGGAGACGGTGGCCAGCAGGAACACCACCGTGAAGCCGAGGATGAAGAGTGCGGCGGCGCCCGTGACGGCCCACTGCTTCTTGGTCACGCGCGGGCCGGTCTCGTCGAACTCCATCTCGCCGCCGACCACGCCGGTGAGGTAGGACATGTAGCCCGGCACCAGCGGGACCACGCAGGGGGAGGCGAAAGAGACCAGGCCGGCGAGCGCCGCGGCGAAGAGGCCGAGCAGCAGCGGGCCTTCGGCGGCCAGGTTGGAGAACAGTTCGCCCATTTACGCGTTGCCCTCCTCGCGCAGCCGGTCGACCACCTCGAGGATGTCGTCCGCCGTGATCTCGCGGAGGAACACCGCGGCGGGGCGGTGCTGGTTGTCCAGCACCACGGTTGTGGGGATCACCGAGCTGGGCACGCCGCCCAGGTAGGCGGCGGTTTTGAAAGGCGGGTCATAAAGCGAGGGGTAGGTTGCGCCGCTGTCGGCGAGGAAGTCCCGCGAGATGTCAGGGTTGTAATCGCGCACGTTGATGCCCAGCACGGTGCCGGTGCCGCCGGCCTGCAGCTCCACCACGACCTGGCCGGCGAAGTCGCTCAGCGAGATCTCCGCGCCCGGCTCGGTGAGGGACTCGCCGCTGAAATCCGGGAGCGGGCGGCGCTCCGCCTCGTCGTAGAAGATCTCGACCTGGCCGCCCGGGGAGTGGAAGGCGAAGGTGCCGGCATCGTCTCCCCCGCCGCCGCACGCGGCCAGCGAGCCGGCGAGCGGCCCAGCGATGATCGCCGCGCACGCGAGCGCTGCGGTTCTCCGGTGCATGAATGGGCTCCCTTGACGTTGACGGTGCCCGCTAGATGTGCGCGGCGGGCGTTGCGTATGACCAGTCAATAACACGGTCGCCGTCAAACACAAGTGAGGTCACGCTGGCGAGGTCGCACTCGCGCTTCACGTGCGGCAGCTTCTTGCCCTGTACGTGGCGCTGCACCATCACAATTGGCAGCTGGTGGCTCACCAGCACCGCCTCGTGGCCCTCGGCCTTCTGCCGCGCCGCCTCCACCCCGGCGAGCATGCGCTCCAGGATTTCGTCGTAAGGCTCGCCCCAGCTCGGCTCTAGCGGGTTTGTCATGTGCCGCCACCGGATGGGGTTAATCAGCTGGCTGCGCCATCCCTTGGTGCGAAGCCCCTCGAAGGTGTTGCGGGACTCGATGACGTCCGCCACCGTGTCCACCTCCAACCCGGTCACCGCGGCGATCGGCTGCGCGGTCTCCTGCGCGCGCTCCAGCGGGCTCGCTGCTAGGTACACCACGTCGCGGCCGTCGAAGAACTGCGCCGTCGCCGCCGCCATCGAGCGGCCGCGGGAGCTTAGGTGGTAGCCCGGCATGCGGCCGTAGAGGACCTTCTTGGGGTTGTATACCTCGCCGTGGCGGACAAGGTGGACGGTGGTTGTTACAGCTTCCGTCGTCACGCGGGAGCCCCTGCCTGCGCCGCGGCCTTCGCTGCGGGGACCAGTGCCTCCTCGATCCTGCCGAAGTCCTCCGCGGTGAGTGCGGTGGAGATGAACCAGGTCTCGAAGGCGCTCGGCGGGGCGTAGACGCCGTTGTCCAGCAGCGCGTGGAAGAACGGGGCGTAGCGGAAGGTGTCCGCGGCCTTCATGTCGTCGAAGTTGCGGCCCTCGCCCTCCCCGAAACGCACGGAAAGCATCGTGGAGGCGCGCTGGATGTGGTGCGCCACGCCCTCGCGGGTAAGCGCGTCGGAGATCAGGCCCTCCAGGGTGTCCGCGTTGCGCAGCAGCACCGGGTAAATGTCCTCGGAGGCGAGGCGCAGCGACGCCATGCCCGCCGCCATCGCCACCGGGTTACCGGAGAGGGTGCCCGCCTGGTAGACGGGGCCCTGGGGGGCGAGCTTCTCCATGATCTCGCGGCGCCCGCCGAACGCCGCCGCCGGCAGACCACCCGAAATCACCTTGCCGAAGGTGGTTAGGTCACCCGCCACGCCGTCCACGCCGTACCAGCCGGAGTAGGAGGTGCGGAAGCCCGTCATCACCTCGTCCAGGATCAGCAGCGCGCCGTTTTCGTGGCAGAGCTCCTTCAGCTTCGCGTTGAAGCCGTCCTGCGGGGCGACGGTGCCCATGTTGCCCGCGGCGGCCTCCGCGATCACGCAGGCGATCTCGCCCGGGTTTTCCTCGAACGCTTGGCGCACCGCCTCAATGTCGTTGTACGGCACCACGATCGTGTCCGCGGCCTGCGCGCCGGTCACGCCCGGCGAGTCCGGCAGCGAGAACGTGGCCAGGCCGGAGCCGGCGGAGGCCAGCAGCGCGTCCACGTGACCGTGGTAGCACCCGTCGAACTTCACAATCTTCGGCCGGCCCGTGTAACCGCGCGCCAGGCGCACCGCGCTCATGGTGGCCTCGGTTCCGGAGTTGACCATGCGCACCTCTTCCACACTGGTGCGCGCGACGATCATCTCCGCGATCTCCACCTCAGCCTCCGTCGGCGCGCCGAAGCTCAGGCCGTTGACCAGCGCGCGCTCCACCGCCTCGATGATCTCGGGGCGGGCGTTGCCGTGCAGCATCGGGCCCCACGAGTTCACGAGGTCGACGTAGGCGTTGCCGTCAACGTCGATAAGCTTCGAGCCCTGCGCGCTCGCGATGAAGCGGGTCTGCCCGCCCACCGAGCCGAACGCGCGCACCGGCGAGTTCACGCCACCCGGAGTCAGGGTGAGCGCACGCTGGTACAGCTCCTTGGAACGGGCAGTATTGCTTGACGACGCTTGAATTCCAGCCATACGCCCAATCCTAGGCCACCACTGTTCGCGGCCAGCCCCTACTGGCCCGCGCTGATGGCGTTGCCGATGCCCTCCGCCTCCGCCTGCTGCTTCTTGGACTGGTTGCGGAACACGCCCCAGAACACCACCACAAGGAGGCCGATGGCGATCCAGTTGGCCACCTTTGCGTACTGCTCCAAGACGAAGACGACCGGCTCACCGATCACCCAGCCCAGCCAGAAGTAGAGCAGGGACCACAGCGTCTTGGAGATGAAATCCAGCACGATGAACTTCCACAGCGGCATCTCCGTCATGCCCATGAGCACGAACACCACGAACGCGATCGGCAGCGGGATGGGCACGTAGGCGAGGAAGATGCCGAGCCAGCCCAATTTGCGTGCCCATCCCTCGACGCGCTGGATGTTTTTGGCCGCGCGCGGGGAGTTCGCGGCCTGCACGTCCAGGATGCCGCGGCCCCACAGCTTGCCGGCCCACCAGTAGACCCAGTCGAACTTGATGGCCACCAGCGAGCCGATGAGCAGGTACGCCAGCCAGTATTTCACTTCGCCCACCGCCGCGAGCGCGCCAGTTGACGCCGCGCCGATCCGCGAGCCCGTCAGCGCCAGCATGATCGGCGGGTCCAGGCCAAGCAGCCAGGCGCGCAGCGGGATCATCCCTAAGCCGAACAGGCCCACGAACCCGAACCAGGCCAGGCACCAGTAATCCGCCTTGGTGGGTTTGGAGTTCCACGGCAGGCCGTCTTCCTCCCACCACTCCTTCTCCTTGGGCGCGGCGGGGTTGGCGGGGGCGTCGCGGTTGTCGCTCATCGCCTAGACCAGCCCCTGGGCGGCCACGCGCGCCTGGGCGATTACGGCCGGCACGCCCACGCCGCCGACCCACGCGCCGACCACGGCCACGTCCTCCGGCAGCTTGGACAGGACGTCCTGCACGGTGGCGAGATGGGTTTCGTCGTAACGCGGGAGCCCCCCGAACCAGCGCTGCACGTAGATCTCCTCGAGCCCGGCGGCGCGGCCGTCGAAGCCAGTGATGGTCTGCAGGTCGTCGAGCGCCCAGTCCACCAGGTCGTCCTCGGAGGCGCGCAGCGCGACGTCGTCGCCGAAGCGGCCGAAGCTCGCGCGCACGAGTGCCCCGCCGCGCTCCGCGAGGTGCGGCCACTTGCGCGAGGAGAACGTGAACGCCTTCGCCCGAACACTCTCCTCCCCCGCCGCGACGAGGATGCCGGAGTTCTGCGGCAGGCCCTCGTCCGTGGCAAAACGCATGCCCACCACGGCGGAGTTGGCTAGTTTCACAGAGCTCAAGCTTGACGACGCCTCCGGGGCAACCCCCTTGAGCAGCAGCGACGCGGTCGGCGCGGGAACGGCGAGGATCACGCGGTCGTAGACAATATCCTTGCCGTCTTCGTCGCGCTCGCCGCCCTTGAAGGTGAACCCGCCGGCGTGGCGGGCGATCTGCGAGATGAACGCGTCGACGTAGATGTCCGCGCCGGACTTCTCCGCCAGCAGCTCGTAGAGCTCCTGGTAGCCCTCGCGGAAGGCGTTGAACACGGCACCCTGGCCGGTGGGCAGCTCCTTGCGGGCGCGTTCCAAGTTGGCCACGGCGGTGGAGAGGTGGATCGGCCCGTCGGCGGCCATGCGGTCGAATTCGGCGGCCAGCTGCGGGATGGTCGCGCGTACGCCCAGGTTCGGCCCGTCGGCGGCCATGCGGTCGAATTCGGCGGCCAGCTGCGGGATGGTCGCGCGTACGCCCAGGTCATCCGCAGCGCAGGAGTACACGCCGCCAAGCAGCGAGGTGACAATGTTATCCACCACCTCGTCCCCGTAGCGCTCGCGCACCAGCTGACCCACGTTCATATCCTGGCCCGGCTCCCACTCGAAACCTGGCTGCTCCCCCTCGCCGTCGATAAGCATGGCGCTCTCAGCGGAAACCAGGTGTTTGACCGGCTCGGATGTGGCGGGGATGCCCATGATCCCGGCGCGGGGCAGCGGCTCGGTGCGGCCGTCGACGTAGACGAGCGAGCCCAGGCCGGACGGCTCCACCAGCGAGTCCGCGAGGCCGAGCTCGGTGAAGAACTCCACAGCGTCGGTGCGGCGGGCCATGAACGCCTCCGCGCCCATGTCCGTCGGCCCGACCTCGAAGGGCACGGTGAAGAGTTTGCCGCCGAGGCGGTCGGTGGCCTCGTAGACGTCGACTTCGTGGCCGGAATCGCGCAGCTCATACGCGGCGGTGAGGCCGGCCAGCCCGGCGCCGATGATCGCGATACGCATTTATGCCTCCTCGTGGATCATGCGCACGGCCTGCGTGATCGCGTCCGGATCGGTGGTGGGCAGCACGCCGTGGCCCAGGTTGAAGATGTGGCCGGTCGCGGTACCGTCGTTAAGCGCGCGCTTGGCCTCGCCCTTAATGCGCGCGACCTCGCGGCGCACCACCTCCTCGCCCGCGAAGAGCATGGCGGGATCGAGGTTGCCCTGCAACACGCGCGGGGACGCGAAGCGCGACGCGGCGACGTCGAGGGGGACGCGCCAGTCCACGCCCATGACCTCGCTGCCGGCCTCGCTCATGGCGCCGAGCAGCTCGCCGGTGGTCACGCCGAAGTGGATGCGCGGGATCTCGCCGGCGACGGACTCGAGGATCTCGAAGGAGTACGGCAGCACGTGGCTGCGGTAGTCCGCCTCGGTGAGGAAGCCGGCCCAGGAGTCGAACAGCTGCATCGCGTCAATGCCCGCCTCCACCTGCGTGCGCAGGAACGCCACGATGGTGGGCACGAGTTTGCGCATCAGCGCGTGCCACGTCTCCGGCTCACCGTGCATCATGGCCTTCGTCTTCTCGTGGTTCTTGCTCGGCCCGCCCTCCACCAGGTAGCTGGCCAGCGTAAACGGCGCGCCGACGAACCCGATCAGCGCCTGGCGCTCGTTCAGCTCCTCCAGGATGATCCGGATCCCCTCCGCAACCTCCCGCACCTCGTGCTCGAGCACTGGGAGCTTATCGACGTCCGCCTTCGAGCGAATCGCCTCCCCCATGACGGGGCCGCGGCCCGGGACGATTTCTACATCGACGCCGGCGGCTTTGAGGGGTACCACGATGTCGGAGAACAGGATGGCGCCGTCCATGTCGTGGCGGCGCACCGGCTGGAGCGTGATCTCCGCGAGCAGCTCCGGCATGAAGCAGGAATCCAGCATGGGGAGGCCTTCGCGCACCTGGCGGTACTCAGGCAGGGAGCGGCCGGCCTGGCGCATGAACCACACCGGGGTGCGGCTGGGGGTGCGGCCGTAGGCGGCCTCGATGAGCGGGGCGTTGGTCAGCTCGCGTCTGGTCATAATGACCAAGCCTACTGGGGGAAGCGGCGGGCGTTCACGGAGCGGTACTCGATGATCAGGGAGGACCCGAGCATGAGCAGCGTGGCGCCCATCGGCGGCATGACACCGAACGCCGCCAGTCCCACAGCCACCAGGTTGTATACGTTGGCGAAGATCATGTTTGAGTCGATGATGCGGCTCACCCGGCGCCCGTGCTCGATGATCTGCGGCACGGCTAGGACATCGTCGCGGATGAACACCACGTCCGCCACCATCTCCGCCTGCTTGAAGCCGCGGTCGAAGAACTCGTCCTCCGCGTAAATCATGCCGACGTCCGCCACAGCCACCACGTCCATCACCGAGGCTGTGCCCACCACCGCGAAGTTCGCGCCGCGGGTGTGCAGCTGGCGCACCGCGCCCGGCTTGTCCTGTGCGGTGATGCCGGCCAACACGGAGGTGATGCCCATCATGTCCGCAAACCGGCGGGCCACCACGTAGGCGTCCCTGGTGAGCATGACGGTGGTCGTGCCCATGGATTCCAGCCGGTCGATGGCCTCGATGGCGTCGTTCTTCGCCGGGTCATGCAGCGTGATCACGCCGCGGTCCTTACCCTTCCACCGCACCACGATGGGCGCGCCGCCGCTTGTCGCCGCCAGCGCCAAACGGCCGCTGAGCTGGGAGAGATTGGTGGGGCGCCACAGCTCAGCGTCGAGGTGCGTTACCCGGTCTTCGACCGGCACCACTGTGCCGTCCGGATTGTGCACATCCGTCACCGGGCGGATGGCTACGCGGCCCTCGCAGCGCCCGTCCGCATGGATGGTCACAGCCTCCGGCTCAACTCTCCACGGCGCGCCGTATCCCTTTGCGTCGCGCGCTTCAGCGACGATGGCGCGCGACGCCGGGTGGTTCGACTCCATCAACAGCGCCGCGGCAACCAAGAGCACCAGTTCAGATTCTTCGCCCCGTGCGGCGGTGACAGTCTCCACCGTCATGTCCCGCTCCACCAGGGTGCCAACTCGGTTGAACACCACCGTGTCCACGTCGTCCAAACGGCGCAGCGTCGTGCCGTCCCGCACCAAGATGCCGTTCTGCGCGGCGGCCTCGATGCCGTTCCGGGTAGCCAGCGCCGGGGAGATCGCCAACGCCACCGGCGCAATCACCGCCAAGATGGCCAGCGCGGTGGAAAACGCCGCGTTGTAATCGCCGGTGAGTAGCAGCCACATGGCGAAATCCACCACGGCAAGCACATACGCCGTAGGGATCAGCAGGCCGGCGGACTTGGTGGACAGCATCGTCGCGGCGTTTTGCCGCTTAGTCGCGTCCGCCACCCAGCGGCTCACCTCTGCCCAACGGGTTGCGTGGCCGGTGCGGTCCGTGCGCACCTTGAGCTTGCCGCGTTCGATCTTGGTGCCGGCAGCGATGCGGTCGCCCACTTTCACGGAGGTGTGGGAGGGAGCGTCGATAAGCAAATGGCTCACCTTGGCGGCACCTCCGATGACCTCGCCGTCCACGGGGACAATGTCCCCCCGGACCAGCGTGACGTCGTCGCCGCGGTTGATTTCGGAGAGCGGCAGCGGCTCATCGGTGAGTTTGCCGCGGCGCGTCACGGTGTATTCGTGCTCCGGCGGCGGGGTGAGGCGCGCCATCCGGTCCACCAAGCGCTCGCCCACGCGCTTGGTGTTGAAGCGGCCGATGAGCAGCAGCATGGTGACGCCGCACGCGACGTCGAGGAAAAGCTCGATGTCCTCGCCGCGGCGCGTGGGCATCCACCCGCCGCTGGATGTCCAGCCGATGGTGCCGGCATCCGTGAACAGCAGTGCGGCGGCGGACCAGACGTAGGCGGCCAACACCGCGATGGAGCTGGCGCCGTCCAGCGCGGACATGCCGCGGCGCACACCGCCCGCCATCGCGCGGTGGAACGGCAGCGCGCACCACAGCGCCACCGGGGTGGCCAGCGCGAAGCAGACCCATTGCCAGCCGGGGAACTGCAGCCCGGGGCCGTAGCTGAGCACAATCACCGGCAAAGACAGCACAATGGCCATGATCAGCCTGGTGGGGGTGACCAGGTCGCGCGCAGTGAACAGCACGTCCGAGCTGGCGGCGGACCGCGCCGCACGGCGCACAAAGCCGGCCTCGCGCGCGGCGGTCAGGTCCTCCTGCGCGTGCTGGCGGCGGCGCCGGATCCGGCCGGACATGCCGCGCGTGCTCAGGCGCGGAGAGCGGCGCTCCATCTCGCCGCGCAGTGCCTGGCGGCGCAGCGTGGAATCCGTCATGGTGGTGGTGACGCCGAAGCCGGCGATGATGTCCTCCAGCACCTGCGGGTCCAGGTCCGCCGGCGCGGTAATCCACGCCATGGACGTGGAATACACCAGCTGGACGGACACGCCTGGGATGGCCTCGAGCGCTTCCTCGATGTCCGCCAGCTGCGGGCCGTCCTTGATGTCGCTCAGCTGGTAGGCGTAAGAGCAGTTGGCCCGGCGTTCGTCTTCGTCGCCGAACACCCGGCCGCCGCCCGGCTCAATGCCGGCCAACCTGGCGGCGGAGCGGGCCTCCGCGATGGAGCTGGAAAGTGCGCTTTCTGTCGCTTCCGCGTCGTGGATAGACACGCCTCGCCCCTACTCCACACCCAGCCAAAGGTCGCCGCTGCGGTGGTCGACGAAGGAGTTCGCCGCCGGGCGGAACATGAAGAACACAGCAAGGCCCAGCAGCACCACGATGGCAAAGGTGGCCCACCCGGACACGCCGACGTAAAAACCCGCGAGGTTCAGGAAGATAGTCAGGCCGATCAACCCGGACGCCCAGCGGCGCGCCTGCTTGGAACCGCGCTCAAAGTAGGACGCGAGCGCCGTCAATCCCAGGCCCAGCACAATGTTGCCCACCGCCACAATGCGCATGTTGGTGGTGAACTGCTTCAGCGTCTCAGCGTCAATCTCCTCCGGCGCGCCCGCGGAGAGCATGAGCATGCCGGTGAGCAGCATCATCACCGCGGCAATCAGCACTAGCCAGTAGCCGATGCGCAGGGACCCCGGCCACGCCTCCGACGGCCCGCCGGTGTAGCGGCGGTTCGGGTCATTTCGGTCCGCCACCATCGTGGGAAACATGCCAGCCATTGTGGGAGGGCTCCTTAAAAGTGCAGCGTGTTACGCGCCCGCGGGTCCTTGCGGCGGGCGCTGGTCGGGCAGGTAGTCCAGCGCCTCTTTCTGAGAACTGTAGAACAGTCCCAGTACGCCCGCCACGGCCAGGATGATCTGAATGACGCCGTCGAACGCGTAGAACGCCACCGGCACCGCGGTGGATGCCGGGCGCATCATGAACAGCGTCAGCGCACGCAGCGCGAAGAAGATGGAGAAAATCTGCAGGATCCGGCGCGCGTTGGGGGCCCACTTGCGCCGCTGCGAAATCGCCACCAGCGCCGCCGTGAACAGCCCCAGGAACACCAGTTGGATCAGGGCCATCACTGTTACCGAGCCCCACACGCCGGTGGAGATCATCGCGTCGGTGAGTTCCTGCCCGCGCGCCTTCGCCGCGGCGCGCGCGGATTCCTTCAGCGGCGCCGGATCAATCACCACCGACACCACAGTCAGGATCTGGTGCAGCAGCTCCCCGGCAATCATCACCGCCCAGCACACCAGCATGTAGCGGACAGCCTCCGGGGTGCCGTTTTTGCTTTTCGACGTTCCCTCAACCGCCTCAGGCTCCACACGAGAGCCCGAGTTGGGGTTCACCGGCGGCAGGCTAACCATGCGTCCGCCCAGCTGTGAGTTCGCGCGCCGCCTCAATGGCGTAGTAGGTGAGGATCTGGTCCGCGCCCGCGCGCTTGATGGAGATCAGCGCCTCCATCATCGTTGCTTCGAAGTCGATCCAGCCGTTGTTGCCGGCCGCCTTGAGCATGGCGTACTCGCCGGACACTTGGTAGGCCGCCACCGGGACGGGCGACATCTCGGCCACCTTGGCCAAGACATCCAGGTACGGCAGTGCGGGCTTGACCATGACAAAGTCCGCGCCTTCGTCGATATCCAGCTGCGTCTCCAGGAGGGACTCGCGGACGTTCGCCGGGTCCTGCTGGTAGGTGCGGCGGTCCCCCTTCAGCGAGGAGCCCACCGCGTCGCGGAACGGGCCGAAGAACTTGGAAGCGTATTTGGCGGAGTACGCCATGATAGCCACGTCTGCAAAGCCCTCCGCGTCCAGCGCCTCTCGGATCACACCGACCTGGCCGTCCATCATGCCGGAGGGGCTGACAATGTGGGCGCCGGCGCGCGCCTGCGCAAGTGCCATGTCGCGGTAGAGCGGCAGCGTGGCGTCGTTGTCCACCACTTCGCGGCCCCAGCGGTCAGTGGTGACCACACCGCAGTGGCCGTGTTCGGTGAACTCGTCCAAGCAGGTATCCGCCATGATCAGCAGCTCATCGCCGAACTCCTCGCGCAGCATGGCGATGTTGCGGTTGAGCACGCCGTCCTCGGCCCACGCCACGGACCCGGTCGCGTCCTTATCCTCATCCAGCGGCACGCCGAAGAGGTCTACGCAGGTAACCCCGGCTTCCAGCGCCTCGTGGCAGATGGCCTTCAGGCTGTCCGGGGTGTGCTGGTACACGCCCGGCATGGAGGAGATCTCGCGGCGCTGATCAATCCCGTCCGCCACAAACAGCGGCAGGATGAAATCCGCCGGGTCCAGGCGGGTCTCTGCCGTCAGTGCGCGCAGCTGCGGATTCTGGCGCAGGCGGCGGGGGCGGCGCAGCAGGCCGTAATCCTGCTGCGGGGCGGGCGAATCCTTGGGGGTCTGAGGTTCCAACACCATGCGCCCCATCTTAGGACTCACCTGCGCGGCGGCCTACTCGCCGGCTGCGGCGTCGCCCGCCGCGCCGCCCGAGTCTGCCTCTCCGGCCGCCTCCGCCGGCTTCCTGCGGGCGCGGCGCTTCTTGCGCGGCGGCGGCAGCTGGCCGGCGGCACGCAGCTCAGCCACGTGCGCCGCCAAGGCATCCACCAGAGACGGCACATCGGCTACCTCCGGCACAACGTCGACACGCAAGCCCTGCTCCCGAGCCTCCGCCGCCGCCATCGGCCCGATGCAGGCGATGATGGTGCGCTGGTGCGGCTTGCCCGCAATGCCCACCAGGTTCTTGACGGTGGATGCGCTGGTGAAGCACACCGCGTCGAAGCCGCCGGTCTTGATCATGTCGCGGACCTCGGGCGCGGGCGGGGCGGCGCGCACGGTGCGGTACGCCACCACGTCGTCAACCTCCCAGCCCTTCTCAATCAGGCCGTCCACCAGCACGTCCGTGCCAAGATCAGCCCGCGGAAGCAGCACGCGCGACACCGGGTCAATGTCTTCGACGTACTCCGGGAACACCTCAACCAACCCGGCCGCATTCTGCTTGGTGCGGTGCGGCACTACCTCGGGGAACATGCCGCGGGCACGCACGGCGTCCGCAGTCTTCTGCCCCACCGCGGCCAAGTGCACGCCGGCGAAGCTGCGGGCATCCAGGCCCAGCTCCTCAAACTTGTCCCACACGGCATCCACAGCGTTGGTGGAGGTGAACACCACCCACTGGTAGCGGCCTTCCACAATGCCCTTGATCGCGCGGTCCATCTGCGCGGGGTTGCGCGGCGGTTCCATGGAGATGGTGGGCACAGACTGCGGGATAGCGCCGTAGGAGCTCAGGCGGGCGTTCATCGGCCCCGCCTGCTCCTTCGCACGCGGCACCAGCACGCGCCAGCCATAGAGCGGCCGGTTCTCCCACCAGGAGTACTTCGCGCGTTCATCGGCAACGGTGCCCAGCGTGATCACCAGGGAGCCGGACAGGTCGGCGTCCAGCTTGGCCAGCGTCTCCAGCGTGGCGTCAAATGTGCGCTGCAGGCGGGTGGTGCCGTTCGTGGTCACCGTCACCGCGGTGGAGCCGGCGAAGCCGCGCTGCATCAGCTGCGCCGCCATCTCCTCCAAATGCTCCTGCGCCGCCTGGAACACCAGGGGCTGCGGGGCGCTGGCCAGCTGGTCCCAATCCACGGCCTCGTTGGCCAGGTCAGTCTCGGTGAAGGTGGAACCGAGGGCGATACCTGCGAACGACGGCACCGTAGACGGCAGCGACATACCCGGCACCACCTGGAACTCAATCCCGGCCGCGGCAACCGCGGACACTTCCGCCATGACCGAATCCCGGGTCAGCGGGTTGCCGCACACCAGGCGGATCACGTCCCCGTCCCCGGCCTCGCCGCGCTCAATCGCATCCGCCGACGCACTCAGGGCTTCCTGCAGCGTATCGACGATCGTTTCCACACCCGGAGCCACTTCCACGATCTCTGCGGCTGTAGGGTCCGCCGGCTTCGCCGGCTTGCGGCGGGCGCCAGCCTCCTTGGCCTCGGCGACCATCGCTTCGTAGTCGGCTTGAGCCTGCTCAAGCTTGGATTTGGGCACCGGCAGCTGCGCGGCAACAACGCTTCGGACCCCCTGAGAGACCTCCGGATCAACCAGCGCGATAGCATTGGCTTCCAGTACCTCACGAGCACGGATGGTCAGCAGATCAGGGTTGCCCGGGCCCGCACCGACGAAGATGACCTTCCCCGGCGGGCGCGTAGTAGAGGGCGATGTCATGAAACCACTTTTCTATGGCGCAAAGAGTTATCCCGGCGACACGGGCCCGTTTCAGGGACCCGGTAACGCCGAGATTGGATGACGTATGGTAGCTCCACCTTAAGGTGGAAAGCGCTTGAAACAAAAACTGCTTACGCCATAATGTCCGCGGCACCCCGCGCAATGAGCGCGGCAGCCACCCGTTGGCCAAGCTCGTCAGCAGCTTCAGAGCCGCTCGCGGTCTCCACCAGCTGGGCGGAGCCATCCAGCGCGAAGACGCCGGCGGTAAGGGTGACCTCCCCACCGTCAATCGTCGCGTACGCGGCAACCGGGGCAGTGCACCCCGCCTCAAGCGTTGCCAGCACCTGGCGCTCCGCGTGGGAGCAGGTCAGCGCCGCTGCGTCGCACAGCGGGTCGATGACGGCGCGCGTGGCGGCGTCGTCCGCCCGGCACTCCACCGCCAGCGCACCCTGAGCGGGCGCGGGCATGAGCACCTCTGGCGAGAACACTTCCGTCGTGCGGTCTGCGTAGCCGCCGCGGCTAAGTCCCGCGTAGGCGAGGATGATGGCGTCCAGCTCGCCGCGCTCCACGTAGGACATGCGGGTTTCAATGTTGCCGCGCAGCGGGCGGATGTCCAGATCAGGGCGCAGCGCGCGCAGCTGCGACACTCGCCGCGGCGCCGAGGTACCCACGCGAGCCCCCTCCGGCAGCTGCTCCAGGGTCAGCCCGTCGCGCGCAATCAGCGCCTCGCGGTTGTCTTCGCGCGCGGGAACAATGAGGTGGGCGCGGGGCTCCGGTGCCGTCGGCAAGTCCTTGAAGGAGTGGACGGCAATGTCCACCGCGCCGTCGAACAACGCGTCGCGCAACGCGGAGGTGAACACGCCCACGCCGATGCGCTCCACGGGTGCCTGCGAGAGGTCGCCCGGCGTGGTCACCACCTGCAACTCCGCTTCGTGGCCGTGCCCGATGATCGCGTCACGGACGTGGCCGGATTGGGTGGTGGCAAGGTGGGACCCGCGGGTGCCAATCTTCAGCATGTCAATCCTTCTTCAGCATGCGCGAGCCTTCGCGCTAGTTCAGTTCCTGCGGCAGCGGCAGCCGCTGAGCGTCCACGGAGACGGACGCGCGGCCGAGCCCGAAAAGCTCCTCAATCACCGTGTCCACCCGCACCGCCTCGGTGGAAGCCGCGAGTTCCTTGATCTTCACCGTCGGGGTGTGCAGCAGCTTGTCCACGATCCGCCTCACCGCGCGGGTAACCTGCTCGAAATCTTCGTCGCTCACGTGCGGCAGGCGGGCGCGCAGCCGCTCCAGCTCGAGGTCCTGCACCTCGCTCGCCGTCTGGCGCAGCTTGGCCACCGCCGGCGCAACCTCGCGCACGCGCTGCTGCGCAGAGAACGCCTCGACCTCTTCGGACACAATCTGTTCCGCCTGCGTCAGCGCAATCGAGTCCTGCGTTGCCATCCGGCCGCGCGTGGTGTGCAGGTACTCAATATTGATCAGGTGCACGCCGGGGCGCGACGAAACATCGTCGGAAATGTCCCGGGGCAGCGAAAGGTCCACCAGCACCGCCGGGCCGGACAGGTCCTCCGCGGTGATGGTGAAACCGTCCGACGCTGTGGCGGACACTGTAATATCCGCGCGCGCCAGCGCTCCCGCCCGGGCGTTGAAGTCCACAACCTCCGCCGGCACGCCAGCCTCGCGCGCGTGCTCCGCCAGGCGCTCAGCCCGCGACCGCGTGCGGTTGGCAATAATCAGCTTCGCAATCCCGCGCTTGCCCAGCTGGGTGGCCGCGAGCGAGCTCATCGCACCCGCACCGAGCACCAGCGCGGTCTTGCCCTCGAAAGAGTCTGCACCAAGCACCCCAAGCGCCTCATCGAGGGCGAAGGTGACCATGGAATTTCCAGCGTCGTCAATCCCGGTTTCCGTGTGCACGCGCTTGCCGGTGTGCAGCGCGGTCTGCGCAAGCAGGTGCAGGGTAGGCCCAACGGTGCCGCGCTCCGCCGCATCCAGGTAAGACGCGCGCACTTGGCCGATGATCTGCTGCTCCCCCACCACCATGGAATCCAGCCCCGAGGCAACGGTGAGCATGTGTTCCGCTGCAGCGTCCGCGTAGCGGACGTACAGGTACGTGCGCAGCTCCGCCTCAGAGACTCCCGAGACATCAGAGAGCACCTCAAGCACGTCCTGCACGCCGGCGTGGAACGCGTTAGTCATGGCGTAGATTTCCAGCCGGTTGCAGGTGGAGATGATCATCGCCTCGCTCACCGACGGCTGCTTCAGCAGCGCCTCGCTGGTGTCATGCTGGACGGCATCATCCATACTCAACCGCTCAAGCAGAGACACGGGTGCTGACCGGTGGGACATTCCCACAACGAGTACGCTCACGCAATCCCTCCATTTCGGATGCACATCAAACTAAAGGATACCCCGCTAGCGGGCAAGCTCCGACGCGAGGTCAGCGCTGTCCACCTCCCAGCACGCGAATTCCTCCCCGTCGATGCACACCACCGGCACGCGGTCCCCAAATTCCGCCGCCAGCTCCGGGTCCCCGTCCACATCCACCACAGCGAACCTTGCGCCATGCTTGTCGACGATCGGAGCAATCTGCGCCTCCACCCGCACACAGGACCCGCATCCTTGGCGAACCATCAGCTCAACGGATTTCATATCGCTGCTCTCCCTGCTTCTGGTGTGGTGCCGCAGACCCCTGGGCGCGGTACCATGACTTGACTCATCCCTGAAGACGCTAACACCTGGAGAAAGGCGGTTGCCCCCGCAATGGCAGAGCCCAACGACCTGCTCGCTCACTGGTCCGTCTCCCACGGCAATCTCCGCCGCTTCTTCGAGGATCTCGCGCTTCCACCAATTGATGAGGATGCGCAGCGTACCGCGGGTGAAGCTGCCGCGGCCGCCGCTGTGCACGAGACGTTCGGCATCGATATCGACGAGTTCTCGCTCGGCGTCCACTCCGTCGGGGGTGCGTTCGCCACCGCCGGCCGCCCGAAACTGACCCAGCCGGACCCGGATGTGCCGCAAGATGACGGCGCCGCGGCGTTCTTCGACATCGACAACACGCTGGTCCAGGGGTCCTCGCTGATCCTGCTGGCGGAGGAGCTGGCGAAACGCCGCTACATTTCCCTGCGAGAGCTCGCACCGGCGTTGACGAAGCAGCTGCGCTACCGCCTCTCCGGCTCGGAGAACGCCGAGGACATCGCGGAGGGTCGCGAGCAGGCCCTGAGCATTGTCAAGGGCAAGTCGGTGGAGGAGCTCAAGGCGCTGTGCAAGGACATCGTCGATAGGCAGATGCTGGACAAGGCGTACCAGCCCACCATCGACCTGGCCGCAATGCACATTGCCGCCGGCCAGCAGGTGTGGTTGGTGTCGGCGACGCCGGTGCAGATCGGTCAGGCGCTTGCAGAGCGGCTGGGGTTCACCGGCGCGCTGGGCACTGTGGCAGAGGAAGAGGACGGGGTGTTCACCGGCCGTCTGGTCGGCGATATCCTCCACGGCCCGGGCAAGAAGCATGCGGTGGCCGCGCTCGCCGCAATCCAGCGCCTAGACCTGGAGAAGTGCACTGCGTACTCGGACAGCATCAATGACCTGCCGATGCTGCAAATGGTGGGCTCGCCAGTGGCGATTAACCCGGATAGGAACTTGCGTCGGCACGCAAAGGCCCAGGGATGGCTCGTGCGGGACTACCGCTCCATGCGTCGGGTAGCCCGCGCATACGTAATCCCCGCGGCCTTGGTTGCGGCCGCGGGGATCGGCGTGGCGCGCAGGAGGCGCCGGAAGCGGGCTTAGAGGCCGTACTTCGCCTTCTCCTTGGCGGACATGCCGTCATACATGGAGATGGAGGCGGAGGCGGTTTCCTCCGGGCGGATCTGGCGGTCCGCCGGGGTAGCCGCGTAATCCGGGGAGTAGACGCAGTGCGTGCGGCCGAAGACGGACGGCATGCAGTAGTTGTTGTGGTCGCACAGCGTCTTGTACTGCGGGTTCGCCTCGATCTTCTGGATCATGTCCGGCTCGCGCAGCAGCGCGCGGCCGATTTCGAAGAACTCGAAGCCCTCGGTGTAGCCCTTCTCGAAGTGCTCGCGCTGGGTCAAGCCGCCCAGGAGGACCAGCTTGGTGTTCTTGACCTTGTCCAGGAACTGGCGGGCATCGTCGTACATGTACATGTCGTAGTACTCGAAGTTGCCCAGCATGGGTTTGCCGAACATCTTCACACCCACGTTGAACGGGAACGGCATGTGCTGGGCGAAGCCGTCCACCGGCACGTCGCCGCGGAACAGCCACATCTGGCGCAGCACGGAGGAGCCCTGGGTGAGCAGGATGGCGTCCACGTTGCCGTCCGCGTCCAGCATCTGGGCGGTCTGCAGGGAATCCGGCAGGATGATGGAGCCCGGGATGCCGTCCGTCATGGACATCTTGGCGATGATGGCGACGTCGTCCCCCACGCGCTCCTTCACGGCGGCGGAGATTTCGCGGACGAAGCGGGAGCGGTTCTCAATGTTGCCGCCGTACTCATCATCGCGGCGGTTGATCCACGCGGAGAGGAAGGAGGACGGCAGGTAGAGGTGGCCGAAGTGCAGCTCGAGGGCGTCGAAGCCAGCCTCTGCAGCCAGCTCGGCAGCATCGGCGAACTCGCGGATTGCCTGGTCGATCTGGTCCTTGGAGATGCCCTTGCAGTAGTTGAAGCTGGTCGGGTTGATGAACTTGCTCGGTGCCCACGGAGTCTCGCCGATCAGCGGGCGGGTGGCCACCGGGCCCGCGTGGCCCAGCTGCGCGGATGCCTTCGCGCCGTGCTCGTGCATGGTGGCGGTGAAGTCCTTCAGCCCCGGCAGGGAGTCACGCTCCATGAGGATCTGACCCGGTGCGGAGAAGCCGCGCTTGGAGGTTGCGCAGTACGCCAGGGTGGTCATGCCGATACCGCCGGCAGCAAAGCCCTCGTGGTACGCAATCAGCTCATCCGTCACCTTGCCGTCCGGGGAGCGGCCTTCAGACGTCGCAGCCTTGATGAAGTGGTTGCGCAGCTCGACAGGGCCGAGCTTGGTCGGCTGAAAGATGGCTTGGGGGTCGCGGGGCGTGGTTGCGTTGCTCAAAATTGTGTCCTTTCTAACACCTGCAGCGCCGGAGTGGCGCGCATACGTACACCTCTATTTTAGGAGGTGTGTCACAATTGGCTACATGCGTCTACCCCGCTCTTTGCCCACCCTAACCCCGCGCTGCAGCTCGCCCGGGCCGTGCCAGCAAGCTGTCCACGGCAAAGCGAAAGGCCCGCGCCGGAATGTACCGGAGCGGGCCTTTGCGTGAGGTGCGACAGAGAAGTTCTGTAGCGCCTACTTGCCAAGCTTGCGACGCTGCACGCGGGTGCGGCGAAGCATCTTGCGGTGCTTCTTCTTGGACATGCGCTTGCGGCGCTTCTTAATCACAGAACCCATTGGGCATCCTCGTTTCTTAGTCTGTACATGTACTCGCTCGCCAGCGCATCAGGTGCGTCCCAGGCGCCTGGGATACTCGGGGCACCCGGACCACCCGGAACACAGCGCCGCAGTGCGGTGCACACGCACCGCGGCCACGCCGGCAATGAATGGTGTAAAGCATACAGCCCGCCTAGATGAGGGCAAAAAAGTCCGGCACCGGGAACCTGCGAAAAGGTCCGGTGCCGGCGCAACCGCTTACGCTTATCCCACGTCGTAGACCGAGGACTCGAGATACTCCCCGACGGCAGACTCATTAACCCGGAATGAGCGACCGACGCGTACCGCCGGCAACTCGCCGGAGTGGACGAGACGGTACACGGTCATCTTGGAAACGCGCATAATATCCGCGACTTCCGCGACTGTAAGGAACTTGCCCTTTTCATCATTAGCCATTGCGTTATTAACCTTTCGCACGTCAACGCGCTGTAGGCTTCCCCTCCCACAGGACGGACACGCACGTGCTTGAACCAGCCTAGCGTGAAAGTTGGGCCAATCGCGACTTATGGGGCCCCAATTTTTCAAAGTGCTGAAAGTTTGCTGGTGTTTGCTTCTGTGACTCGCGGTGACTAACGGTGCGAGAGCTCGCCGGCGCGCTGCGCGCACTTTTCGGTTGCACGGTAGAGAGCGCCGCGCAGACCGGACTCCTCCAGCTCCCTGATTGCGGCGACCGTGGTCCCCGCCGGCGAAGACACCCCGGCCCGCAGCGCCACCGGATCGTCTCCACGCTCCAACATGGCGCCCGCACCCGCAGCAGTGGACCGAGCAAGCTCCCTCGCCAGTTCTCGGGGCAGTCCGAGGGCAACTCCGGCGTCGATAAGCGCCTCAGCAAGCAGGAAGAAGTAAGCCGGGCCGGAACCGGAAAGTGCGGTCACAGCGTTGAGCTGCCCCTCATCCACCTCGATGACGCGGCCCGCAGTAGCCAAGAGCTCGTGCACCGCCTCGCGCTGATCCTCTGCCACGTAGCGCCCGTACGCCACAGCCAGCACGCCTTTGCCCACCAGCATCGGAGTGTTAGGCATCACACGCACAATCGGGGCACCGGCAACCGGCACCGCCTCCTCCATCGTGGCGAGCGTGACACCCGCGGCCATGGAAACCACCACCGCGCAATCATCCGCCACGGCCAGCGTGTCCCCAATTTCCGCCAGGACGTCCGCGATCTGCGCGGGCTTCACGCACAACAACGCCACGTCAGCGTCAGTGACAGCCTCGACGTTATTGTTGCTGGTTTCTATGCCGAAGCGCTCTGCCAGCGCAGCAGAGCGTTCCGACGAACGGTTGGTGGCCACGATGCTGCGCGGATCCACCCCCGCAGCAACCATGCCGGCAATTAGCGCTTCGCCGATGCTGCCGGCACCGATCACTGCAATCTTGCCCATGCCCTCAAGCTTGTCCATACCCCCAAGCCTAGGACTCCGCGCAAGCTACAGCAGCGCCGGCCCGAACGCGACCACCGCGGCCGCCACACCGGCGAGCGCCATGGTTAGGCCGTCGCGCCCAGTGCGCATCGCGCGCACGCCGAACACGACGGCGAGCACGGCTGCCACGCCAAGCAGTGCTGCGACGGTGGTCGAGGTGGTCGCCCACACCCACTGGAACAGCAGGAACCCGAGGATGCCGGCGACAACCCCCAGGAAGATGAACAGCACCAACACGATCGGGTTGATGGAATCCTCTTCCACCTCGATCTCATCCGCCGGCACGCCAAGCTCGGAATCTTGGCGGGCAGGCTCCACCGGATCAGTGTCCCGGTCGAAGTCCTTCTCGTAGGAACCCTCGACGCCACCGGCACCGAAATCTTCCGCAAACGGGTCAAAGGTGTCCGCTTCCGCGGCCGGAGCGACCTTCGCGGGCTTCTCAGCCGGTGCGGGCTTTGCGACGCTAGGAGCTGCCGGCGCCGGAGCCTTCACGTCTTTGGCAGACGCTGGCTCGGGTTTCGCTTGCTCGGGTTTCGACGGCTCTGCCTTCGCTGGCTCGGAGTCCTTCGCTGGCTCGGAGTCCTTGACAGCCTTCATCACGACGGTCTTGTCATCCGTGCCCTGGGACTTGGCAGACTCCTGCGCCTTTGCTTCCACCCGCGACGAACCGGGCTTGGCTGCAGGGGTTACCTGCTCAGCGGACTTAGTGGCCGGTTGCGCGGGCTTTGCCGCCGGTTGCGCGGGCTTTGCCGCCGGCTGGACATCCGATTTCGCCGGTGGTGCAGGCTTCGAGGCCGGTTGCACTGGCTTGGTGGCCGGCTCCGGACCGTCGATAGGCACGCTCGAGTGCTTGGCCTCGGCCGGGCGGGCTTCGACCTTCTTGATGGAGCCAGTCAGCTCGGCAACGGAGACACCGCCCTCTTCCAAGCTGCGGCGACGGCGGCGGCGGGTGCCAGCCTCCGGGTTTTCCTTTTGGGCCTTCGCAAGGATTTCAGCGACGGTGAGCTGTTTCTCCTCAGCCATCAGTCATCGTCTCCTTTGTTTCCTTCTGGGGCATGGCCCTGATCAATCCACTTCAAGACCACGCCTTCGCGAAGGGCCCACGGACAAATTTCCAACTTATCAATATTCAGCGCGCGCATCGCGGCTTCCGCTACCAACGCACCGGCAACAATCTGGTGCGAGCGATCCGCGTTGATGCCTTCCAGCTCCGCGCGGTCAGCCGCGGTCATGCGCGAAATGAATGCGATGAGCTGGCGCAGGCCCGGTGCCGTCAGCGTGCGCTTGACGTACGGACCGGCGGAAGACGGCGCGGCACCGGTGAGGCGGGCCAGCGACCTAAACGTCTTCGAAGTGCCCACCGCAAGTGCGGCATCGCCGCCGACAGCCTTGAATTGCTCAGCCGGGCCAGCAAGCTCCGCATCGATGAAATCGCGCAGCATGTTGATCTTCTTGCGCTCCGGCGGATCCGTATCAAACCACTCGTGAGTCAGGCGGCCGGCGCCCAGATCCAGCGACACAGCCAGATCAGGCACCTCTTCGGTGCCGGTAGACATCTCCAGCGAGCCGCCGCCGATATCCAGGTTGGTGATGCGTCCGGCGGACCAGCCGTACCAACGGCGAGCAGCTAAGAAAGTCAGCTTCGCTTCCTCTTCGCCGGTGAGCACGCGCAGCTGGACTCCAGTCTTCTTCTCCACGCGCTTCAACACGTCGTCCGAGTTCGTCGCGGAGCGCACCGCGGAGGTTGCGAATGCCAGGAACTGCTCACACTTCAGGTTGTCTGAGAGGTCCGCGGCTTCCTGGACGGCGTCGATCAGCTTGTCAACGCCTTTATCTTCAATATTGCCGTCTTTGTCCAGCAACTCCACTAGGCGCAGGGGCTGCTTCCAATCCGACATCGGAGTGGGCCGTCCACCGCTGCGGGCATCCACCGCAACGAGATGAACGGTATTGCTGCCTACATCCAATACACCTAAACGCACACAGCCAGAGTAACGGGTCTACGGTACCAAGGTGTGAATTCACCAGCCCCGAAACCAGTTTTCCTCGGATTCCCTGAGAGCTCGCCCGCAGGCAAATCCATTCTGGCGGGGCGCGAAGTGCCGCCGGACTTCCCGCGGGAGTGGTTCGAGTTCATCCACCCGGAAGACCCGCACCACTACTTCTCCATCGACCTCACGTGGGCCGAATCAACGTGGTCGTGCCGTTTCGGCACGCCGCAATGCCACGGCATCGACGCTTCGCTGCCGGTGGTGGGATGCTGCATTCACGGGGCGTACCTGTCGGACGAAACGGACCGGGACGACCTGTATAACGCGGTAGCTGAAATGCCCGCAAAGTACTGGCAGCTGCGCCCGGACGATGTGGACTCTTACATTGCGAACGCGGACCCGATCGTCCTGGAGCCGTGGCTGGAGTTCGACGACGAGGATGAGCCGAACCTGAAAACCATCGTCGTAGATGGCGCCTGCATCTTCGCCAACCGCGCGGATGCCGCGACCGGCCCGGGCTGTGCCCTCCACCAATGGGCGATGGCATCCGGGAAACCGCTCGTCGGCTCGAAGCCGGAGGTGTGCTGGCAGGTGCCGTTCTCCCGCGAGGATGCATGGGAGGAGCGTTCCGACGGCCAAGAGATTCTGCGCACCACCATCGGGGAGTACGACCGCCGGCAGTGGGGCGGGGGCGGCGAAGATTTCGACTGGTGGTGCACCGGGGATCCGGCGTGCCACACCCCACTGGAAGACGGCAGCGTAGAACCCGTCTACAAGTCGATGAGAAATGAGCTCATAGCGCTAATCGGCGAGCAGCCCTACCAGGTACTCGCCGCGCACTGCGATGCCCGCGCCGCGCTCCCAGCAGCGGCAAAGGCAACGCACCCGGCCAGCTACGCCTCGAACTTGTAACCGAGGCCGCGCACCGTGACCAGCTGGCGGGGGCGCGACGGTTCCTTCTCAATCTTCGTGCGCAAGCGCTTGACGTGCACGTCCAGTGTCTTGGTGTCGCCGACGTAGTCCGCGCCCCAAATGCGGTCGATCAACTGGCCGCGGGTGAGCACCCGGCCCGCATTGCGCATGAGGTACTCGAGCAGGTCGAATTCCTTCAGCGGCATTGCCACCGGCTGGCCGTCCACCAGCACGGTGTGGCGCTCCACGTCCATCTTGACGCGCCCACCCTCGAGGATCTGGTCGTCGAAATCCTCGACCTCTTCCACCTCAGGGCCGCGGCGCAACACGGCGCGGATGCGCGCGACAAGCTCGCGGGTGGAGTACGGCTTGGTCACGTAATCGTCCGCCCCCAGCTCCAAGCCGACAACCTTGTCAATCTCGGAGTCTCGCGCGGTGACCATGATGATTGGCACGTCAGACTCGGAGCGCAGCTTCCTGCATACGTCGGTACCGCTCATGCCCGGCAGCATCAGGTCCAGCAGCACTAAGTCCACTGTGTCCTCACTGAACTGCTCCAGGGCGCTCGGCCCGTCCGGGGCGGTCAGGGTGTCAAAACCCTCCTTGCGCAGCAAGTAGGCGAGCGGCTCAGCCAGGGATTCCTCGTCCTCAACGATGAGAATGGTGGTCATCTCGTCTTAGTCCTTCCTGCGCGCTGGGCTCTGCGGTGCCTCAGCCTCCACGTCAGCATCGACGGGGTCCACCGCAGCCGGCCGGTAGATCGGCAGCTCAATGGTGAACGTCGACCCAGTGCCAGGCCGAGACCATAGCTTGATAGTACCCCCGTGGTTTGCCACCACGTGCTTCACAATGGCTAGTCCAAGACCCGTCCCGCCCGTCGAGCGGGAACGCGCCTTGTCTACGCGGTAGAAGCGCTCGAACACGCGCTTCTGGTCTTCCGGGGCGATGCCGATGCCGCGATCGGTGACGCGGACCAGCAAAATCGAATCCCGTACCACCTTTTGGGTGACACTTACCGGCTGCCCGTTGGGTGAGTAGTTGATCGCGTTGCTCACCAGGTTGGCCACCGCGGCAGTCAGCAGGGACTGGTCCCCCATCACCTCAAGCCCAGTTGGCGCGCCGCGGGTGAGGGTGATCTCGCGGGTTTCCGCAGTAACTTGGTTGCGGGCAATCGCGTCATCAATAACATCGTCGATCCGCACCGGCGACATCTCCGGCAGCGCCTCTGCACCTTGGAGCTTGGACAAACTGATCAGATCTGTGATCATGTCGCCCATGCGGTGGGATTCTTTGACAAGTTTCTCGCCAAAGTGGGCTACCAGCTCCTCATCGCCTGGGTCTTCCACCAGCGCTTCCGCCAGCAGCGCGATGCCGCCCACCGGGGTCTTCAGCTCGTGGGACACGTTCGCCACAAAGTCGCGGCGGGCCGCCTCCATGCGCACATTCTCGGACTCGTCGCTGGAGTAGGCGATGACGTAGGAGTTGTGGGTGAGCGCAAGCGGCTTCACAATCACGCTGACGTTTCGGATCCGGCTACCCGTCGCCCGACTGGGCAAATCCAGGTCGATGGTGTGCGACTCAAGATCTTCGAACGCCACCAGCGCGGTATCCCACACCTCTGGGTTGATCGTGCGGTCGTGCACGATAGACATGTCGTGCGCGCGGGGGTTAGACAGCAGCACTCGCCCGCTGCGGTTGAACACGGCAATCCCAGTCGGCGAGCCCTGCACCGCAAGGTGCAGCAGCTGGCTGACTGTACTGACGCGGCTGTCCTCCACGTCCACGTGCTCGCGGTTGCGGTCCCGCCAACGGTTAAATCGCCCGAAGAGCGGGTAGGCGAGCGCGGTCAGCGCGACACCAAGGACAAATGCAAGTACAGGCGTCACGCGCTACCCGTGCCGCCTACTTCTGGCCCTGGTTGGCCACTGCTGCGGCACCGGCCTCAGCAGCCTCCGGGTCAAGGTAGGTACCGCCCGAGTTCTGGACCTTGCCGTGCTCATCGAACTCGTACACCAGCGGCATACCGGTCGGAATGTTCAGGCCAGCAATATCCTCGTCGGAGATGTTGTCCAGGTACTTCACCAGCGCGCGAAGGGAGTTGCCGTGCGCCGCCACCATGACGTTCTTGCCGGCCAGCACCTCCGGCAGGATGGAGTCGATGTAGTACGGCAGGAAGCGCTCCACCACGTCCTTCAGGCACTCGGTGCGCGGCACCTCCGGCAGGAACGCGTAACGCGGATCATCCGTCTGCGCGTACTCGTTGTCCACGTCGATCTCCGGCGGCGGGGTGTCGTAGGAGCGGCGCCACTCCATGAACTGCTCCTCGCCGAACTCCTCGCGGATCTCGGCCTTGTTCAGGCCCTGGAGCTTGCCGTAGTGGCGCTCGTTCAAACGCCAGTTGCGCTCCACCGGAATCCAGTGGCGGTCTGCCGCATTCAGCGCGATATTCGCGGTACGGATAGCGCGGCGCAGCAGGGAGGTGAAGACGATGTCCGGCAGGACATCCTTTTCCACCATCAGCTTGCCGGCGTTGACGGCCTCCTGCTCACCCTGCTCGGTCAGGTCAACATCGACCCAGCCGGTGAACTGGTTGGATTTGTTCCAATTGCTCTGTCCGTGACGGACCAGGATCAGTTTTCCGTTACCCATACCCCCAAGCATGCCACGAATTTGCCAGGTGGGCAGATGCTTTACGACGGCTGCCAGCCACCCACCAGCCTCCCCAGAAATCTGAGCGTTTTATGGCTACCCTTGCAAGGCATGCGTTCCCGTCTTGCCCGTGCCGCAGCCTGCGTCGCTGCCGCCACTGCCCTGTTCGCCCCGCTCGCCACAGCTCCGGCCGCGTCTGCGGAGCCGGCCCTGGCCGCCCCCGGCGGCCCGATGCGCCTGTTCCCGGCGAACCCGCCGGCCACCACCGTCAATGCGTACGGTGACACGCTGAACACCCCGCGCAACATCTACGTCTACCCGTGCTCCCAGGGCCCGACCGGCACCGTGCGTACCCCGGACGGCAAGACTATGCGCGTCATGCTCACCGCCTCCCACTGCATTGATGCCATCCCGGGCATGCAGCCGCTGGGCAAGACCGTCTACGTGCCGAAGAACGGCGACTACGCCCGGATCGGAGAGGCTGGCCACTTCGCGCCGTTGCTTCCCGGCGCGCACGACCTGTCCAATCCGCACTCTGCAATCTGGACCGCGGACTGGGGCATTGTGCACATCGACAACGCTGTGACGGACACCAAGTTCGCCCAGTCCCAGGATGTCGCAGGCGGGTCCCGCGGCGAGGCGGTTGAGCTGACCACGGTGCGCGATTTCCGCACGCTGGCGCCGGGCGAGTTCTCCCTGGACAACTTCGGCCAGCCGATCTGCAAGGACGGTGCGACGACGGGCCGCTCCTGCGGCACACAGATCGGCCGCACGCGCGACGGGATTTACTCCTACGGTTTGAACTACCGCAAGGGCGACTCCGGCGGCATTAACTATGACCCGCGCGATGGCGCGATCCTGGGCACCACCTCCATCACCCTCCTGGCGCTGGGCAAAGCGCAGCCGGCGGACCGCGCGATTGAGGATGCGTTTGGGGTGCCGGACGGACAGGTCAACAACCACTTCTCCGTCACTCAGTCCACCGCCCCTCGCGAGGAGTGGGCTCCGAACGCGGTGGAGTTTGAGGCGATCAACCAGGAGTTCAACCGCGCGAACGCCGGGTACCAGATACCGGACGCACGAGCTGAGCTGGACCGCGCAACCAACGCGGCACGCGAGGACGCGACGCGCTTCGGTGAGCAGGCACTCCGCGGCCAGGTGAACCCGGACGAGATCCGTCAGGCCGCGGATGACCACGCGCGAAACATTGCGTTCTGGGGCGCGCATGCGATCGACCAGCAGGTCGCGGCACTGCTGAATAACTAGGCCCCCCGCGGGCGCCGCGTCGCCGTGCCCGGGACAAAGCCCTCTAGTGCGCGGGAGTACACGTCGCGCAGCTTGCTCGCGGAGGCGGCCCAGCTAAACGTTGCTGCGTGTTCGGTGGCTTGTTGGGACATCGTGAGGCGCAGGGAATCGTCGATAAGCAGCTGCTCCAGCGCGTCTGCCCAGGCGGACGTGTCGTGCCCGTCCACCAAGAGCCCAGTTTTGCCTTCCGCGACGGCGATGGGCAGGCCGCCCACGCGTGCGGCGACCACCGGGGTGCCCGTGGCCTGGGCCTCGATGGCCACCAGCCCGAAGCTTTCGTTGTAGCTGGGCACGGCGACGACGTCAGCTGCCTGGTAGATGCTCACCAGCTCCTGCGGCGGGCGGGCGCCAAGGAAGCGGACGATGGTGGCAATGCCCTCCTCGCGCGCGATCTCGCGGTACCGGTCCACGCTGGAGCCCGCGCCCGACGCGCCGCCGCACACCAGAACGCGTAGCGGGGCGTCGATGCTGCGGCGGCGTGCGAGTTCCCCCGCGGCGCGCAGCAGCACCTGGGGCCCCTTGAAATCCTGCAGCCTGCCCACGAAGGCGATCACTTTGGCGTGGACGGGCACCCCGAGGTCGCGGCGCGAACGCTCGGTGTTGCGGTTGGTGCCCGGCGTGAACAGTTCGGTGTCCGCACCCGGGCTGACCACGGCGATCTTGCTTGGGTCCACGTCGTAGAAGCGGGCGAGCTCCACGGTCTCGTCCGGGGTGTTCACCACCAGCGTGTCCGCGTTATCCACCAGCTGCTGCTCGCAGATCCGCCGCGCCTCGCTTTCATTGGCGTCGGTGCCGTACGCGTTCTTCACCGCGGCCCACGTGTGCCCGGTGTGCACCAGCGGCACCCCCACCAGATCAGCAAGCAGCCACCCCACCTGGCCGGATAGCCAGTAGTGGGAATGGATGAGGTCGTAGCCCGCCCCCGTATGCTCAGATTCCGCGCGCGCAAAGTGGACAATGCCGCCGGCAAACGCCGTCAGCTGCGTGGGCAGGTCCTCTTTCTCCAGCCCCTCGTACGGCCCCGCGACGACGTTGATGACGCGGTAGCCGGACTCCACCTCAACCACCTCGCCCTGGCTGGGGTGGGTGGCACGGGTGAACACGTCCACCTCCACGCCGATGCGCGCCAGGTGCGTGGCGGTGTTGTGCACGTAGACGTTCATGCCGCCCGCGTCGCCCGACCCCGGCTGCTCCAACGGGGATGTGTGCATGGAGATCATGGCGACGCGCATGCGGCCACACTAGCGCGCTAACCCTGCGCGTGGCGGTGCCAGGACCCGAAATCCGCGGCTACCGTCGCGGCGAGCTGCCGGTAGGCTCGCAGCGTCGCCGGCTGGAGCCGCTCCAAATCCACCACGGCGCCCTCCGCAAGGTGGCGGTCATACGGCACCTGGTGCACGGCCCGGGTCCTGGCCTCAAAATGCTGGATGAGCTTTTGCGTATCGACGGTCGCCTTTCCCGGCGCCGAAGCCGAAATCACCACCACAGCGTTCGCGGCCAAGCGGTCGTAGCCGTGCAGCCCCAGCCAATCCAGTGTGGCAGACGCGGACTGCGCACCGTCCAAAGCCGGCGATGTGACCAACACCAACGTGTTAGCCAAGTCGAGCACGCCGGCCATCGCGGAGTGCATGAGCCCGGTGCCGCAGTCCGTGAGGATGACGTTGTAGTGGTGCTGAAGGATGTCGATGGAGCGCCGGTAGTCCAGTTCTGAGAATGCTTCAGACACCGCCGGGTCACGCTCCGAGGCGATCACCTCCAGCCGCGAGTTTGCCTGGGTAGTAAATGCCCTGACCTGCGGGTAGCGGGACGTGTCAGGCGCCGCCAAGAGGTCCCGGATAGTCGGTGGCGTGCCTGCCGCTGCACGCTGGGCCAGCGTGCCCAAATCCGGATTCGCGTCGATGGCGATGACGCGGTCGCCCCGCGTCTGGGCAAAGATGCCGCCGAGCGCGACGGTGGTCGTGGTTTTGCCCACGCCCCCTTTCAGGCTCATCACCGCGATGCGGTAGTCGCCGCGAAGGGGTGCCCGGATAGCGTCGTCAAGCAACTGCTCCTCGAGCTCCCGCCGCGAGCCGCCCGGGTTGATGCGGCCAGCAGTGGCGGTGTGGACCAGCTTGCGCCAGCCGTGGCGCGGCGGCTGTTTGACCGGGTCGACAAGGTTGGACTGGTCGAGCGCGGCGGGCGGCACAAGATCGATGGTGTCCCGCGACGCGTTTTGATACGTGGTCAAAGGTGTACTCCCCCCAATGAAAAATTCCCCCGAGTTTTTCCAGGCCAAGCCTACTGCGCAGAAAGATTTTGCGCGCGCTGAGCGAAAGTTACGGCACCGTAGGTTATAATTTTCATACTTTTGTTCCCCGAACAAACTATGTAAGGAGCCGCATGGGCGCGTTTGAGAGCAAAGCTTGGATTGGGCAGTACGCGGAATGGACCGACCCGTACCCGGACCTGGGATCCGATACGTTGGTGAGCCTGTTCAACGAGTGCGTGGCAACCGAACCGAAGAACACGGCAACCTGGTTCATGGGCAAAGAACTCACCTACGGCCAGCTCAACGAGAAAGTGGGCCGCGCCGCCTCCGCGCTCACCCGCCTCGGCGTGCGAGAGGGGGACCGGGTGGCGGTGGCGCTGCCGAACTGCCCGCAGCACGTCATCGCTGTCACGGCCATCCTGCGCCTGGGCGCCACCGTGGTGGAGCACAACCCCCTCTACACCTCCTACGAGCTCAAGAGCCAGTTTTTGGACCACGGCGCGAAAGTGGCCATTGTCTTTGACCGGCAGGCGCAAACCTTCCTGGACCTGACCAAAGAGACACCGCTGGAGACAGTGATCAGCGTCAACATGGTCGATGAAATGCCGCTAGCGCTGCAAGCAGTGCTCTCACTCCCCCTCCCGCCCGTGAGCAAGAAGCGGGCCGAGCTGACCAAGCCCGCGCCGGGCACCATCTCCTGGAAAGACATGCTGGCGCACGCGCGCGGCACGGTGCACGGCCCCTCCGTCACGCAGGACCACGTCGCATTCATCCTCTACACCTCCGGCACGACCGGCGAGCCGAAGGGGGCGCCGCTGACGCACCGCAACATTGTGGCCGTGCTGAAGGGCGGCCTGCAGTGGCTGGAAAACTGGGGCGCGGTGGAGGAAAGGATCTTGGCCGTTCTCCCGCTCTTCCACATTTACGGCTTGACCTTGAACTACGCGCTCGCTCTTACCGACGCCGCACAGATGGTGCTTGTCCCCGCACCCAAACCGGACCTGTACCAAAAGGCGATTGTGAAGACCCGCCCCACCGTGCTCCCAGGCGTGCCAACGCTCTACGACCGGATTACGGACTGGGCACTAGAGACCGGCGTAGACCTGTCCTCCATCCACTCCTCCGTCTCAGGCGCGGCGACGCTCCCGGCCGCCACCATCGAGCGCTGGGAGGCAGCCACCGGCGGACGCCTGATCGAAGGCTACGGCCTGACCGAAACTGCCCCGATCCTGTGCGCGAACCCGCTGGACGGCAACCGCCGCCCAGGTTATGTCGGCCTGCCGTTCCCCCACACCGAAATCCGCATTGCCAACCCGGACAACCCCGCGGAGACCATGCCGGATGGTGAGCCCGGCGAGCTGCTAGCCCGCGGGCCGCAGGTCTTCTCCGGGTACCTGAACAAGCCGGAGGCGAACAAGCGCTCATTCCACGAGGATTGGTTCCGCACCGGCGACATGGCGGTGATGGAAGAAGACGGGTTCATCCGCCTGGTGGCGCGTATCAAGGAGATCATCATCACCGGCGGCTTCAACGTCTACCCGGATGAGGTGGAAAACATCATCCGCCAGCACCCTGACGTGACCGACATTGCCGTGGTGGGCCGCCCCCGCACGGACGGGTCCGAGGACGTGGTGGCGTGCGTGACGCTTCGCGACGGCGCAGCCCTCGACCCCGAGGGCATGAAGGCCTTTGCCCGGGAGCGTCTGACGCGCTACAAAGTGCCGCGGACCTTCTACCACTTTGAGGAGCTGCAGCGCGACCAGACGGGCAAGATCCGCCGCCGCGAAGTGCGCGACGCACTGCTCCGGGACCTTACGGAAGCGTAAGTTAGCGTAGTGTTGTGCGCATGAATGCGCCCGATCCAAACGTCACCCAACCCTGGCTGCAGTACTACTCCGAATGGACCAAGCCGCCGCTGACCTACGGGCAGACCACGCTGCAGGAAATGTACGCCGACAATCTGGCGCGCAATGCGCAGAAGCCGGCGACCAAGTTCTTCGGCAGGACGCAGACCTACGCGGAGCTTGACCGCGAGGTCCGCCGCGCTGCGGCCGGTTTGAAGGCGTTCGGCGTCCGCCCGGGCGACCGCGTGGCCATCATGCTGCCCAACTGCCCCCAGCACGTCGCCGCCTACTACGCGGTGCACATGCTCGGCGGCGTGGTGGTGGAGCACAACCCGCTCTACACCGCGAATGAGCTGCGCCCGCAGTTTGAGGACCACAAGGCGCGCGTAGCCATCGTGTGGGACAAGGCCGCGGCCACGTTGGAGCAGCTGCGCGGCACCACCCCGCTGGAGACGCTGGTCAGCGTGAATATGACCAAGGCGATGCCGCGCATGCAGCAGGTGGCCCTGCGGATCCCGCTGCCCAAGCTGATGGAGGCGCGCGCCTCGCTCACCAGCCCGGCAAAGAACACCGTGCCGTGGGAGGCGCTGATCAGCTCCGCCATCGGCGGCGACGGAGCCGACCTGGGAGCGCCGGAGGGCATCACTCCGGAGTCTCCCGCGCTGATCTTGTACACCTCCGGCACCACCGGCGTACCCAAGGGCGCATTGCTCACCCACGCCAACCTCATTGCTAACCCGGTGCAGGGCGCCGCGTGGGTGAAGGAGCTGCAGACTGAGGACCAGCGCATGCTGGCCACTCTCCCGTTCTTCCACGCCTACGGATTGACGTTCTCCCTCACGCTTCCAGTGCTCATCGGCTCCGAACTGATCCTGTTGCCAGCCCCGAAGATGGACCTGGTGATGAAGGCGCTGAAGAAGGATAAGCCGACGTTTGTGCCTGGCGTGCCCACGCTGTTTGAGCGCATTGTGGAAACCGCGAAAAAGGAGAATGTGGACCTCTCCCACGTGGAGATTGGTTTCTCCGGCGCGTCCTCGCTACCCGCCTCCGTGATCGAGGATTGGGAAGCGCTCACCGGCGGCTACCTGGTGGAAGGCTACGGCCTAACAGAAACTGGCCCAATCCTGATTGGTAACCCGAGGTCCGCTGATCGCCGCCCGGGCTACATTGGCCTACCGTTCCCGGATACCGAGATCCGCATTGTGAACCCGGAGCACCCGGATGAGCTCATGCCCTACGGCGAGGCCGGCGAGATTCTCGCCCGCGGCCCGCAGGTCTTCTCCGGCTACATGAACAACGATGAGGCGACCGAGCGAGCCTTCCACAACGGCTGGTTCCGCACCGGCGATATGGGCACGATGGAAGAAGACGGCTTTATCAAGTTGGTCAGCCGCCTCAAGGAGCTCATCATCACCGGCGGCTTCAACGTCTACCCCGCCGAGGTGGAGGAAGTGCTGCGCCGCCACCCGGACATCACCGACGTGGCCGTTGTTGGCCGTCCCCGCAAGGATGGTTCAGAAGACGTCGTGGCGTGCGTGGTGCTGGAAGATGGCGCAGCCCTAGACCCGGAGGGCCTAAAGGACTTCGCCCGTGCGAACCTCACGCGCTACAAGGTTCCCCGCACCTTCTACCACTTCGAGGACCTCAACCGCGACCAGATGGGCAGGGTGCGCCGCCGCGAGGTGCGCGAAACCCTGCTTGCTCGCTTGGCCGAGGGGTAGAGCACGATCTTCTGAAATACGGCTTTCTTAAAACGCGCTAGATTGTGCAGTATGCGCAACGAAATGCCGACCCTGGCCTCGCGCATCATGCGAGAGGTGGTTCGCGGGCACCGCGACGAACTACAGCGCTTGCTGGACAAATACGGCGCGACGAATCCGCGGCTCTGCGGATCTGTCGCCCGCGGAACCGCTGGTGCCCAATCAGACATAGATATTCTTGTGGATATGGACCCAGACGCAGGGAATGTGCTGATGCGCGCCTCGGGGTTGATGGAAGAGACCCGTCAACTTTTTGGACGAAACGACATCGATATTCTTCCGTCACCGCTGTTAAGAGCCGAAGTTTCACAAACCGTGTCCCGCGACGCAGTGGCTATCTGATGCGCGGGCCAGCAGAACGAATCGACGATGCGCTTGCGGCGATCAAACGGTGACGCTACGAGTATTTCGTCGTGGACTTTGCCCTGATACAGGACATCGTCGACAACCACCTACCACCCTTGGAGCTCGCTCTCCGAACCCTCAAGGGACAGTTGTAGATCGCAGGCTTAAAACCCCACCCAGACGGGCTCGGGCACCAGCTGCACGCCGAATTGTTTCTCCACACCAGCCTGCACGTCCGTGGCCAAGGCAACGATGTCCGATGCATTCGCGTTGCCGCGGTTGGTCAGCGCCAGCGTGTGCTTAGTGGAAAGGCGGGCAGGCGCGTCCTCACCCGGATAGCCGCGGGGGAACCCGGCGCGCTCGATGAGCCAGGCGGCGGAAAGCTTCTCCTGCCCGTCACCCGCCGCGAAGCGGGGCATGCCGGCCTCCCCCACCTTTGCGTCGATCGCATCCGCCAGCGCGGTGGGCACCACAGGGTTGGTGAAGAAGGAGCCGGCAGACCACGTATCGTGATCCCCGGCATCCAAAACCATGCCCTTGGTGCGACGCGTTGCTAGGACGTTCTCTCGAGCTTCCGCAAGCGGAAGGCGCTCTCCACCCAAGTGGCGCAGCGGGATGGAAAGCTCCGTCGGCTCCAGCTGCAGCTCAATCTCCAACACCACGGCGCGGTTGGTGAACTTCAGGTTGGAGTAGCGGTACGCCAGCTCCAGCGATTCCGCTGTCACCCACTCATCCGCACCCGTCTCACGGTTGTAGAGGCGGACGCGGGTGAGCACATCCGAAATCTCGGAGCCGTAGGCGCCGACGTTTTGCACCGGCGTCGCGCCCGCAGATCCCGGGATGCCGGAGAGCGTCTCAATACCGCCCAAGCCGCGCTCTACCGCGTACGCCACAACATCGTCCCAGGTGGTGCCGGCTTGGACGCGGAGCAAAGAGCCGTCGATAAGCTCGATGCCCTCATTAGCCACCAGCACAGCGGTGAGGGGCAGCTGGCCGTCAGCCACCACCAAGTTGGAGCCGCCGCCGACGATAAGCAGGTCAGTGCCGGCCGCATCAAGCCGCGCGACGGTTTCTGCCAGCTCTTCTGCGGTGGTGCAGCGGATCAACTCTGCGGGCGTGCCACCAACACGCAACGTGGTCAGGGAGGCGAATGATGAGTCAGACACGCATGCCACGGTAGTCTTTTATCCATGACTGCACGTAGCGAAGTTACCGTTACCATTAACCACCCCGCGGAGAAGGTGGCGGAGGCGTACGCGTCCAAGGAGTACTGGGAGCACATCGCAGCCCACCTCTCCCCCGAGCCGGGCCAGCTGCACGAGTTCACCGGCGACGTGGCAACGCTGTTTGAGATCCTGCCGAAGTCCATCATGCCGGCCGCGGCGCAGGCCATGATCTCGCAGGACCTGAAGCTCAAGCGCGTGGTGCACATCGGCCAGCTGGTTGACGGCAAGGCAACCCACACCTTCACCGGCGACGTGAAGGGCACCCCGGTGGATTTTTCGGGCGAGATTGCGATGTCCGGCGAGGGCGACACCACCTCCCTGGCGTACGACAACGAGGTCAAGGTGGACATCCCGTTCATGGGCGCCGCACTTGAGCCGAAGGTGGCGGAGGCGCTCGAGGAGATTGTGGAGAACGAGGCCAAGCTCACCGAGCAGTGGATTGCTGACAATCTCTAACCCGTGACGCGGCTGAGCTTGCCGCAACACCAACAATCGTTTCGTGGCGCACTACCACAACCTGCGGGCGCAGGCGAGCCAAGGCAAGCCGTACGGGGTAATCACCCGCGGCACGACCGGGGTGAACCGCCTGCGCCGTTCTGATCGGTGGACCCGTTTCCACCCGCGCGTAGGTTCGGTACTGCGCTCCGTGGCGCACCCTTTGGCTATCGACGTCGGCTACGGGGCCTCCCACACCACGACCGTGGAGTGGGCCCGCTGGCTGCGCCAAGTCAACCCCGGCGTGGACGTTGTGGGCCTGGAGATTGATCCGGGGCGTGTGCTGCCGCCGCGCGACGGCGTGCGCTTTGAGCTCGGCGGCTTCGAGCTGGCCGGGCACACCCCGCACTTGGTGCGCGCATTCAACGTGCTGCGGCAGTACGACGTGGCCGATGTGGCCGACGCATGGGAAGCCGTGACATCCCGCCTCGCGCCCGGCGGGCTGTTCATCGAGGGCACGTGCGACGAGCTGGGCCGGCGCGCCACGTGGGTGCTCTTGGATGCCACCGGCCCGCAATCCCTCACACTGTCCTGGGACCCGCACGACGTAGCCGCCCCCAGCGATGTTGCGGAGCGGCTGCCGAAGGTGCTGATCCACCGCAACGTCCCCGGTGAACGCATTCACGCGCTGCTTGCGGATGCTGACGAGGCCTGGGAGCACGCCGCCGGCTGGGCTCCCCACGGCCCGCGGGTGAGGTGGCGCGAAACACACGCTGAGCTGGTGCGGCGCGGGTGGCCGCTCGAGCCGCAGCGGCGCCGGCTGCGCGATAACTCCCTCACGGTTGCTTGGGAGGCCGTCGCCCCGTCCGTAGACTAGGCCGCATGAAGAAAGCGTGGAAGGTGACCGTTGGGGTGTTTGCCGCCCTGCTGATTCTCCTGCTGGTGGCAGAGGCCGGAATCAGGATGTTCGTGGCCAGCCAAATCACCTCCAGTTACCAGAGCCAGGCGGTTGGCCCAGGCGCGGTTGCCGCCGCCGAACCGGAGGTGTCCTTCGGCTCCCAGCCCGTCACCATCGGACTGTTGGGTGGTTCCTTCCCGCACATGACCATTTCCACCCCCTCCACCTTGCGGGTGAGCGGGGACCAGGTGTCCGGCGATCCGGCGGCCACGGTCGTGCTGGAGAACGTGCGCATCACGGACGGTGAGCCTGTGGCCAGGACCTTCCACGTGACCACGGAACTGCCGAACGATTTCCTGCGGGCGGTGCTCAACCAACAGATCCAGGATCAGATTGGCAACAACCGCTTTCTTAAAAACGTGATTACGGTGTCTGACGTGCTCACGGATCCCGTTAGCGGAACATTCACCATCATGTTCACCAGTGGTGTCGCCGGGGTGGAACTGCGGCCCACGAGCGCAAACGGCCAGCTGAGCTTTGAGGCTGCCAGCACCCAACTCTTCGGTGTGGACTTGCCGGACGGTGTCGCAGAGGCGCTCACGGAAGCCATGGCAGAAGGGATGCGCCAAGAAGTGACGGGCGACATGCAGGTCCGCAACGTCACCGTCATCCCCGGAGGCTTGCGCGTAGAAATGGGCGGCAACAACGTCAACTTCAGCCAGCTGCAGAATGAGCTGCAGGGGCAGTTGCAGACCGCCTACCAGCCGTAGTTGCCGCGCAGAATGTTGGTAATCTGCGGGCGGACATCAAAGAAGTAAATGCCCACCGCAACCGCGCCGAACCACGCAATGAACGGCAGCGGGATCAACAGGGCCAGCGCCGAGAACGCGAGGATGGCCACCCACACCATCTTCGGTTGACGGTTGGCGGCCTCAAACGCGTCCGCCCTTGTCGTGGCAGCAAGCACTGCGCCGACGATTCCGGCGATCGCCGTGAGGCGGAACAGCAGACTTTGCAACTGTCCCGGCACACGCATGATGGTTACAACCTGGTCGATCGCCGTGGAATCCATAGGGGGCAGCTTACTTGGTGTCTTCTGCGAGGTCTGCGTCCGTGTCCACGTACACGTCCTTCTCGGCGTCGACCTTGTCGGCGCCGACCTTGTCAGCCTCAACAACCTCGCCGTCGATCACGTCAGCGTGGACGTCAGCCTCAGCGTCTGCCGGCTTCGGCTCCGCGGCGAACTGGTTCTGCAGGCGGTCCGCAAACGCATCGAAGCGGGTGCGCAGGTCAACCACGGTGTTCTCCACACCGGAGGTGTCAACCTTGTCCATGCGCTCGTTGAAGGATTCGCGAATGTCCTTCACGGCACCGGTCAGCGTCGCCCGTGCATCGTCGGTGAACTTCAGGTCGCGCTCGCGGAAGTTATTGAACACCTTCTCCGCCTCATTCGCCCAGTTGGTGGCAATGGAGCGGACCTCGCCCTCGGTTGCAGCCTGGTTCAGGCTCTCACGTGCGCTGTCGGAGGCGTTCTTGAAACGCTCCGGCAGGCCCTCGGCGAACTTGCCAATCGCGGCACCCAGCGCGGAACCCGCTGCCAGCAGGGCGTCGCCCGCCTCGCGGAGATTATCGCGCGCAACCTTGGCGTCTTCCTGGGCCTCCTCGGCCTTCGCGTCAGCCTTGGCCTCTGCAGCAGCGTCCTGGGCAGCAGTGCCGGTGGCCTCAGCAGCAGCATCCGCGCCGGTGGCGTTCAAGGTCTCGTCGTAAATCGGGGTGTTCTCAGTCATGTCAATCGCTTCCTTTGTTAGAAGAACAGGAGTTGAGACACAGTGTAAATAACCAGGCCCGCCAGCGCACCGACAATTGTGCCGTTAAGGCGGATGAACTGCAGGTCTTTTCCCACCATGAGCTCAATCTTGTCCGCGGCTTCCTCCCCGTCCCACCGCTGAATGGTCTCCGCGATAATGCCAACAATCTGGTCAGCGCCGTTCACCGCCGCGAAATGCGTCGCACGCTCCAGGTTGCGCTCCGCAGCTGCGCGCACCTCGGGGTCGCCCACCAGCTTCTCGCCCCACTCCGCCGCAGCTTGGGCTACTTTTCGACGGAGTGTTGATTCCGGGTCCGAAGCTGCGTCGATAAGCGCGGCAGAAAGCTGCTCCCAGATGCCGCCCGCGGCGGAAGTGACCGCGTCCGAGCCCATGATGTCCGCCTTGAGCTCCTCCACCCGCGTGATGGTGGCGCCGTCGAACTGCAGGTCCTGCGCAAACTGGAAGATCGTGCGGCGGATGGCCTTGCGTGCCTCGTGCTCCGGGTTTGTGTCCACCTCAGCCATGAAAGCCACCAGCTCGCGGTACACCCGCTCCCCCACAAGCTCCTTGGCAAACTGCGGAGCCCACTTGGGCATCCGCTCATCGATCATGCTGACAATGCTTCCCTGCATGCCGCCGAGCTTGCGGCGACCCCAGGCCACCACATCGTCCACGACAGGCTCCACCTTGCCGTCCGCAATGAAGCCCTCCAGCATGCGTCCGATCGGCGGGCCCCACACCGGCTCGCCCAGGCGCGAAACTACCTGGGAATCGATGAACGCCTCCGCTTCGAGCGGATCAATGCCCTCCACCATTCGGACTGCGAACTTGCCGGCCTCCTCGCTCACGCGCTCCGCGTTCGCCGGCTTGGCCAGCCACGCGCCTGCCTTCTCCGGGATGCCCGCCTGCATCACCTTCTCCGTGATCGTGCGGGCGTTGAGGAAGTTCTCGCTGACAAAGCCGCTCAGCGCATCAGCCACCTGGTCCTTCTTGCTCGGGATGATGGCAGTGTGCGGGATCTTGATCCCCATGGGGTACTTGAACAGGGCAGTGACCGCGAACCAGTCCGCCAATCCGCCCACCATGCCAGCCTCCGCGGCGGCGCGCACGTACCCGACCCACACCGGGGCCGTGCCATGCGACTGCCACCACGAGCAGGACAGGAAGATCACCGCCATGACCACCAGCAAGCCGGTCATGGTGGTTTTGTACCTTCGTAGCGTTTCCCTGCGCTCCGCCTCATTGGACGGGCCGGGCATTGGAACCGCGACTGGAGTTGCCATACCCCGATTAAATCAGGAGGGGAAACGAAAAATCTCCCTACCCTCGGAGGAGCAGGGAGATGCTTGCCGACGTTCGCCGGCAGCCGCCACGCTAGTTCACGCGACCAGTGGTGGAGCGGTAGCGCTTGTAGTCCTTGCGGCCCATGGTGATGAGGATGAAGCCTGCGAGGAGGGTGATCACCATCTCGGCGCCGCCCAGAATCATCAGGATGTTGGAAAGGTCCTCAGACTGAGCGCCCCAGCCCACGAACTTGGCGCCGATGCCCCACACGAGGATGCCCAGACCGAACAGGGAGGCCAGGATGCAGCCCATGGCAACCCAAGTGGAGTAGCGCGACAGGGAGGAGTGCGGCGCGGCCAGAGAGACCGGGTCGTAGCCCTCGATGTACGTGTGGTGGATTGCCGTCTGGTACTCCGGGAACGACTCAGACTGAATGTCTGCAACCGCGTGCTGGGAAGCCATGGTGAATTCCTTAACTATTTCCTGTGGGTGGGTATGCACCGTGTATGTCGGCAACTATACGGCACCGCGCGAGCGCAGTCACCGTAAGTGTTGCCGACAGTTGACGGGTGCTTAGTCGTCGCCGCCCTTGAAGGCAGCACGGGCGCGCTCGGCGTTGATCGCGCCGACAGCGTCCAGCGGAATGCCTGCCGGGCAGACATCCGCGCACTCGCCGTACAGCGAGCAGTGGCCGAAGTTGGTCTCCAGCTCATCAACCATCTTGCGGGCGCGGCGTGCTCGCTCCTGCTTACCCAGCGGCAGCAGCTTGAGGTGCTTCAGCTTCGCGCCGGTGAACAGGTGAGCAGCACCGTTCGGGCACGCAGCGACACAAGCGCCGCAGCCGATGCAGGCAGCGTAGTCGAGCGCCAGCTCAGCGTCGTGGTGGTTCACGTGCAGGGTGTCCGCATCCGGGGCGGTACCCGCGTTCACGGAGACGTAGCCGCCCTGCTGCATCACGCGGTCAAGGGCAGAGCGGTCAACAGCCAGGTCCTTGATAACCGGGAATGCGCCGGAGCGGAACGGCTCGATCTTGAGGGTGTCGCCGTCCTTGTAATTCAAGAGACGCTGCAGGCACGCGGTGGTGTTCTGGCCAGCACCGTGCGGGCGGCCGTTGACGGACAGGCCACAGGTGCCGCAGATGCCCTCGCGGCAATCGTGCGCGAAGGTGAACGGCTCCTTGCCGGCCTCCACGTACTGGTTGTTCACGTGGTCGAGCAGCTCCAGGATCGACATCTGGGGCACAGCGTCGTCGACCTGGACGGTCTCGAACGCACCGTCGGTATCGGGTCCGGCCTGACGCCAGATCTCAAGTGTCAGTTTCATTACTTGTAGTTCCTTGCCATCAGCGGGATCGAATCGAAGTACAGGGGCTCTGCGTGGCGGATGAACTCGCCGTCACCTGCAGGCTCCCAAGCGGAGACGAAGCACCAGTTCTCGTCGTCACGCTCAGCCTCACCGTCGTCGGTGAGGTGGTCCATGCGGTAGTGCGCACCACAGGACTCGTCGCGGTCCAGTGCGTCCACGCACATGAGCTCGCCGAGGTTGATGTAGTCCCAGAGGCGCAGAGAAGCCTCGAGGGTCTGGTTCATGTCGTTCGGGGAACCCGGAATGGAGATGTTGGCCAGGAAGTCCTGACGCAGTGCGCGAATGCGCTGGATGCCCTCCTGCAGGCCCTCAACGGTGCGGGCAACGCCGCAGAACTCGTAGAGGAGCGCGCCGAGCTGCTCGTGGTAGTACTCCGGGCCGTGCGGATCAGCGCCCTGGACGCGCATGAGGAACTCGATGCGGTCCTGGGTGCGGGTGACAGCCTCGTGCACCTCCGGTGCGTCGATTGCCAGAGCTGCCTCGCCAAGGTGGTTGGCCAGGTAGTTCGGGATGGTGAACGGGAGGGTGAACCAGCCGTCCACGGACGCAGACAGCAGGGAGTTCGCGCCCAGGCGGTTTGCACCGTGGTAGGTCCAGGAGCACTCACCGGCGGCGAAGAGGCCGTCGATGGAGGTCATCTCGTTGAAGTCGGTCCACAGGCCGCCCATGGTGAAGTGGACGGTCGGCGCAATACGCATCGGCACCTGGTACGGGTTCTCACCGGTGGAGTCCTCGTACATCTCGAACAGGTTGGAGTAGCGCTCGCGGATGGTGTCCTCACCAAGGCGCTCGATGGCGTCGGAGAAGTCCAGGTACGCGGAGTTGTGCAGCGGGCCAACGCCGTAGCCGGCGTTCAGCTGCTGGGAGATGGCGCGGGATGCCACGTCACGCGGGACGAGGTTACCGAAGGCCGGGTAGCGGCGCTCCAGGAAGTAGTCGCGCTCCTCCTCCGGGATGTCCTTCGGATCGCGGTCGTCGCCCTTCTCCTTCGGGGTCCAAATACGGCCGTCGTTACGCAGGGACTCGGACATCAGGGTGGTCTTCGCCTGCCACTTCGCGTTGACCGGCAGGCCGGTCGGGTGGAACTGGACGAAGCACGGGGATGCCAGGTACGCACCGCGCTCGTACGCGCGCATGATGGCGGACGCGTTGGAGTTCTTGGCCAGCGTGGTCTTGTGGTACACGTTGCCGTACCCGCCGGTGGCGAGGATAACGGCGTGGCCGGTGAACGGGGTGATCTCACCGGTGATGAGGTTGCGGGTCACAATGCCGTTGCAACGCTTCTTGCCGTCCTGCTCGGTGATGATGAGATCCATCAGGTCGTTGTGGGTGAAGATCTCCACGTTGCCCAGGTGGATCTGGCGCTGCAGCGCCGATGCGGTGGACAGCTGCAGCTGCTGGCCTGTCTGGCCGCGGGTGTAGTAGGTGCGGGAGACCTGCACGCCACCGAAGGAACGGGTGGCCAGGGTGCCGCCGTACTCGCGCGCGAACGGGGCGCCGATGGCGTTCATGTGGTCGATGACGCGGACGGACTCGATGGCCAAGCGCCAGCAGTCGGACTCGCGGCAGCGGTAGTCGCCGCCCTTCACGGTGTCCTTGCAGTGGCGGTACGCACCGTCGTTGTCCACCTTCTTGCCGCGGGCGGAGTTCACGCCACCCTGTGCAGCAATGGAGTGCGCACGGCGCGGAGCGTCGTGGTAGGTGAAAACCTTGACGTTGTAGCCCAGCTCGCCGAGGGCGGCTGCGGCAGCACCGCCGGAGAGGCCGGTGCCGACAACCAGGACAGTGAACTTGCGGCGGTTCAGCGGGGAGACCAGGTTCATGTGGTCCTTCTGGTACTCCCACATGTCGCGCATGCGAACCTTGTCGCGGTTCGGCTCGGCGTTGCCCAGGACCTCGCCCAGGTGCACGCCGGCGACGACGGATTCCGGCTGACGGAAGCCTGCGTTGACATCGGCGCCCTGCGTAGCGGACGTGGCCTGCTGCTCGGCGCCGGCGGAGCCCGTGTTCGCGTTAATAGAGGTAGTCATTGATGTTTCTCCTAATCAGCCTTACCGAGTGAATCCCGGCACCCAGCCGAATGCGATGGCGATCGGCATGATGATGTTGCCGATCACGACGATGAACGGGAGGACGTAGCCCAGGAAGATCATCAGGCCGCGGCCGCGCTCACCGAGCCAGCCGAGGTCCGAAACTGCCAGGTACACGCCGTGGGTGAGGTGCAGCGCAAGCGCCACCATTGCCAGCACGTAGAACAGGGTCACCGGCCAGCGGTGCGGGGCGAAGGTAGCCAGCAGGTTGTCGCGGACGGCGCCGTGCACGAACTCGTCGGAAGCAACCACCTCACCGAGGGTGAGGTCCAGGATGTGGAAGACGAGGAAGAGCAGGAGGATGACGCCGGTGGCGAGCATCCAGCGGGTCGCGGTGGACTGCCAGCCGCCCATCAGGTTGGTGCGGCGGAACTTGCCGCGGGAGCGGGAAGAGCGTGCACGCAGGGTGAACGCGCCCCAGATGTGCAGCACCAGGCAGGCCAGCAGGATGATGCGCAGGATCCAGAGGAAGCCCTCGCGCGGGAACAGCGGCTCGCCGATGGTGCGGAGGAACTCTCCGTACTCATCGATCGGTGCCACGCCGTTGGCGTTCAGCGGCATGAAGATCTTCAGGTTGCCGACCATGTGGCCGAGCACGAACAGGCCGAAGATCAGGCCGGTGATGGCCATGGTCAGCTTGACGGCCCAAGTTGGGTAGGACGGCCGCTCGCGCAGCGGCTTCTCAGTGATTTTTCCGTGACGAATGGCTTCACGGTCTGCGTTTTGTACAGTCATGGCACCTCCAGTGTCGATTTCACTTTAAGGTCGCAGGCTCCTTTACACGTATTTTCAGCGAGCGTCGAGAAGCGTTTGCCCCCTTCGCACCACGCGCCCCACGCTGCACAGCTTGCGTATCGACGGGATATAGCCCACCGCCATGGCCAGTGTGATGTTGGCCACGCAACTTCCGATTTGGTCCGAATCCCACCCCCGGTACCCCTTTATGCGTCAACCTTTGGTTGGTAAGTTTGCCCTAAGCTGGGCGTTTAGGTCCGGGGCGGGGGCAGTGCCGGGCACCGACGGCGTGACCCAAATCTCTGTATGGTGGGCGACATGGCTGACAACATGAGAAACTCTGCAACCCGTGACATTGACGCTTCCGCACAGGAGATCTTCGACATTCTCTCCAACCCGGAGCGCCACGCCGAGACCGACAACTCCGGCATGGTGGTCTCCGCCGACCAGGGCGAGCGCATTAAGGCTGTGGGCGACACCTTCACCATGAACATGACTAAGGAAGACGGCGACTACCAGACCGTGAACGAGGTGTTCGCCTTCCAGGAGGACCGCGTTATCGGCTGGAAGAACGTCGAGAACACCACCGCCGAGGTCAAGGTTGGCGCGAAGTGGCTCTACGAGCTCGAGCCGATCGACGCCGACAACACCCGCGTGAAGCTCACCTACCAGCGCGACGAGATTGAGCTGGACAACGTGCGCAAGATGAGCGAGAAGTTCGACGATGACTTCCTGGCAAAGTCCCTGGACAACCTCGCCGCAGCGGTCGCGGGCACCGACAACCCGACCCAGAAGCACTAGCTTTACGACGATTGCTTAAACGCCGGCCCCTCCCCTCGGAGGGCCCGGCGTTTTAACTTAGTTGAGCCCCATGTACTCCTTAAGCACGAGCTCAGCGCGCTCGTGCTGGCCGGATTCCTTGAGTAACGCAACAAATTCGTCGAGCACCGCTGGCACGGCGCTGCGTTGCGAGGTAGCAATGAGCGCTTCGATAACCGACTCGTAGGCCCACGCGGCGTCGTCGTAACGCTTCGCCTCGTGTAATTGGCGGGCGGCGAGCAGGAATGCTTCAGCAGCCAAGCGAATCTCACCGGCCGAGCCAAAGCCTTCGCCGGCGCGCATCGCCTCTTCCGCAGCTCCGGTAGCGTCCCCGCGGGCGGCGGCGAGACGGGAGAGGATGTCGTGGATCCGAGCGCGGCGCACATCGTTGCCACGTTGCTCCTGCTCGGCCAGTTCACCGGTCATAGTGGCAGTGTCCACGTCCGAGATCCCGGCGAGCGCGTCGCGCACGGTGGGACCGGTCACGTCAGTATCGTCCAGCTCCGCCTCACTGCCTGCCCACGCATAGGCGACCTGCACCAAAAGATCCGGGTGGGCTTCGCTTGCGATGAGTCGGTCCCAAGACTGCTGGAACACGTGCACGGCGTCTGCGTAGCAACCCGACATCGAGCGGACCTGCGCGGACTCGGCGTAGGCGAGGCCAGCGCCGAGGATGTCCCCGGCCGCGTCGCGCTGCGCCGCTGCGCGATCGTACAGCGGCGCGGCTTCGTCCCACTGTTCGTGCCTTGCAAGCTCCTCGGCAGCGGTGAACGGGTCGGAGACAGAAGTGGGTCGGGAGATTTCAGCGCTCAGGTCATCAGGTACCGCACTTGGTTCGACGGCCTCCACCGGCTCTTCTGCCTCCCCGAGGTCGGCCAGCACACGGGCTTGGCGTGCCTCGGCCAGCACACCAGCCCAGTGGGGCTTGCCAGCCCGTGCGTCGAAGGCGGCGGCGAGGGTGGCGGCTTCGTGCTCGCAAGCGGCGGCAAGCGTGGCAACGGTGGAGAATGCTTCGAGCCCGGTGGGGAGTTCGCCGGCGCCAGGATGGGCGCTCAGCCCCCGGATCATCGCCAGGCAGTAGCGCAGGCGGTGCATGGGCGCGCCCTGGCCCTCCACGGCGTCACGGCCGATGGTGCTCAGCATCGCGAGGCCCTCTTCGAGCTGATTGCCGCGGGCGAAGATCTCGAACCAGCCGGCGATGCGCTCCGGATCGCGCAGGGTGCGGTCGTGGTGGGCGATGGAAGACCGCAAGAACTCGGCGCAAGCGCGGGCATCACCAGTGTGCAGGTTGGCCATCGCCAGCTCGAGGAACATTCCGGCGGGCTCGCGGTTGCAGGTGGCGTTGTCGAGGGGGCCGAGGTTCACGGCGTCGTCGTAACGCCCGAGGGAAACCATGCGGTGGATTAAGTCGCTGTGGTGGCAGGCCTCGCAGTCCATGTCATCGCCGGCGATGGCGTTCCACTGCGTCCAATAGCGCTCCGCGTCCTCTTTGTCACCGTTCGCGGAAGCCCACCCGAAACGCGCCCGCGACACGGCGGCCATGCTGTGGCCGGCCTGGCGGTAGCGTGCCTCCATGTCATCGAGCAACGCTTCTGCGACCTCGCGGGTAATTTCCGGGTAGTCCGGCAGCGCATCCCCGATCCACTTGAACTGCCAAAACAGGAGGTCGGTGTCGTGCTCGTCGAAGTACTCCGGGTGTGTGTCGTAGAGGCGCAGCAGCTCAGAAAACGTGGCGAATGCCTCCGGGGTGTCCACGCCGAAGGTGTAGGCGCGCACCAAATGCTCTAGCACCTCTGGAAGCATCTCGTCGGGGCCCTGGTTGCGCACTCGGCGCGCGAGCACCTCTGCAGCCAGCACGCGGGCGGGGCCGTCCGGCATGTCAGTCAGCACGTTGAGGGCTTTACGGGTTTCAGTTCTCGTGTCCATCGTGGGTTCCTTCTTTCGGGTCGGTCAACGCGGCGGTGAGCAGCACGCCGAGGGATGCCGATAGGCTCGCTGCTTCGCCAGCCGTGAGCCCTTCACCCGTGAGCAGCACGGCCGAGTAATAGATCGTGCGAAACGCCGCCGGCAGCTCCGGGCTGTCGTGCGCGGCGAGCAGCGTGCGCACGGTCGGGTTCGCATCGTTGAGCACCAGGGTGCGGGCCACAATCGGCTCGTCGCCCTGGTCGAAGCTCCCCAGCAGCGCACGCCACCCGCCCTCGGCCTCGGCCTGCTCGCGTCGGCGTTCTAAGCGCCGCTCCGCCTCGGGGTCGCGCAGCAGTACCGCGGGCACGTCGGCGGGCGCGAACTCGCGCAAGGTGATCTCGCAATCGTCGGCACCCAGCACTTCTGTCATTCGCTCGATCGCCAGCAACGTCTCCGCCTCCCGAACCGGGCCCACCGGCGTAAACGTCTGGTGCATGCTTTTCGACGACAGCACCTCAACCTTCCAGCCCGGCCTCGCAGCGAGCCGGTTGAGCAAATCCGCGTCGTAGACGTAGCCCGCGTTGACTACGCCCAGCTGCTGCGCCCGAGCCACTGGCGCGACGGCGCGGTACGCCTCCGTCGTCGGGCAATAACGCACTACGCCCGCCTCGGCGGCAAGCTGCTTCAGCGTCATCGCGCCCAGCGTCGTTTCGTACGGCAGCACCTCTGCGGCGAGCTCCAGCATGTCGTCATCCACCAGCGCCATTGACCGCAGCGCCAAGTGGTGCACCTCCAGGAACCGCCGCGCGCGTTCATGCGTGCCGACGAGCGTGTCCTGTGCCCACCGCTTCAACTGCTCACCGAGTTCGTCCCGGGTCAGGGCGAGGGTGGCGTCGTCACGCAATTGCTCGCGCGAGGCAACCGGAGAGAGCGCGTCGGAGTTGAGCACCGCCCGGACGAAGAAGGCCCACTCGGGCAAGACGGCGTCGGCGGTGGCGTCGACAAGCATGCGCTTTGTGTACACGCGGTGCCTGCCCGACTTCGGCGACACCGCGTGCGGCAGGACGAACGCCACGCCGGTGGTGCCGGTGACACCCACCTCCAAGTCAATCGCCGCGAGCGGCGTGAACCCGAACGTGCGCTCGCAATAGGCGCGCAATGCGCGCTCGCGCTCCGCGGGGGAGGCGTACGCGGCCAGCCAGGGCAGCTCCGGTTCTGTGATGCGGCGCCACTGGCGACCCGCACCCACCGGCACTTTCACCGCGATATCGACGGGCAGGAACGAGCAGTATTCCGCGGCGAGGCGCACCACCGTGTCCGTGGCCACCCAGTCCTCCATGTATTGCGACGCACGCAGGCGCACCTGGGTGCCGACCGGCTGCTCGTCGCCGCCGAGTTCCGCGAGCCGGAACGTGCCGTCGCTGTGGCCCTCCCAGCGAATCGCGGGGTGGCCTACAGCGCGGCTGCACACCTCGATCGTGTCGCTGATCAGAAACGCCGCGAGCAGGCCGATCCCGAACTGGCCGACGAACTCTTGGCGCCCCTCACCAAACACAGCATCGCGTTTCGACGACTGCCCAATCGTGGCCAACAGCTCCTCAGCCTGCGCGTACGTCATGCCGATGCCGGTGTCCGTCACCGTCAGCCCCGGCTCGTCGACCCACGGCTCAAGCCGCACCGTGGCGGGCGCGTCTGGGTCCTCTAGTTGGCGCGCGGCGACCGCATCAGCCGCGTTCTGCACCAGCTCACGAAGGTATACCTGCGGCCCCGAATACAGGTGCTGCGAGAGCACCTCGACGAGCCCGCCCAGGTTGACCTGGAAGCGGTCGAGCGTCACTCCCCGCTCTCTTCGACCTGGGCTCCCTCAACAGCCTCCGGGAACGCCTCATTGATCGCCTCGAACAACGAATTGCCCGTCATCAAACCGCAGTTCAGGTGGTCTTCCAGCTGATCGTCGGTAAGGCCGTACTGGTACGCAACGACGTGCTCGCACACGATGCGGACCGTGTCCTCCTCCGAGACGATCGTGCAGGTCTTCGGCCAGAAGTGCTCGCGGTTCCACGCTGCAGTAAACGCGTTCGCCTCATCCAGACGGTCCAGCGGCAACTCGCCGTACCACGTGCCGCGAACGCAGAAGATGTCCCGATCGGCGCCGAGCGCCATGAAATTGAACCCGCCGAACTCCCAGCCGCCGACCAGGTCGCCGTCATCGTCCACGCCGTAGTTGATCTCGTTGCGGTCAAAAATCTGGCGGACCCGGTCCATCGACAGCGGGGCAAGGCCGTTCGCGTTCTGCGCCGGCGCATTATCGAAAAAGCCCATGGAGTGCTCCTTTGTGGTGATTGCCGCATGGTGTTCAGCGCGATGTTGTCACACCTGAGCTTAGTGGCCCAGCGCACACTACGCAGCGGGTGCGGGATGCCGCCCGAAACAACACGCCGCCCCGGCCTCACAACGTGGGTGGGGCCGGGGCGGCTGCTTCAAGATGCGGGGAAGCCGAGGCTTCTACAGGTTGATCATGTGGCCTTCGACGCCGTGCGCGATCTCCTTGACCGCCTCGGACAGAGTCGGGTGGATGTGGATGCTGCGCGCGATCTCGCTCGCGGTGAGGTCGAAGCGCTGCGCCAGCACAACCTCAGGGATGAGCTCGGACACGTTGGCACCGACGAAGTGGGCGCCCAGGATCTCGCCGTACTCCGCGTCCGCGACCAGCTTGGCAAAACCAGCGGTCTCGTTCAGGCCCACTGCCTTGCCGTTTGCGCTGAACGGGAAGGTAGCCACCTTGATCTCGCGGTCCGGCCACTTGTCCTTCGCCTGCTCCTCGGTGTAGCCCATGGAGGCGACCTGCGGGTTGCAGAAGGTTGCGCGCGGGGTCATCATGTAGTCCTCGATCTCGAGGGTCTCCGCATCCGCGATCGTCTCCGCGGCGATGATGCCCTGTGCCTCAGCCACGTGGGCGAGCTGCAGCTTCGCGGTCACGTCGCCGATGGCGTAGATGTGCTCGACGTTGGTGCGCATCCGCTCGTCGATAGCAATAGCGCCGCGCTCGGTGAGCTCAACGCCGGTGTTCTCCAGGCCGTAGCCTTCAACGCGCGGCGCGAAGCCGACGGAGATCATGACGCGGTCCACGGTGAGGGTCTGGGTGTCCTCGGTGCCGTTCTTCTTGATGTCCACCTCAACGGAGTCGCCGTTGTCGCGCACAGCGGTGGTGGCGTGGCCGGTCAGTAGCTTCACGCCCAGCTTCTTGTAGCGCTTCGCAATCTCCTTGGACACGTCCTTGTCCTCGTTCGGAAGGACGCGGTCCATGTACTCGACGACGGTGACGTCCACGCCGTAGTTGGAGAGCACGTAGGCGAACTCCATGCCGATGGCGCCCGCGCCGACGATGACCATGGTCTTCGGGGCCTCAGGGTTGAGGATCTGCTCCTCGTAGGACACCACGTTGTCGGACAGCTCGATGCCCGGCAGGGTGCGCACCACGGAGCCGGTGGCGATGATGCAATCGTCGAACGTGACGGTCTTGCCCTTATCATCACCCTCGGTGATCTCTATGGTCTTCGCGTCCTTGAAGGAGCCGAGGCCGTGGATCTCGGTGATCTTGTTCTTCTTCATCAGGTAGTGCACGCCGCCGACGATCTTCTCGGAGACCTTGCGGGAGCGCTTGTGGGCATCCGCGAAGTCAAACTCCACGTCACCCTTGATGCCGAAGGTCTTCGCCTCGTGGTTGAAGATCTCCGCCACCTCGGCGTTCTTGATCAGGGACTTAGAGGGGATGCAGCCCACGTTCAGGCAGACACCGCCCCAGTACTGCTTCTCAATCACGGCAACCTTTTTGCCGAGCTGAGCTGCGCGAATAGCGGCAACGTAGCCACCGGGGCCCGCGCCGAGGACAACAACGTCAAAATGTTCTGTAGTCACGCCCCCAAGGATACTGCGAATACACCGATCGAGGGCGAAGGGTTCGGGCGAGCACAGTAATGTAACAGTCGTCGAAAAGCTTCGTCTTGCCCGTGTTGCACCGTGTGAAAGCGAGCCTGCCTAATGAAGTTCACGCGCCCCGCCGCAGCGACCGTTGCAGCGGTAGCTGTCGCTGCGGTTGTTGTTCCTGCCGTCGGCACGCAGGAGCATGCCCCTCACCCGGCCGTGATCCAGCCGGCGAGCACGGTGGTGACCACGTCGGTTGCGCCGCTGCCGACCACGACGGCGGCCGAACAGCCCACCACCGCCACGGCGGCAGAGCCGAAGGTGGTTGAGGCAAGCCCGGAGGTGGCGGCCACCACGACACCAACCCCGGCGGGCGCATCCGTGCCGGACGGGGACCTGAAGGCCATCGCGAACGCCGTGGACGAGGCGCTTACCGCGGACACCACCGAGGGCGAGCTGGACAACATGCCCCCGCTTTACGACGGTCCGGGGACAACCACCCCGACCAAGGCAGACGTGAAGCCGATGGTTGAGGCGCCGAAGGACTACAAGGGAAACCCCCAGCTGTGGTTCAGGCAGGTGCGCCTGCTCGGCGGCGAGGCTGTAGCGGTGTGGTCCGAATCCATGCAGCGCGACATCCCGGTTGCGGTGCTCCCGGCGCGCGACGCGGCAGGCAACAGGATTGACAACGCGCCGACGTACTACCTGCTCAACGGCGCGGGCGGCTCGGAGCAGAACACCGATTGGCTGGTGCAAGCACCGGAAGAGGTCCGCGCGGTGCTCGGGGGTGCCGGCGTGAACGTGGTCATTCCGATGGAAGGCGCGTTCTCCTACTACGTGGACTGGCTGACCGTGCCGGAGAAGAACGTGTACTACCACGGCCCGCAGATGTGGACCACGTTCTTGGGCGAGGAGCTGCCGTACGCCATCGAGGATTACCTGGGCGCGAACGATCTGCGCGCGGTGACGGGCTTTTCCATGTCCGCGACGTCCTCGCTGTTGTTGGCAGAGCACTACCCTAACCGCTACGCCGCTGTGGGGTCGTTCTCCGGCTGCGCGGCTACATCGACGCCGCTGCCGTCCTTCTTCGTCGGATTGACCGTGAACCGCGGTTCTGCCGGCAAGGGCAACATCACCCCGGAGAACCTGTGGGGCCCACGCGGGTCCGAGTACAACCGATACAACGACGCGCTGGTGATGGCGGACAAGCTGCAGGGCACGAACACCCAATCTACATGTCCTCCGGCACGGGCCTCGCTGCGGAGACGGACATGGTGGGCTACCTGAAGAACGTGAAAGAGCTGAAGTCCGCGGAAGCGCTGGGCAACGCGACGACCCTGCACGTTGAGGGCGGCGCGATCGAGGGCGCGATGAACGCGTGCTCCCACGACCTGCACACGAAGCTGCAATCGCTCAACGTGCCGGTGACGTTCAACCAACGCAACGTGGGCACCCACTCCTGGCCGCTGTGGCGCGACGACCTCAAGGTGTCTTGGGACCAGGTGATCAAGCCCGCGCTGGGGTTGTAGGGGGTGGGGTACACCCAGCCCGCCGGGCCTTAGAACAGCCCGAACCCGAATGCGATGCGGGAGGACATCGAAGAGCCGAGGTGCATGAGCATGCCAAGAAGCTCGTTGATCTGGACCTGAAGCTGCTCAATCGGGTTCATGCCGGCTCTTCCTTCGCGTAAGAATCTCAACGTTGCTGTAACAGTTGCGCACTATTGTTACACAAGTTTCCTAAAGTGACCGTAAGATAACCGCACATGAGCATGAAGCGCACGTTCAACGCCGTCACTTCCGCCGTGGCCGCCAACGCCGCCGCGGCGGCTCTCGCACTCGGTGCAGTCGCACCGCTACCAAACGCCCAGGCCGCGCCGGTAACCGCCGCCCAGGTTGCCGGCACCACGCCGGTAGGCACTGTGAAGGCGTGGGATGCCCGCACCACCCCGCCGATGGTGGTCAGCTCCGGCAAACCGCAGGACTGGGTCCAGCAGGTTGACCACAAAAACGTGCTCTCCTACCTCGTCTACTCCCCGTCGATGAACCGCGACATCCCCGTCGCCGTCGTCCCCGCCACCAACGCGCAGGGCCAGCGCGTCTACGGCGCGCCGATCATCTACATGCTCAACGGCGCAGGCGGTGCGGAGCAGAACCAGGACTGGCTGAAGATGGCCAACGTGCGCGAGTTCTTCGCCGGCAAGGGTGTCAACGTGGTCATTCCGCAGGCGGGTGCGTTCAGCTACTACACCGACTGGGTGGACGACACGCTGAACACCCCGTACCTGAAGGGCCCGCAGAAGTGGGAGACCTTTATTACCAAGGAGCTCCCCGGCCCGATGGAGCGCACCCTGGGCGCGGATAACCGCCGCGCCATCGTGGGCTTCTCCATGTCCGGCACCTCAGCGCTCGTGCTGCCGCAGCACAACCCGGGCTTCTACGACGCCGCCGCGTCCTTCTCCGGCTGCGCTGCCACCGCCTCCCCGCAGGGCTACAACTTCGCGCGGCTGACGGTGAACCGCGCCGGCAACTCCGATTTCAAGACGGTGACGCCGGAGCGCATGTGGGGCCCGATGGGCGGGCCGTACAACGTGTGGAATGACGGTTTGATCAACGCGGAGAAGCTGCGCGGCACCAAGCTCTACGTCTCCTCCGCCACCGGCCTGGCCGGCCACTACGACCAGGTGGGCTACATCATGGGCCTGGGCGCGAACGAGATTGAAGCGAGCGTGGCAGCCACAACCCTGCAGATTGAGGGCGGCGTGATCGAGGCCGCGATTAACCAGTGCAACCATGACCTGCGCGCGAAGCTCGAGGCGCTGAACATTCCGGCGCACTACGAGTTCCGCAACGTTGGCACCCACTCCTGGCCGTACTGGCGCGAGGACATGGAGCGCTCCTGGTTCACCACCATCGCCCCCGCGTTCGGCCTGTGAGGAAGCCGATGAGGGAGATTGCACCCGAGCTTCTCGACGGGATTGACAACCCCGAAACCCTCGCCTGGGCGCGGGAGTGGTCCGACGCCACCGAAGAGGCGTACGCGGATGACGCGTTGCGCGCCCGGTTCCGGGAGTCTCTGGATTCGGACGACCAGATCCCGTTTGTCTCGCGCCGCGGCGAGTACCTCTACAACTTCTGGCGCGACGCGGCCCACGTGCGCGGGCTGTGGCGCCGCACCACGCTGGAGTCCTACCGCTCGGACCAGCCGGAATGGGAGGTGCTGCTTGACCTCGACGCGCTCGCGTCGACGGAGGGCGAGGACTGGGTCTGGAAGGGTGCCGCTGTGCGCCCGCTGGCGTACGACCGCGCCTTGGTCCAGCTCTCCCGCGGCGGGGCGGACGCGACGGTGGTGCGGGAGTTCGACCTTGGTACCCGCGAGTTCGTTCCCGGGGGCTTTCGTATCGACGAAGCCAAGACCGATGTCTCCTGGGTCGACCTGAACACCCTGCTCGTGTGCACCGACACGGGTGAAGCAGGTGCCCTCACCGAATCCGGCTACCCCGCTCAGGTCCAGCGCTGGACGCGGGACAGGGAGGGCAACGTCCACTGCGAGGAGGTCTTCCGCGGCGAGGCGACCGATGTCATGGTCGGTGGGGAGTTCGACCCGACCCCCGGCTTCGAGCGCACCGTGTTCTCGCGCATGCTGGATTTCTACAACTCCCGCATTTGGGTTGATGGCGAGGAGCTGGAGCTGCCCACCGACTGCGGCGCGGTGGTGCGCCGCCAGTGGCTGTTCATCCTTCCCCGCACAGACTTCGCCGGGGTAGCCGCAAGGCCAGCTCGGCGTGATTGAACTGGCATCGTTCCAGGACGGTGCGCGCGATTTCACCGTGCTCGTCGCCGATGCCACCGTGGAGAACATCTCGTTCACCCAGACATCGATGCTGGTGACCACGCTCAAGGACGTGACTACCCACATCACCCGCTTCACGCTGGGCACGTGGGAACAGGAGGAGCTTACGCTTCCTGATGCCGCCTCCGCCTACGTCGTAGCCACCAGCGCCAACGACGGGGATGAGGCATGGCTGGCAGCATCCAGCTTCACCACGCCCACCACGCTGCTGCGCTACGCCCCGGGCAGCCAAGCCCGGGGCGGCGAAGATGCCGCGCCCGAGCCGGTCAAGCAGTCGCCGGCGTTCTTCGATGCCGCAGGGTTGGAAACCCGCCAGCACTGGGTCACTTCCGCCGACGGCACCCGTGTGCCCTACTTCATCACCGGCGATTTCTCCCGCGGCGCCCAGCCGACGCTTGTCGGCGGGTACGGGGGCTTTGAGGTGTCCTTGTTGCCGTCGTATAGCAATGCCCGCGGAATCGGGTGGCTGGAGAAGGGCTACTTCTACGTGCAGCCGAACCTGCGCGGCGGCGGCGAGTTCGGTCCGGAATGGCACTCGCAGGTGGTGAAGACGAACCGGCACAAGGTGTGGGAGGACCACCGCGCTGTGCTGGAGGACGTGGTGCGCCGCGGCTACGCGGCGCCGTCGCAGATCGGCATCCGCGGCGGCTCCAACGGCGGCCTGCTCACTTCGGGCGCGCTGGTGCAGTACCCGGAGCTGATCGGTGCCGCCGTGATTCAGGTGCCGCTGACGGATATGCTGCGCTACCACACGCTTTCCGCAGGCGCGTCCTGGATGGCGGAGTACGGGGACCCGGGTGATCCGGTGGAGCGCGCGGCGATTGAGCGCTGGAGTCCGCTCCACAACGTCCGTTCCCGCGAGGAGGTGGCGTACCCGCCGGCGCTGGTAACCACGTCTACAAGGGATGACCGCGTGCACCCCGCGCACGCCCGCACGTTTGCCCTCGCGTTGGACAAGGCTGGTCAGCCGGTGGATTACTTCGAGAACACCGCAGGTGGTCACGCCGGCGCGGCGGATAATGATCAGGTAGCGCGCGTGGAGTCGATGATCTTTATTTGGCTGGAGCGCCATCTCGCGGGAAGCTAGTGCCCATGAGCACGCACCGCTTGCGCTCCACGCCAATCCCCGGACACCGCGACGCCTACACCGGCATCGAATTCAACCTGGGTTTCCACGTCACGCACTACGCGCTTGACCTGGATTACAAGGTTGGGCCGAACCGCCTGGACGGCACCGCAATGCTGACGCTGTCCGCGTGGCGGGAGTTGAGCCACATGACGCTGGACTTGGCCGACACCATGCGGGTGCGTCGCGTGGATGTCGCGGCCCGGGCGGAGAGCGGCCAGCCCGTAGCAGTCAAGCGGTTCCGCCAATCCTGCAACAAGCTGCGCATCACGTTCACAGAGCCGATCCCGGTGGACGCGGAGTTCCAGCTGAGCATCCGGTACGGCGGCACCCCGCGCCCGCGCCGCACCGCGTGGGGCCAGCTCGGCTGGGAGGAGCTGAACAACGGCGCGCTGACGGCCAACCAGCCCAACGGCGCCCCCACCTGGTTCCCCTGCGACGACACGCCGGATGAGAAGGCCACCTACGCCATCCAGCTCCGCCCGGACCAGCCGTACCAGGTGGTGGCCACCACCACGCGCCGGCCGCTGCCCACGTACCTGGCCACCGTTAACGTCGGCCAGTTTGTGCGCCACCAGATCGGCCGCAACACCAGCACCTGGCTGCCGCGCGGCGCGCAGTTGGGCGATTTTGCCCTGCAGCAGGACATGCTGGACTTTTTCGAAACCGTCTTCGGCCCCTACCCCTTCGAGGAGTACACCGCGGTGGTCCACGAGGAGGTGCTGGAAATCCCCCTCGAGGCCGCCGGGCAGTCCATCTTCGGGCGCAACCACGCGCGCGGCAACGAGCGGCTGATTGCGCACGAGCTGGCCCACCAGTGGTTCGGCAACTCGCTGGGCCTCGCGCAGTGGAACGACATCTGGCTCAACGAGGGTTTCGCCTGCTACGCGGAGTGGCTCTGGGCCGACTACCGGGGCACCAAACGTATCGACGACAGCGTTGCCCACCACCACGCCATGCTCACACCGCACCGCTGGCTCTTGGCCGATCCGGGACCGCGCCACATGTTCGACGACGACGTGTACAAGCGCGGCGCCATCACCATCCACGCCCTGCGCGCCGAGGTGGGCGACGACGCATTCTTCAACGCCGTCCGCGACTACACCGCAAGCTGCGCCCACGGCGTGGTGGAGCCGTTCGACCTCGCCAACGCGCTGAAGCGTCAGGCACCCGGTGCGAACGTGGCCGGCGTGATGGATTCCTGGCTCAACCACACTGCGCTGCCCCCGGCACCGGTACTTCGAGGCGGGGCATGAAAAAACTCTCCCTAGCCACCCTGTTTTCGGCGGCCGCCGGCCTGATCCTGATGTGGATCGCCTCTTGGGCGCTGGACATAGAGACGGAGTACCGCTACTTCACCGCGTTCTGGGGACTCTTTTTCGCAAGCACCGGGCTTATCGACGGCATCACGCACGAAACCACCAGGGCCGTCGCCTCCGCCCGGGATACCGGCGCGCGGGGCACAGCGAACCCGTGGCGCTTCGCATCCATGGTGGCGGCGTTTGTTGTCATTGGGGTGATTGCTGCGGGCATGTGGATGATGCGCGCAATCGTCCCCATGTCCCCTTCCCTGGCTACCAGCCTCTTGGTGTTCGGCCTGGTCAGCTACGCATTCCAAGCAGTACTTTCCGGCATTTTGAGCGGCGCCAACCTGTGGGACCAGTACGCCGGGTTGGTGGCGCTGGACGCCGGCGTACGCCTGGCGCTTGCGCTGGTCGCGTGGGCGGCGGGCTGGGGGTTGCCGGCGTTTCTGCTGATCACCGTTATCGGTGCCGCGAGCTGGTTGATCATCCTCGGTACCTCAAGCTCCGCCCGTCTGAACATTCGCGTGGCGCTGGACGTGGACCGCGAGGCCTTTCTCACCCGCGTCCTCACCGCCATGGTTGCCTCCGGTGCATCCGCGGCGCTGATCACCGGCTTTCCCACGGCTGTGTCCGCCGCCTTCCCCGACAACGACGCCGCGATTGCCGTCATGGTCGGGGCCATCAACAACGCCGTCATGCTCACCCGCGCGCCGGTGCTCGTGCCGTTGCAGCGGTTCCAATCAGCGTTGGTTGTTCGTTTCGTCGAAAAGCGGGGGCAGGTGTACCGCGCCCTCCTTGCCCCGGTGGCGGCCGTGCTTGCGCTGGGCGCGGTCGGTTTCGTCGCCGCGTGGGCGATTGGACCGTGGATCCTGCGCCTGGCGTTCAAACCGGACCTGTTTGTGGGCGGGGTGACGTTGGGCCTGCTCACGCTGGCATCTGCATTCATGGGCACGCTGATGATCACCGGCGTGGCTGTGCTCGCGCTCGAACGGCACGCGTGGTACCTGGCGGGCTGGGTGGTGGCCTCCCTCGTCGCGTTCGCGGTGCTATTCGCGGCGCCGTGGGGCGTGGTGCAGTCCGTCATAGTCGCGCTGTACGTCGGCCCAATGGTCGGCGCTTTGGTACACGTCGCGGGTCTCGCGCGGGCCCGGGCTGGGGCTGGCAAGGCTGCTAGGCCCGCGGCACAGACTTAGCACCTAACTCAACACCTGCATAACACCTGGCATAACAGGGTGTTAGGTAGGTGTTATGTTGGGTATTATGTCCCCGGAGGAACTTGAAAAGCTGCTGGAACATTTGCAGATTGTCGGCGCAGAGCAACAACGCGTCGAAGTGAAAACGGGTGTTGGCAAGTCTGCCCTAGAAACCCTCAGCGCCTTCGCCAACCACGCCGGTGGCATTATCGTCTTAGGCATCAGTGAGCAAGATGGTTTCATTCCCGTCGACTCTTTTGATGCCCTCGCCGAGCGAGATCGCTTGGTCTCCTACTGCGAGCGACTCACACCTCATGTTCGACCAGAGATTGAGGTCATTCCGGTGAAGGGTAAGCCGGTGTTAGTCGCCCACGTTGAAGAACTGGAGGTGCAGGATAAGCCCTGCTACGTGTCCGATCGGGGCATGTACAACGGGAGCTACACCCGCTCAGGCGATGCGGATGTGAAACTGACGCGATACGAGATTGACCGGCTCTTGGAAGAACGGAAACAGCCGCGCTGGGATCTCACGGCCGTCGACGACGCGAGCCAGGCAGATCTGGACGCAACACGACTCGATGCGTACCTGGATAACCAGCGGACGCGCCGACCACGGACGTTTGAGAGCGGCGATGAGGCGGCGCTAAATCGCCTGCGGGTGCTGCAGGGCGACAACCCGACTCTCGCCGCCCTCCTCTCAATGGGGGAGTATCCCCAACAATTTTATCCGCGCCTCATGGTGACCTTTGCGCTGTATCCAGGTAAAGGGAAAGGCGATGTTACCCAGGGCATCCGCCTTCTGGATAGTGCCCGAATCACGGGCACTATCCCAGAAATGGTGGATGAGGGCGTTCGTCTCGTGGAAAAGAACATGCGCACGGCCGGATTGATCGGTGAGGTGTACCGCCAGGACCTGCCGGACTATCCCCCCGTTGCCGTGAGAGAAGCATTGGTAAACGCCCTGATGCACCGCGATTACTCCCCTTCCGCGCAGGGCACGCCGGTGCAGATAGACATGTACGTGGATCGGTTGGAGATCTCGAACCCGGGCGGGCTCTACGGCGGTGTGACTACGGAAAATTTGGGTCGCCCAGGAGCGAGCTCGACAAGAAACCAGCAACTGGCAACGTTTCTCGAAGAACTCACCTTCCCCGGCGGAGGACCGATTGCAGAGAATCGCGGTACCGGCATCGCGACAATGAACCGCGCTACGGCTGACGCACTTATGCCGCCTCCGAAGTTCACCAACACGCTGACTCACTTCACCGTGACGTTTTTCAAGCACAGAGTCGCCGAGGCCGAAACTCACGAAACCGCGTTCCAGCAGGTGAGGCGACTGTTAGCTGAGGAGACCTCCTGGTCTACGACCGAACTTGTGCAAGCCACAGGCCTCAGCCGCACGTCCGTGATGAACGCGTTGAACCAACTCGTCGCCGAAGGCACAGCCGAGAGGACTGAGCCCGAACGCAGCCCCCGACAGCGGTACCGGATGACTTAACTCAACACCTACATAACACATGACATAGCAGGGTGTTAGGTAGGTGTTATGTTGGGTGTTAGGTAAGGTTGCCAACATGGGAAACATGCTGGTCACGGGCGGCGCAGGCTTCATCGGAGCGAACTTTGTGCGGATGGCGCTGGAGCGCACCGACCACACCATCACCGTGCTGGACAAGCTCACCTACGCCGGCAACCGGGCCAACCTGGACGGCCTAGACGTGGAGTTCGTTGAGGGGGACATCGCGGACGCCGCCCTGGTCGCCGAACTGGTTGGCCGCGCGGACACGGTGGTGCACTTCGCCGCGGAATCCCACAACGACAATTCCCTGCGCGACCCGTCCGCGTTCCTGCACACCAACGTGGTTGGCACCTACAGGCTGCTGGAATCGATCCGGGCGGTGCACAACTCCCACCCGGTGCATTTCCACCACATTTCCACCGACGAGGTCTACGGGGACCTGCCCCTCCACGGCCACAAGCGCTTCGACGAGCACACGGCCTACAACCCGTCCTCGCCCTACTCGGCCACCAAGGCCGGGTCGGACCACCTGGTGCGGGCGTGGATCCGCTCCTTCGGCATCTCCGCCACCATCTCCAACTGCTCCAACAACTTCGGCCCCTACCAGCACGTGGAGAAGTTCATTCCCCGCCAGATCACCAACCTCATCGACGGCCAGCCCGCCAAGCTGTACGGCACCGGCGAGCAGGTGCGCGACTGGATTCACGTGGACGACCACAACGCCGCCGTCCTGGCCATCCTGGAGCGCGGCCGCCCGGGCGAGACCTACGCCATCGGGGCGGACACGGAGCGCACGACGAACAAACAGGTCATTGAGCTGCTCTGCAAGATCATGGGCGGCACGTACGAGCACGTGGCGGACCGCCCGGGGCACGACCAGCGCTACCAGATGGACGCCTCGAAGATCCGCCGCGAGCTGGGCTGGGAGCCGCGCTACACCGACCTGCGCGCCGGCCTCGAGCAGACGGTGGAGTGGTACCGCGCCAACGAGTGGTGGTGGAGGCCGGGGAAGGCGAACGTCGAAAAGCAGTATGCCCAGCGCGGCCAATAATCTACGCGCGCGTAAGTTTGCCGAGTTCTGCAACCACCTGCGGGTTTACAGGCGGTAGAGCGGAACTTGGCAAACTTTGGCGCTTCCCGGAAACCGGGCCAGTGACCCAGGGCCAGTGACCCCGATACGCTGGGCACCATGCGTGAAACCCCGATTGCCGGCCTGACCGTCCACGAGCTCGCGGTGCACGAGGATAATCGCGGCTGGTTCAAGGAGAATTGGGCCGGCCAGGCGCTTCAGCCCGTGCAGCAGAACGTGAGCTTCAACGCGCGCCGCGGCACCACCCGCGGCATGCACGCGGAGCCGTGGGATAAGTGGGTGTCCGTGGCCAGCGGGCGCGTGTACGGCGCATGGGTGGACATGCGCGAGGGCTCCGCGACGTACGGCGAGCGTTTCGGCACCGAGATCACGCCGGGCACCGCCGTGTTTGTCCCGCGCGGGGTGGCCAACGGCTTCCAGGCGTTGGAGGACGCGACGAGCTACATCTACCTGGTGAACCAGCGCTACAACCCGAACGGGGATTACGCGTTCTGCTCCTACCGGGAGATTGACTGGCCGCTCGCCCCCACCGAGCTCTCCGCGGCGGATGAGGGGCATCCGATGCTTGCCGACGCTTCCCCGGTACCACCCAAGAGAATCCTGGTCACCGGCGCGAACGGCCAGCTCGGCAGGGCGCTGCGCAAGGTATGGACAGAGCGCGAGGCGCACTTTGCCACCCGCGCGGAGTTTGACATCACGGACATCCCGGAGACCGATTTCTCTCAGTACTGGGCGATTGTGAATTGCGCGGCGTACAACGATGTCAACGGCGCGGAGCAAGACCGTGGGACAGCCTGGGCCGTGAACGCGGACGCCCCGGCGCGCCTGGCCGCGATTGCGAACGCGCACGACCTGACTTTGGTGCATGTGTCGAGTGACTACATCTTTGACGGGAGCGTGGACACGCACACCGAAGCGGAGACCGCGAGCCCCCTGAGTGCGTACGGTGCGTCCAAGGCCGCGGGGGACACGGCTGCGCAGGTGGCGCGGAAGCACTACGTGGTGCGCACGTCCTGGGTGTTCGGCGACGGCGCGAATTTCATGGACACCATGGCGCGCCTGGCGGAGAAGGGCGCGGAACCAAACGTGGTGGCGGACCAGCGCGGGCGTCCGACATGGGCGGAGGACCTGGCCAAAGGCATCGCGCACTTGCTGGCTACGGGCGCGGAGTACGGGGTGTACAACATCACCTCCGAAGGTGATGCGGTGGGGCGCGACGAGATTGCCATGGCCGTGTTCATCGGCCTGGGCGCGGACCCGTCTTCGGTGCACCCCGTAACCACCGAGCAGTACGCGGAACTGGCCGGCCCGGAGGCGCGCCGCCCGGCGGAATCCACGCTGGACCTGACAAAGATCACCGCCACCGGCTTCACGCCCACGAATTGGCGCGCAGCACTCGCGTTGTATCTAGCAACCTATATCTAGCAACACGGCAGGGCGATGGGCTAAAACTATGGGGAGCAACGCGTCTGTATAAGGAGCCCACCATGACCGCAAAGTCCACCTTCCGCACCGCCGCCGCAGCAACGCTGGCGGCCACCATGTGCGCCACCGTCCTGGTGAGCAACGCCGGCGCCGCCACCGAAACCGCCACGCCGGCCAGCGGCGCGTCCAGCGTGACCTCCTCCGCGGCCGCCACGGCGACTAGCTCCCGCCCCACCGTCACCCAGACCGTGACCGTCACACCGACCGTGACCGCGGGCAAGACCACCACCACGGCGGCAACCACCACAACCACCACCAGCGCGAACTCCCAGCTGGAAATCCTCCAGGCGTTCTCTTCCGGGGACTTCTCCAAAGTCCGCACGTCCTCGGTGATCCTGTTCGTGCTCAGCATCATCACCGGCGTGCTCACGCTGATCATGAACCTGGACACCCCGCAGAACCGCGAGATGCTCAAGCAGTTCGGCATTACCCTGCCGTTCTAGCCCATGAAGGGCATCATCCTCGCGGGCGGCTCAGGCACACGCCTGTACCCGATCACCAAAGGCATCTCGAAACAGCTGATGCCGATTTATGACAAGCCGATGATCTACTACCCGCTGACCACCCTGATCGGCGCCGGCATCCGCGAGATCTTGATCATCACCACACCGGAGGACAGGCCCGCTTTTGAGCGCTTGCTTGGCGACGGCTCCCAGCTCGGCCTCATGCTCCATTACGCAGTGCAGCCGTCCCCCGAAGGGCTGGCGCAGGCGTTTCTGATCGGCGAGGAGTTCATCGGCGAGGACGACGTGGCCTTGGTGCTGGGCGACAATATTTTCGACGGCACCGAGCTCACCCGCATTTTGGGCGAGACCCGCGGCGTTGACGGCGGCGCCATCTTCGCCTACGAGGTCTCCGACCCCCAGCGCTACGGCGTGGTGGAGTTCGCTGCCGACGGCACGGCGCTGTCCATCGAGGAGAAGCCGGCGGATCCGAAATCCAATTTCGCCGTGGTGGGGCTGTATTTCTACGACAACCAGGTGGTGGACATCGCCAAATCCATCACACCCAGCGCGCGCGGGGAGCTGGAGATCACCTCCGTGAATGAGGCGTACCTGGAGCAGGGGCGCCTGAAGGTGCACCGCCTGCACCGCGGCGACGTGTGGCTGGACACCGGCACCATCGATTCGATGACGGAGGCCAGCGCGTACGTGGAGGTGCTGCAGAAACGTACGGGCACGGTGATCGGCTCTCCCGAGGTGGCCGCGTTCCGCGAAGGCTTCATCGACGCCGCGGCGCTCGAGCGGCTGGCAGAGCCGATGATGAAGTCCGGCTACGGCCGCTACCTGCTGGACGCGGCGCGGGACTAGGGCTGACGACTAGGGTGGTGCCGGTGACTTCTATCGCGGCATTGATCACCGCTTACCACGGCACCAAAGCGGGCGACTTCGAGCGCGCGCTGAACTCGTTGGCTGCGCAAACGCGACCGGCGGATGAGATTGTGATTGTGCTCGACGGCCCCGTTTCGGATGGGGTTTTGGGCGTGGTGCAAGCGAACGTCGAAAAGCACAATGCCCGGGTGGTGTGGCTTGCGCAGAACGTGGGGTCTGGGCCGGCGTCCCAGGCGGGGCTGGAGACGATCGAGGCGGAGTTCACTGCGCGGCTGGACTCGGACGATGTGGCGAAGCCGGAGCGCTTTGCGGTGCAGGCGGAGTTTTTGGAGCGTAACCCCCAGGTCGGCGCGGTGGGCACGGCCGTGGAGGAGTTCCGGGAGGTGCCCGGGGATGCCGGCAAGGTGCGGGCGCTGCCCGAGGACCCGGCCGGTTACGCGAGGGTGAACTCGCCGATCAACAACCCGTCGGTGATGCTGCGCACGGCGGCTGTGAAGGAGGTCGGCGGGTACCGCGACGTGCACTTTATGGAGGATTATGACCTCTACGCGCGGCTTTTGGCCGGCGGGTGGCAGTTGCGCAACCTGCCGGAGGCGCTGACGTATTTCCAGGTCACCGACGCGCAGTTTCAACGCCGCACCGGGAAGGAAATGTTTGCCGCGGAACGCCAGATGCAGCGCAACCTGGTGGAATATGGCCTGGTGAGCAGGCCGCGCGCGGTGTTCAACTTGGCCGCCCGCACCGCGTACAGGGCGCTGCCAGCTGGGCTGCTTCGGCGCGTGTACGCGCTCTTGTTCCACCGCGAGGGGTAACCTAACGGCTGACATGAGCGGATACGAGGACACTTGGCTGATCGTGCCTTGCTACAACGAGGGCACGGTCATTTTCGACGTGCTCTCCAACGCGCGCCAGACGTTCCCGAACATCGTCGCTGTCAACGACGGGTCCGCCGACAACTCTGCGGAGGCGATCCGCGCGTCCGGGGCGAAGCTGGTGAACCACCCGGTGAACCTGGGCCAGGGCGCGGCGATCCAAACCGGCGTGGAATACGCCCGCAAGCAGCCCGGCGCGCAGTACTTTGTCACCTTCGACGCGGACGGCCAGCACCAGGTGAAAGATGTGGTGGCGATGGTGGGGCGGCTGCGCACCGAGCCCTACGACATCATTGTGGGCACCCGCTTCGCTGGCCAGGACAACTCGCAGGTGCCGTGGATCAAGCGCATGGTGCTGCAGATTGTGGTCATGCTCTCCCCGCGTACCCGCCGGCTGGGGCTGTCGGACGCGCACAACGGCCTGCGCGCCTTTAACAGGAAGGTGGCGGATGAGATGAACATCCGCATGAACGGGATGTCCCACGCCTCCGAGATTGTCACCATGATTGATGAGAAGGGCTGGCGCGTTACGGAGCAGCCGGTGGACATCCTGTACACCGATTACTCCATGTCCAAGGGCCAATCCCTGATCAACGGCGTGAACATCCTCGCGGACGGCATTGTGGCAAGGAGGCTCAAGTGATTCAGCTCGTCCTGATCATCGCCACCGTTGCGCTGGCGGTGTACTTCTTCCAGAACCGCAAGAAGGCCAACGCGAAGGCGTGGGTGAAGATCGGCTTCGTGGTCCTCATCTTCGCAGCCCTGTGGGCCATTTTGCGTCCCGACGATGTGACGGTGCTGGCCAACTGGCTGGGCGTGGATCGCGGCACGGACTTGATGCTCTACATCCTGATCATCGCGTTCTTCTTTACGACGATCTCCACCTGGACCCGCTTCCGCGAGCAGGAGCTGCGCTACGCCCGCCTAGCCCGCGCGGTGGCGCTGCAGAACGCGGAGGCGGAGGACCTGCGCGCGGGGGATTCGCGCTAGGACGTTTGGCGCGCGGTGCCGCAGGCGCGCGCTAGGACGCCGCGATCACGCCGGCGACGTGCTGGTGGCCGCGCGCGTTGACGTGGATGGGCAGGTTGCCCGGGCCACCGTAGAAGTCCACCAAGCCAGCCCACATGCGCATGTGGTCCGGGGCGCACATGTTGTTGTTCCAGGTGGATGGCTTGAGGTCCAGGAACTCAACACCCGTTGCCCGCGCGAGGTCAACCTGCGCCCACTGGATCGAATCCTCCCAGCTCGCAACCGCCGGGAACGGGGTGGTGTCGTGCCTGTTCGGCGCGATGTGGAAGAGGCAGACGTTGCCGTTCCAGGTGATCTTGGGGTAGCCGACGATCTGGATGCGCGCGTTCGGCGCGGCGGCCTTGATGCGGTTGATCTCCGGGATCATGGCTGCGACCCAGTCGCGGCGGAAGGCTGCGGCGTCGCGGCCGTCGTTGTGATAGGTGTCGTTGAACCCGGTAGAGATGATGACGCGGGCGGTGTTGCGGTTCAGGCCGCCGTCGTTCACCGCGCGGGTGACCTGGGAGGCGAACTGCGGGCCCTTCTGGATGCTCACGGTGCCGGTGCAGGAGTAGTCCCACGCAGGCAGGCCCAGCTGGTTGGCTGCCTGGCGGCCCCAGTTAGTGGGCGAGGTGGGGCACCACGTGTTCACGTTGGAAGAGCCGCGCGGATCCAGCCCCAGTTTGCCGGCCGCCCATTGCGGGCCGTTCGGGTCCGAAATCACGGAGTCACCGAAGATGACTAGGTTGCGCTGCTGGGCGGATGCCTCCGGCGCAGCGGACACAGCGATTCCGGCGACGGCGCACAGCGTGACCAGCACGGCGGCGGCGACCGTAGCAAGTTTGTTGCGAAGCGCGATAGTTTGCATGAGAAAACCCTTTCCTCCCGAGGGTAAGGCCGCCGCTTAGCGCGACACGCACCCTTGTCACACCAGTAACATACGCAACAGTAACCTCTTTCGCTACTTTGATACCATGCGCCCCACAGAACATCCCGCATTTCTGCTGAAATCGTTCGCCCGCTTCGTGCCGGCCGTCGTCCGCTCCGGCATCGTCAGCGCCGAGGGCGGCCCGCGCGCCGCAGCCGCGCTGCTACCCAACCTGTCCCGCTACTGGTTCACCACCGCCCGCGAAATCGAGCAGGGCGCAGCGGCCGTGCCGGATCGCACTGCCCTGATTGACGATGACGGCGTGCTTTCCTACCGCCAACTCCGCGCCCAAACGCGCATACTCGCGCACTGGCTCTTGGGCGTGCAGCGGGACCGCGGTCTAGAGGAACTGCGCATCGGTGTCATGGCCCGCAACGGCCGCGGCATCATCCTGCCGCTGGGCGCCAAGGGGTACGCCGGCGGCCACATCTTCCTGCTCAACATCGGCTCCTCGCCGGAGCAGCTGCGCGGCATCTTCGAAGAAAACAACATCAACGTCCTGTTCATCGACGATGAATTCGCAGACCGCCTCCCCACCTCCGCACCCGTCATGGACGGCATCACCGTCGTCCGCGCCTTCACTGAGGGCGGAGCGGACGGGCTGTCGATTCGGGATATCGTGGTGCAACCGAACGTCGATACGCAATTGCCCCGAAAGCCCAAGCACGGCAACCTGGTGCTGATGAGCTCCGGAACCACTGGCATCCCGAAGGGCATCGTGCGCCCCGAGCCGCGGATGCCGTTTGTGGTGGCCGGGTACCTGGAGGCGATTCCGTGGCGCGCGGGCGACACCGTGCAGCTCTCCGCATCGATCTTCCACACGTGGGGCTGGTCCGCGCTGCAGGTGGCGCTGGCCACGCGCTCCACAATTGTCACGCGCCGCATCTTCGACGCGGAGGCCTGCTACCGACAGATTGAGGATTTCCGCTGCGACGGGCTGATCTCCTCCCCCATCTTTTTCAAGCAGATGCTGGACCTTGAGGGCAACGAGAGCTTCGACACCTCCAGCTTGCGCTACCTGGCCACCGCCGGCAACGCCGTCACCCCCGCACTGCTGCGCCGCACCACCGCGCGCTTCGGCCCCATCCTGGCCAACATCTACGGCTCCACCGAGCTCGCCCTCGCCGCCGCCGCAACCCCCGCACAGATGCAGGCGGACCCCTCCATCGTGGGCAAGGTACCGCCGGGCACGATTCTCAAGCTTTACGACGATGACGGCAACGTTGTCCCCCAAGGCGAAACCGGCCGCATCTTCCTGTACAACGAGACGGCGCTGAAGGGCTACACCAACCCCAACACCGAGATGGTGACCATTGACGGGCTGGTGGAGATCGGCGACCTGGGTTACTTCGACGAGGACGGCTTCCTGCACGTGCTCTCCCGCAACGACGACATGATCATCGTCGGCGGCGAGAACGTCCACCCGCAATCCGTGATGGAAGTGCTGGAAGACATGCCGGGTATCGACGACGTGTACGCATACGGCGTGGACGACGACACCACTTTTAAACGCATCGCCGTCTGGGTGGTTCGCGGCGGCGACGAGCAGGGCGAGCACCTGCGTGCCGACGCCATCCGCGAGTGGGTGCGCACCCGCCTGGCGGACCACTCCATCCCGCGCGACGTCCACTTCGTCGACGAGCTGCCCCGCAACGCCGTGGGCAAGGTTGTCCCGCGCTTCCTGCCTGGAGTGGGCAAGTAGAGCCGCGGCCGATAGCGATCCTGGGCGCCTCTGGCCCGGAACGAGTTTGTCATCCCCCTTGCTGTCAGGCTGGTTGTGAACGAGAGACCTGAGGAGGTTTGTTCATGGCCACGTTTGATGTTCCTCGCTTGGTGCCGCAGCCGGTGTCGTTTGGTGCCTGCTCGGATTCGCAGGAGGTAGCGGTGCCGTCTAATGGTGACAGTTCACCGCGCCGGCGTCGGGTGGCGGTGCGGGCTGGGGATGTGCTCGGTATTCCGGTGACGTATTTGGATCCGGGTGAGCTACTCGATGATGCGGTGGTGGTGACACTTGCCGCAGGCTCGTTCGTGTTTGCTCCGTGTGTGAAAAAGGGGTGGGGCCTTGATTTCACCCCAGCCCAGAAGGCGCAGATGGTCGCGATCTACCGCAACTTGCCCTATGGGGCGAAAGGGAAATGGATAGCCCGCCACGGGCTCAGTAACGCCACGATGTTCAAGTGGGGGCAGCGTCTCGGGTTACCGTCTGCGGCTGAGGCCAAACTCGACGCGCTGACAGAAGACATCTCTAGCCGCCTCTCGCCGCGTGCGATGACGTACCTCGTGCGCAGTTATGCGGCACTTCCTGCCGGGGAGAAGGGTGCGTTTTTGGTGGCGCTGGGGCTGACGCATATGGAAATGTCGAAATGGATCGCCAAGGTGGCGGACGGATCAATCGAGCAATACGCGCTGAAACGGAAGGCAGATATTGTGGGCTCTGGTACGCATGACGACCCAACGCGCAGTCGTAAGCAGGTTGAGCGGATGCTCGCCGAAAACGACCGGCTGAAGCGGGAGTTGGCGAAGGCCAACCAGAAGCTTCAGCGCCAAGACGCGGAGTTGGATAAGTGGAGGCAGACCAGTGATGCGCTGGGAAAAGCTTTAGCGTCCATGCCCGATCTTCCTGGCGTGGACTACGACGCGGAGGAAAATCCTTATCCGAAGACGAAACACGCCGCTATGAAACTGGTCTCAAGGAAGAACAACGCCTCATCGACGCCCTCGTCTCCTACGGACACTCCCTAACCAAAGCCCAGCAACTGCTTCGCGTCAGCCGCAGCCGGGTGTTCTACGCCCGTAAACCCCGCCCGACGAAGCCCAATCCCACCCCGCACACCGCCCGCAACATCCCCCGTCTGAGCGAGCAGCAAGTCGACGACATTCTGGCGCTGCTCGACGCCAACCCGTATTCAAGCGTCGACGACGCGTACTACAACGCCTACAACCACGGGTTATACATCGCCAGCTTGAGCAGCTTCTACCGCACCGCCCGCCAACACCAGCGCCTGCTTAAACAGCGCTCCCACACCCGCAGACGCAACAACACCAAACGCGGACGCACAACACCCCCACACGTCATCGCCACGGCCCCGGGACAAGTGCTGTGCTGGGACATCACCTTCCTACCTGGACCATGCATCAGTCAGAACTACGCCTGCCTAACCGTGATCGACCTGTACTCGCGAGCCGTAGTAGGCACCAGCATCACCCCGCGCGAACAAACCCGCGCCGCAACCGAGCTGTTCACTCGCATCCTCAGCCAATACCCCGACGTGCACACCGTGCACTCCGACAACGGCCCCTCGATGACCAGCACCACCATCGCCGAGCTGTTTCACTCCCGCGGCATCACCCAATCCTTCAGCCGCCCCCACACCAGCAACGACAACCCCCACATGGAGTCTTTGTTTCACACCATGAAAGGAAGTCCCTACTACCCGCCAGTGTTCGCGTCCATCGACCACGCCACCAATTGGGTCAGCACCTTCACCACCAACTACAACAGCCGGCCAAACAGCGCGATCAACTACTACACCCCACAAAGCGTCCTCGACGGCACCTGGCGCACACTGCAAACCAGCCGCCACCACGCCATCCAGGATGCCCTAGAAGAAGGACGCATCCACACACCACCCAAAACCCCAACCGGACTGCCCAGAGAAGTCACCATCATCCGCACAACCACCACCACACACCCCAGCCCCCAACCACTAACCACCAACCCATAACAAAAACGGTTCACAACCACTTGACACAAAGCGTCCGAAAATGTGACCTGCGGAAACGTGGGCCATCCGGAACGAGTTTGTCAGATCGTTCCGGGCCGGGCCACAGAGCGTGACGGCGGAGGAGGAAGCGTTGTGCACAAGTGGGTCGCGAACCGCCACGGCGACGACAAAGCCCCGCCGCAGGCACCAATATGGCCGCGACGGGGCGAAAAAATGGAGCCACCTGCGATGTCTGGGTTCACGACATATTTGACACGGTGTGCCTGCGGCGATGGTTGTGATGCTTGACAGGTGAGCCGGGACATCCTTGACACTTAGGCCTGCCTCGCTTCGACGGGTGATGGTTGACAGGTGAGTCGGGACATACTTGACACTGCCGTCCGCATTTGGGCCCCGCACACAAACACCCAGACACCCTCTGGCCCGGGTGGGCGTGGCGCGGCAGGAAGACAGATCCGCCGCGCCATCGTTGGCCAATGAACAGCCCCAACCGCAACCTCGCCATCGTCAAAGCCGTGCGCGACCAAGGCGAACCCGTCGCTAAAGTCGCCGCACGATTCGGCATCTCCCGCCAGCGCGTCTACCAAATCCTGTACAAGTACGACGCTGGCGGGCCCGAGGCGATTGCGCCTAAAACCCGCGCCCCGCACACCCACCCACAAGCAGTGCCGAAAACGCTGCGCAACCACATCATCGACATGCGCAAAGAGCTGGTGAAATCCGGCCTAGACGCAGGCCCCGACACCATCGCCTTTCACCTCGAGCAGCAAGGAATGCGAGTGCCGTCCACATCCACGATCCGCCGCATCCTCACCGACGCCGGCCTCGTCACACCGCAACCGAAGAAGAAACCGCGCAGCGCCTACATCAGATTCGAAGCCGCCATGCCCAACGAATGCTGGCAAGCAGACATCACCCACCTCTACCTCATCGACGGCACCCGCATCGAAGTCCTCGACTTCCTCGACGACCACTCCCGCTACCTGCTATCCATCACCGCCAAACACGCCTTCACGGGCACCGCCGTCGCCGCCGAACTCGAGCGCCTCATCACCATCTACGGTCCACCAGCATCCACCCTCACCGACAACGGCCTCGTCTTCACCGCCCGCCTAGCCGGAGCCAAAGGAGGGCGCAACGCCTTCGAAAAAACCCTCAACCACCACCGCATACAGCAGAAAAACGGCCGCCCAGGACACCCCCAAACCCAAGGCAAAATCGAACGCTTCCACCAAACCCTCAAAAAATGGATAGCCGCCAAACCCCCAGCTGAAACCCTGCCCCAACTCCAGCGCTACCTCGATGAATTCGCCGACTACTACAACACCACCCGCCCCCACCGAGCACTCGGCAGAAAAACCCCCGAACAGGCCTACACCACCGGCCCGAAAGCCGAACCCAACGACAACCCCAAAGAAGAATGGCGAATCAGAAACGACATCGTCACCCCAGGCGGCAAAGTCACCGTCCGCTACGCCGGCAAACTCTACCAACTCGGCATCAGCCGCAAATACGCCGGCGAACCCGTCCTCATGGTCATCACCGACAACCACATCACCACATCACTGAAAGAAACCGGCGAGATCATCACCGAGCACTACATCGACACATCCCGCAACTACCAAAAACCATATTGGAAACACGGCCAACCACCCCTGACCTAAAAACAACAAAACCGGCACCCTGGAAAACCAAAAACCAGAGCGCCGGTTTGTCCACCATGTCGCGACTCACATGTCAAGCATGTCGCGACTGATGACAATGGAGCCACCTGCGAGAATCGAACTCGCGACCTTCTCATTACGAGTGAGATGCTCTGCCGACTGAGCTAAGGTGGCCGGCCGCACGCGAAAGCGAGCGTACCGATGCAATAGCTTAACCCAGCGCGGGCGCAGGGAAAAACCGCAGGCTGCAGACCCGCGAGATAGGCAGACCGCAGCGCATCACCGCCCCAGCGCCGCCGGGCAGCTAATCCACCTTGCAGGCGCGGCGCAGGTGGCCAACCATGCCGTTGAACGCCACCAGCGGGGCAACCTGCTGGTGGAGGCGCTCCCGGCATTGGGTGATTGCATCCTGGCAGGCCACCAGGCCGGCTTGATCAACGCGATCGGCGAGCTCGCGGGCGAGGCCCTCGAAGTCCGGATGGGTCAAAGGCACCGTCGGGCCGCTCGGCCCTGCGACTGTGCTCGCGGAGCCACCCTCGCCACCAGTCCCAGCCCCAGCCCCGCTAGCCCCAGCCCCACTAGCCCCAGCGCCGGACTGGATCACCAACGCATCGCGGTAGATGCCTGCAAGGTCCACCAGGACGAGGTCGAACACGTCGCGCTTGCGGCGGGTGCCGCGCGCTTTCTGCTGCGCCTCGAGTTCCTTCAACGCGGTCGCAGCGCCGGACGTCGCCTTGGCGGCACCCTTGCCCTTGGCGCCGACGCCGAAGGCGCGCTCGAGCTTCTCACGCTCTGCGGCATCGGCCTCGGCGTGATCCTCCACAGCTTCCTTCTCCGTCGCTTTCACCAGCGTCGCCACGGCTTGGAAAGCCTGGGAGCCGAAGAACACCAGCTCCGCCAGGTTGATGCTGTTGGCCCGGCGCGCCTGGATGGCCTCGGAGTGCACCAGCTTCCGGGCACGCCCCAAATGCCGCAACGACGTAGCCGCCGCCAGCCGGGCGTTGGACTCGGACGCCCCCTCTTCTTCCATGAGGATGCGCACCACCTCTTCCTCCGACGGGGAGGGAATGTAGAGGTGCCGGCAGCGCGATTTCAACGTCTGGGAGATGTCCTCCGGGTCCGTCGACGGCGCACAGAGCACGATCACGGTGCCCTCCGGCGGCTCCTCCACGGTCTTCAGCAGCGCATCAGCGGCTTCCTCGGTCAAGCGATCGGCGTTTTCGATGATGACAATGCGGTGGGAAGCGATCGTCGGCAAGCGTGCAGCCTTAGCCACGATTTCTTGGCGGACGAACTTCGCCGCGATGGTCAGCTCCTTGGGCACGACGTGCACAAGATCGGTGTGCTGGCCCGCGAGCGCGTCGCGGCAACCCTTGCAGCGGCCGCAGCCGATCTCGGCCGGATCGGTGCACACTAGCGCGGCGGCGAAGGCCAGCGCAGCGTTGGAGCGGCCGGAACCGGGCGGGCCGGTGAACAGCCAGGAGTGTGCAAGCGCGCGCGGATCGGTGCCTTCGAGGCCACGCGCGGCGGCAGCGGCGGCGAGGATGGTGTCGCGGACCTTTGGGGTGTCGGCGAGACGCTCGCTCACGCTGCGGTTAGTCACAGCGCCCAAGCCTACTCGGTCATCGCTGGCGCACCCGTTCGGCGCTAAGGTGATACACCATGGAACGACTCTGGCGCGGCTTGCGGTGGTTGGGGGGCACGTCGTGGCCCCTCTACGCAGCGACCGTGCTGGGCACCAACGTGCTGGGCGCGGTGCTGATCATGCTGTTCGTGCGCTACCTCATCCCCATGCCGGAGGTTGCGGAGCTCAGCCTGAACCACCTTGGCTTGGGCACCATCGGCCTTGTGTACGTGATCCTGGCTGTGGTTGTTGGGGTGGTGGTTACCGCACTGCTGTTCCGGCCGGTGCTGGAGTGGCAGCTGCGCCCGGATGATCATGACCCGAACATGGTGCGCACCCTGGTGCTCCGCCTGCCGGTGCTGCAGACGGTGATTGTGGTTGGGGTGTGGGCGATTGGCATCGCCATCATCACCATCGCGGCGGCGCAGATTTCGGGCCCGCTGGCCCTGGCCATTGGCGTGTCCACGTCGCTGGCGTGCTTCGTGGTGGCGGTGCTGACCTACCTGCAGGCGGAGCGCCTTGTGCGCCCCATCGCGGCATCCGCACTCGCGCGCCGCTTCGAGGATTCGACGCTGGAGCCGCCGATCAAGCACCGCCTGTACATGACGTGGTTCACCACCTCCGCGGTGCCGATGATCGGGGTGCTTCTGCTTTTTGACGCGCAGCGGCGCGGCTTCTTCACCGACACACCAGGCGAGCTCCTGCCCGCTGTCTTCGCGCTTACCATCGCGGCGCTGGTCACCGGCTTGGTGGGCACCGCGTTTGTGATCATGAGCGTGGTGGACCCGATCAAGGAGCTGCAGGACGCGATCAACCGGGTCCGCCGCGGCGAGGCGAACACGCAGGTGGATATTTACGACGGTTCCGAGATCGGCGTCCTCCAAGCCGGCTTCAACGAGATGATGCGCGGCTTGAACGAGCGCCAGCGCGTCCGCGACATCTTCGGCCGCTACGTGGGCACCGAGGTCGCCGCGAAGGCGCTGGAAGAAAAGCCGGAGCTGGGCGGCGAGGACCGCCGCGTCGCGGTGCTGTTCATCGATGTCATCGGCTCCACCACCTTCGCCGTCCACCACACGCCGGAAGAGGTCGTGGAGGAGCTGAACAAGTTCTTCGAGATTGTGGTCGAGGTGGTGCACCGCAACAAGGGCGTGATTAACAAGTTCCAGGGCGACGCCGCGCTCGCCGTCTTCGGGGCTCCCGTTTCGCTTCACGACGCTTCCTCGCACGCCCTCCAAGCCGCACGCGAGCTCAACGACGATCTCGCGGGCCTGGAATTGCAAGCTGGCATCGGCGTGGCTGCCGGCCATGTGGTGGCTGGCCACATCGGCGGTTCGGACCGCTTTGAATACACCGTGATCGGCGACGCTGTGAACGCCGCCGCGCGCCTGACGGAGCTGGCGAAGGACACCCCCGGCAAGGTGCTCACCAACGCCGCGACGCTGCGCAGCGCCAACGAGGTGGAGCAGCAGCGTTGGACTCTGATGAAGTCCGTGGAGCTGCGCGGCCGCAACAAGATGACGCAGCTTGCCCGCCCGGTGCGCTCCACCATGGCGGACCGCTCCTAGCGCCGCGGCCGCGCTGGCCACGGCAGGTGTCGGGCCAGGGCACCTCGCCCTTAGCTCTTCTTCGCGGCCTTCTTGGCCGTCTTCTTCGCCGTGCGTTTCGCGGTCTTCTTGGTCGCCTTCTTCGCGGTGCGCTTCGCAGCCTTCTTGGTGGCCTTCTTCGGGCCATCCTCGGCTTCGCGGGCGCGGCGGGCGGAGAGCAGCTCGTTGGCGCGGGCATCCGTCATGGTCTCCGGGGTATCGCCGCGCTGCAAAGACGCGTTGGTCTCGCCGTCGGTGACGTAAGCGCCGAAGCGGCCTTCCTTGATGCTCATGGGCTTGCCGGAAACGTCGTTATCCCCAAGCATCTTCAGCGGAGGGCGGGCGGCGGCGCGGCCGCGGCGTTTGGGCTCTGCGTAGATGCGGCGGGCCTCCTCCAGCGTCACGCTGAAGATCTGGTCCTCGCTGGACAGGGAGCGAGAGTCCGTACCCTTCTTCAGGTACGGGCCGTAGCGGCCGTTCTGGGCGGTGATCACTTCGCCGTCCGCCGGGTCCACACCAACCTCGCGCGGCAGGGAGAGCAGCTGGAGCGCCTCCTCCAGCGTCACGCTCGCCGGGTCCATCGACTGGAACAGGGACGCGGTGGCGGGCTTCAGCTGCTCCTCCACTAGCGCTTCGATGCGCTTTTCCTTCTGCGCCTGAGCGGTCTTGGTGTCCCAGTTCTTCTTGCGCTTGCCTTCCTCGGCGCGTTGCGCATCCTCGGCTGCGCGCTCTTGGGCAACCACGTCTTCGGCGCGCGCCTCGGCGCGCGTTCTTTCGTCGTCACGCACGAGCTCCGTGACGTAGGGGCCGTACCTGCCCTCCTTGGCCACCACGGCGCGGCCGTTTGCCGGGTTCACGCCTAGCTCTCGGCCGGACTGCGGGGTGGCAAAGAGCTTCTCCGCCATGTCCAGGGTGATTTCGTCCGGTGTGGCGGATTCGGGCAGGTTGGCGCGCTGGTACTCCGGCTCTCCATCTGCGGTCACGCCCACCTGGCGCTCGATGTAGGGACCGTAGCGGCCCACGCGAACGTGGACGGGGCGGTCTTGAGAATCGTCGAAAAGCTTGAGCGAGTTCGCCTCGCGCGCGTCAATGTTCTCCAGATTCGCCTCGATGAGGTGCTTCAGACCGCCGCGGCGCGCCACGGCCTCCGCCATGGAATCATTCGCCTCGGCGTCGCCGAAGTAGAAGCTGGTGAGCCACTGCGTGCGGTCCTCGTTGCCGTGGGCGATCTCATCCAACTCGTCCTCCATTGAAGACGTGAAGTCATAGTCCACCAACGCGTCGAAGTTGTTCTCCATGAGGCCAACCACGCTAAACGCCACCCACGTGGGCACGAGCGCGTTGCCGCGAGTGACCACGTAGCCGCGGTCCTGGATGGTCTTGATGATGCTGGCGTATGTGGACGGGCGGCCGATGCCCAGGTCCTCCATCTTCTTCACCAAGCTGGCCTCGGTGTAGCGCGCCGGCGGGTTGGTGGTGTGGCCGTCCGCCGTGACCTTGGCGGCGTCCAGCACGTCGCCCTCCGCCACCTGCGGCAGGTGCGTCTCCTTATCCTGCGTGTCCGAGTAGGCGCGCAGCCAGCCCGGGAACGTGATGGTGCGGCCGGTGGCGGCGAATTCTGCGGTCTCGCTGCCGTTTTGCCCGCTGGCGGTTGCCTGGAGCGTCACCTTGGTGGAGTTTCCGCGTGCGTCCTCCATCTGGCTGGCCACGGTGCGCTGCCAGATCAGCTCGTAGAGCTTGAACTCCTCCGCATCCAGCGACCCCGCCAGCTGGCCCGGGGTGGCAAAACGCTCGCCAGCCGGGCGAATCGCCTCGTGCGCCTCTTGCGAGTTCTTCACTTTGCGGGCGTACACGCGCGGGGACTTGGACACGTAGTTCGCGCCGTACAGCTCCGTTGCAGCAGATCTTGCTGCGTCTAGGCCCTGCTTGGACAGCGCCGTCGAGTCCGTTCGCATGTACGTAATGTGGCCGTTTTCGTACAACCGCTGCGCGATGCGCATCGTGCGCGCGGACGTGAAGTGCAGCTTGCGCCCCGCCTCCTGCTGCAGCGTCGACGTCATGAACGGCGCGTACGGCCTGCGCGTGTACGGCTTCTCCTCCACCGAAGTGACCGCGAAATCCGCACCGTCCAGGTCCGCGGCCAGCGCCTGGGCCCGCTGCTTATCGACGATCACAACATCCCCAGCCTTCACCCGACCCCGGTCATCGAAGTCGCGCCCCTGCGCAACCCGGGTGCCGTCGAGCGCGGTGAGTTTTGCTTCGAACTCCGTCTTCTCGCCCGCCTGCGGGCGCACGGTGGCGGTGAGGTCCCAGTACTCCGCGGCGATGAACGCCATGCGCTCGCGCTCGCGCTCCACGATCACGCGTGTGGCCACAGACTGCACGCGGCCGGCGGACAGGCGCGGCATGACCTTCTTCCACAGCACCGGGGAGACCTCGTAGCCGTAGAGACGGTCTAGGATACGGCGCGTTTCCTGCGCATCCACTAAGTCCATGTCCAGCTCGCGGGTGTTCTCCGCGGCTTCGCGGATCGCGGACTCCGTGATCTCGTTGAACACCATGCGCTCCACCGGCACGGTGGGCTTGAGCGTTTCCAGCAGGTGCCAAGCGATGGCCTCGCCCTCGCGGTCCGGGTCCGTGGCCAGGAGCAGCTTGTCCGACTGCTTCAGCTTCGCCTTCAGGTCCGCGACCTTCTTCTTCTTGTCCGGGCTGACCACGTAGATAGGGGTGAACGCATCTTCCGGGTTCACGCCCAGTTTCGCCCACGGCTCATTCTTGTACTTGGCCGGGATGTCCGCCGCACGGCCGGGAAGATCGCGGATGTGGCCCACAGAGGCCTCAACGATGTAGTCATCGCCCAGGTACTTCTGGATCTTCTTGGCCTTCGTTGCGGACTCGACGATAACAAGCGTCTTGCCGTTGGCCTTGCCGTTTGCAGCCACGCTGGGTGACACCTCACTTCACAACCCGAAAACTCACTTATTTGTAGCAGACATATTTAATACGGAACTTATGGTGACTCCCCCAACCCGCATTCTCGGGGGGACTACACTCGCGTGAGTGATGTGCAAGGAGGTGGCCCACAAATGGTGGATAGCCTGATTGGGTTCCTGCACGAACTCATGGCGATGCCGGTCTTTTACCCGCTGGTCAGCTTGCTGATCGTGGGCGATGCGTTGATCCCGTTCATCCCCAGCGAGACCGTGCTCAACCTCTCCGGCGCATTCGCCGCGTCCCAAGGGGTACCCAGCATCCGCGGTGTCATGATCGCGGCAATCATCGGCGGCATAATCGGCGACAACCTCTGCTTCGCTTTCGGCGGGCGCCTCATTGGCGTGGTTAACCGCCTCGACCCGGAATCCAAGGCCGGCCAGGCGATTAGCTGGGTGCGCCGCAACATGAAACGCGGCGCCGGCATCACCGTCCTGGTTGCTCGCTTCATCCCGTGGGCCCGCTGGGTGGCAACCATTGTTCTCGGCTCAGTGCGCTACAACTGGTTCGCGTTCTTTATCTACGACACCATCGGTGTCATCATCTGGGCCGTCCTCGGCGTGGGCCTGGGATACATCGGCGGATCCCTGCTTTCACAGTTCCCGCTGCTGGGCATGGCCGCCGGCCTGCTGCTGGGTTCTTTCGTGGGCTTCTTGATCCAGCGCGCCCAAGCCAAACTGTTTGAGTGGTACGACGTGCGCCGCGGCATCTCTGCCGTGTAGGCGGTGGGCTGAGTGGCCGGCCATCTTCCCCGTTATGCGCTATCACGGTGAACTAATAGCGCACAACGCAGCCATCAGGCCCCAAACCAAGCCCGTTCGACCCCGTTATGCGCTATCACCGCCAGCTAATAGCGCACAACGCAGCCATCAGGCCCCAAAATGGGCCCGTTCGACCCCGTTATGCGCTATCACGGTGAACTAATAGCGCACAACGCAGCCATCAGGCCCCAAACCAAGCCCGTTCGACCCCGTTATGCGCTATCACCGCCAGCTAATAGCGCACAACGCGCCACAGCCACCCACCCGTTCAGCCCCCGCACCCCCTAAAACGCAAAATGCCCCGCACAGAGGCGGGGCAGCAAGCGGGCGAAAACCTAAATCGCGCGCACCTGCTGCGCCTGCGGACCCTTAGCGCCCTCGCCGATCTCGAACTCAACCTGCTGGTTTTCCTCGAGGGTGCGGAAGCCGGAGCCCTGGATCTCGGAGTAGTGGACGAAGACGTCAGAGGAGCCGTCGTCCGGTGCGATGAAGCCGAAACCCTTTTCGGCGTTGAACCACTTCACGGTGCCGGTTGCCATGGTGAAGACCTTTCGAAAAATGAAGAACTGTTGCTTTGTAGTAGCCGTCCACCAGGAAAAGACCTGGTGCCCGCGTACACAATCCCCGCGAGCACCTGTTTAAGGGCGCACACAAAAGCTGTGACCGCCCACCAGTCTGCCACGAAACGCCCGCGCGGGCACGACAAAGTTGTGTGCGCTGGCCTACGTTATCTCCCATGGTTGATTACGGGGCCTCACTAGTAGAAACGCTGCGGCGCCACTTTCCCGACTCCGCAATCACTCACCTCGAAACCGTTCCCGCGTCCCCCGCCACCTACGCACCGTGGCCGGAGTGGGTGGAGCCGTCCTTGAAGCACTTGCTTATCGACGCCGGAATCCAACGCCCCTACTCCCACCAAACCGCCTGCGCCGAATTGGCGTGGGCGGGGCGCGACGTGGTGATAGCCACGGGCACCTCCTCCGGCAAGTCCCTGGGCTACCAACTTCCGGTGCTTTCTGCCCTGGCGGCGGACCCGCGCGCATGCGCCATGTACATCACGCCGACGAAGGCGCTGGGCTCGGACCAGCTGGCGGCGACGATGAAGATGGTGCACAGCACCATTGGGCCCCTCGAGGAGATCTACCCAGCGCCCTACGACGGCGACACCCCCACTGAAGCCCGCGCTGGCATCCGCGAACAAACCCGCTTTGTGTTCACCAACCCGGACATGCTGCACGCAGGCATCCTGCCTGGGCATGCCCGGTGGGCCCGCTTGCTGCGGCACCTGAAGTACGTGGTGGTGGATGAGTGCCACACCTACCGCGGCGTGTTCGGCGCAAACGTGTCGCTGGTGCTGCGCCGCCTGCTGCGCATCGCTGCGGCGTATGGCGCGCAGCCCGTGGTCATCTTCGCCTCCGCCACGGCCGCGGACCCTGCGGCGCAGGCTTCGCGGCTGTGTGGCCGTGACGTGGTGGCGGTGACCGAAGACGGCGCCCCAACCGGCGAACGCACCATCGCCCTGTGGGAGCCCGGATTCATCGAGGGTGCGGAGGGAGAAAACGGCGCACCCGTGCGTTACGCCGCTACCACCGAAGCCGCCGCAATCATGGGCACGCTTGTGGCTGAGGGCGCGCGCACCCTCACTTTTGTGCGCTCGCGGCGGGCGGCGGAAATCGTTGCTATGCGTGCGCAAGAGGAATTAGTCATGCTAGGCCGCCCGGACTTCGCGGCGCGCATTGCCTCCTACCGCGCCGGGTACCTCGCGGAGGACCGCTGGGCTCTCGAGCGCGCCCTAGATAATGGCGATTTGCTGGGGATGGCGACAACGAATGCCCTTGAGCTTGGCATCGACGTGGGCGGCCTCGATGCCGTCGTGATGGCCGGGTTCCCCGGCACGGTAGCCTCCTTCCGCCAGCAGGCAGGACGTGCGGGCCGGCGCGGCCAGCACTCCGTGGTGGTCATGGTGGCCCGCGATGAGCCGATGGACACCTACCTGGTCCACCACCCGGAAGCACTGCTCGGCCGCCCGGTGGAAAACAGCGTGTTCAACCCGGCGAACCCCTACATCCTGCGCGGTCACGTGTATTGCGCTGCCGTGGAGCGGGCGCTCACACCTGCAGATGTCGCCGCGTTCGATGCCGCCGACGTGGTGGCCGAGCTGGAAGAAGCCGGCTACCTGCGTCGGCGCGGCGACCGCTGGTTCGCCGTCCCCCAGCTGGAGCGCGAGCCCACGCCGGAGACCGCCCACGCAGCGGTCAGTCTGCGCGGCGGCACCGGGCAAGAAATAGCCATCGTGGACATCTCAGACGGCAGGCTGCTGGGCACCGTCGACGCCGGCAAGGCCATGAGCCAGGTCCACGACGGAGCCGTGTACATCCACCAGGGCGAGTACTTCGTGGTGCAGGAACTGAACCTGGAGGACTATGTGGCACTGGTGGCACCCGAGCGGCCCGACTACTCCACGCAAGCGCGCTCCACCACGGACATCACCATTCTCGGCGACGCGCACGCGCTGGTGAACCCGTCCCCCGGCCTGTGGGTGGCCAGCGTGGACGTGGAGGTGACGGACCGCGTGACCGGCTACGTCGTCCGGCTCAACGACGGCACCGTCAGCGAGCACATCCCACTGGACCTGCCGGAGCAGCGCCTGATCACCCGTGCCGTGGCCTACACGATTGACCCGCTCACCCTCGAGGCGATGGGGATCAGCGCAGGCGAGATCCCCGGGGCACTCCACGCTGCGGAGCACGCCGCGATCGGCCTGTTGCCCCTGCTGGCCACCTGCGATAGGTGGGACATCGGCGGCGTCTCCACCGCCCTGCATCAGGACACCCTCCTTCCTACGGTGTTTGTGTACGACGGGCACCCCGGCGGAGCCGGGTTTGCCGACGAAGGTTTCGCCCGCTTCCACGAATGGATCACCGCAACGTATGAAGCGGTCCACTCCTGCGGCTGCGAGGACGGGTGCCCGTCGTGCGTGCAATCGCCCAAGTGCGGCAACGGCAACCAGCCGCTGGACAAGCACGCCGCGCTCAAGCTTTTGGGCGCGCTGGTCACCATGACGGCGGAAGCCTAGGCCGGCCCGGCGCGGGCAGCGGCGTTGGCCCGGCCCCTGGTGACTTTCACCACCACGTCGCCCGCCACCACCTCGCAGGACGCGAGCTGCGCGCCGTTGAGCGTGGCCGTGGTGTCGGCCACCTGGCACGCATCCGCGCCCGCGTAGTAGGCGGTGGCACCGGCCACGGCCGCGAGATCCGCCGCCACCGCCGCGCGGTGCTGGTCCGCAACACCTGCGGCGATCGTGAGCATGGCAAACGCCAGCGCCACAACAGCCGCGATGATTCCGGCGGAGGTGATGGTGGCGGAGCCGTCGTCGTCACGCAAGCGGCAAAGTGCGGACCTCACCGCGCCTCCGCGGGGACGATGGCTGCGGCCCGCATGGTGCCGATCGCGGCGGGCACGCTCGCGGTCACGGTGACCAGACCGGCATGCTCCGTCACGGAGACGCTGCCCCGGGGCGGCTGGTACACCACACCGATTGCGTGGGAGCGGGCCGCGGCGCCGGCGATGTCCACGGCGGAAATGTAGGCGGCCATGGTGGCAATGCCGGCTACGATCGCCGCGGCGACCGCCACCAAGGTCGCCATGGACAGTGCCGTTTCTACCGTGGTCATTTAGCCGGGAGTGTTGGACAGCGCCTTGGTGATCACGCCCTCGATGGCGGAGGTGACACCGTTGCCGTTGACCACCATGTAGAGCACGCCGGCGAGGGCAGCGGCGGCCAAGCTACCAAAGGCATATTCGATGGTTGACATGCCAACATCTTCGTTCAACTTCAGTTTAACCCGGCGGAGCGATTTCCCAATCACCTCCTCGGCGGCGAGCTGGGCGCGGATTGCAGTGGTGGAGAGGTTGAGGTTCATGATGTGGTCCTTTCAGGATGGTTTCGGTGGGTTAGTGGATAAGGCCTGCACCCAGGCTGATCACCACCGGGGCGAGCCCGAGGGCGAAGAACGCCGGGAGAAAGCAGGCAGTCAGCGGGATGGCGATGAGGACGCCGGCACGCTCCGCTTTCGCGGTGGCGCCGTCGGCGGCCTCTGCTCGCAACCGGGCGGCGATGCGGCCGCAGCCGTCCGCGAGAGCAGCACCCGAAGCATTGGACAAGGTGACAAGGTTGGCCAGGTCTGCGCCGCCTGGGACGGCGGCAAGTTCAAACCAGGCGCGCTCGGGGTCTGCCCCGAGCGCCAACAGCGCAGCGGTGGTGTGCCAGGCGGTGTGCTCCCCGCGGTGGGTATCCGCAACCGCGGCCGCGGCCAGGGCCGAAGGCAAGCCGGCGGTGGCGCAGGCTGCGAAGAGGCTGATGTCGCTGGCGCACCGGTGCGGGTCCGCCCCGCGCGTCCCTGCACGTGAACCTGCAGGTGAACCTGTGCGTGGGCCGTCGCGCGGGCGGTTGCCGGCTTCCGCTGTCACGGCGGTAAGGCGCACCGCTGGTCGCGGCGCCGTGACGACGATTGCAAGGGCCGCCAGCGCAGCAGTTGTCAGCGAGATCATGCGGCGGCCCTCCGGATGATTTCCCCGCTGGCTGCCACGCCCGCGCAGACCAGGGCGGTCCCCACGATCAGCAGCACGGAGCCGAAACCGGGCGCGGTGAGCACACCGATGGGGTCCGCGCCCATCGCGCTCCCCATGCCGATCCCGGCGAGCGGCAGCAGCGCCAGGACCACAGCCGTAGTTTTCGGGCCGGCAAGGGCCGCGTCCGTCGCCGCGCGGTGGCGCTGCGCATGGTCGATGTCGTCCCGCGCCGCGGCCAACAGCCGGGCAACGGGCACACCGCGCGAGGTGGAAAGTTCCCACAGCGCCGCCACGCGAGCCAGCTCCGGGGTGGCAAGCTCCGGCGGGGTGCAACCGCGCTGTGCCGCACCGACAAACTGGGCCACGTCCCGGCGCAGCACCTCCGGCGCGTCGGGCGGGATGTGCTCCGCGGCGCGCGCGGCCGCGTCTGCCAGGGTGGAGCCGGCACCCACACCTTCCGCAAGGTGCCCAATGAAGGTGGCCGCGTGGCGGGTGCGGGCGGTGTCCTCCTTCGCAGCGCGGCGAGCACTGAACACGTGGACGACCGTGGCGCCCGCAATCCCACCGGCCACAACCACGCCCGCGCGCCCCACGGTCAAGGCAGCGAGCACCACGGCACACCCACCAACTGGGATCCACACCGGATTGCGCGGGCCCCGCGCCCGGGCACCCAGCCGGTGCGCCGGGCCCGGTGCGGTGACCAGGCACGCCGCGGCAAGCAGCAAGGCGGCAAGCGGCGCGGTACTCACCCCGGTACTCATTGCAGCGCCTCGTAACCATCGGCCGCACCAGTGTCCGCATCCCACACCACGCGCGCTTGCACAGGTTGGCCCTCCAGAACGCCGATCTGCTGCACCCGGCGCGTGCCGTCCGCTTGGCGCTTGACCACCACAACCATGTCCACCGCTGCGGCAAGCTGGGCATGCAACCCAACTCGGTCCAGGCCGCCGAGCGCGGCCAGCGCCTCCAGCCGCGCGGGCACCTCGTGGATGGAGTTGGCATGCAGGGTGCCCGCGCCGCCCTCGTGGCCGGTGTTCAAGGCCGCGAGCAGGTCAATGACCTCGGCGCCGCGGATCTCTCCCACTACAATCCGGTCCGGCCGCATGCGCAGCGCTTGGCGCACCAGGTCCGCAACCGTGATCGCGCCCGCACCCTCCGTGTTTGCGCCGCGGGTGGAAAGGTTCAGCACGTGCGGGTGCGCCGGCGTGAGTTCTAGCGTGTCTTCGATAGCGATGATGCGGTCCGCCGGATCCGCCTCCGCAAGCAGGGCAGATAGCAGCGTCGTTTTGCCGGACCCCGTGCCGCCGACCACTAGGAACGTGCGTCGCCTAGCCACCATCGCGCGCAGCAGCTCGGCGCGTTCCTCATCCACCGAACCGCGCGCAACCAGATCCTCAAGGCTCGCCGTCGCGGTGCGCAGCACGCGCAGCGATAAGCACGTGCCGGGTTGGGATGTCGGCGCCAGCATCGCGTGGAAGCGCAGCAGGGTGCCGTCGGGTCGGGTGATGTGGCCGTCGCAGAACGGGTGGGCGTCGTCAAGCCTGCGCCCGCAACGCAGCGCAAGGCGGGTGGCCAGGCGGCGCACCTCCTCCTCCGATCCGAACACCTCGCCCGCCACCGCTTCGAGGCCGCGGCCGCGGTCCACAAAAACGTGGTGCGGCCCGTTCACGCACACGTCCGTGACATCCCCGCCAGCCAAAAGCGCCTCGAGCGGACCCGCGCCTGCGGTGTCCTCGCGCAGCTTGCGCATGAGGTCTAGGACGTCGATGTCGCTGATCACCACCGCTTCCTCGCGGATCAGCTGCGCCAGCCGCTCCGGCGTGGGCGGGGTCGGCTCATCGGCCAGGCGGCGCTGGACGCGCTCCAGCACATCGCCGCTCATCGCGCCGCCCCCGCAAACCCAGGTGCCCCGGCTTCAGCTAGCACGGCATTCGCGGCCTGCGCCAGCGGGCGGGGCAGTCGCTCCGGCAGGCCGCGGCGCTCCACGGTGCCGGTCAACCCGCGGCAGTTTCGCACCGTGGTCAGCACCGGTGCACCTGCAACCGTGGCCAATTCCTCGCTAGACAGCGACGCCCACGCGCTGTCCCGCACCGCGAGTGCGTGCGGCACGCCCCCAGTTTGCAGCGCCGCCGCAATCCCGGCCGCGGCAGCCGCAGGACGCAGCTGCGGCGCCACCACAATGACGGCGAGGTCGCACCGCGCCGGCACCAGCTCCACCGGCGCATCCAGCACCGTCACGCCGTCTGCGCCAACGGCAGACACCACCGCCTCCACCGCGTCCCTCCCCGGCGCAGGCGGCTCCACAATCGAGCTGCGGCCGCAGGTGAGCACCGCCACCCCGTCGCGAGTCGTCGGCAGCGCACGCCGCACGTCCTCGCGCGCCACCACGCCCTCGCCCAGCTCAATCTCGCCCCAGCGCGCGCCCGGCACGTCCTCAATCCCCATCAGCAGGTCCAGCCCTCCCGAGCGGGAGTGCGCGTCCACCAGGGTTGCCCCGCGTGACGACGCTCTCTTGCACACCGCCCCCGCCAGAGTCGACGCCCCAACCCCTCCGCCAGCGCCAATGACGGCAATGACGGTGCCCGCATCGCGGCCGGACACGATCCCGCGCTGCGCCAGCGCGCCCAGCGCACGCAACAAGTCCGCAGCCTGGGCAGGAAGGACAAACGCGCCGGGCGCTGCGGCATCCGTGCTCGCCGCCACGACAAATGTGGTTGGTGTTGGATCTGGGGGTGCAAAGGAGGCGTCGACAAGCATGGCCCACGCCCGGCCCCTGACCCGCGAGAGTTGGGAGCGGTCGCTGACCTCAAGGACCGGCCGGCCGCACGCCGCGGCGACATGGAGGGCCTCGGGGAGCAGCAGCGGGTCCTCCACCGCGACAACGATCGGCGCCTGGGTGCGCTGTGGTGATTTCATCTGGTCCATGCCTTCACCCTGCAGGGCGGAGCACCAACGAAACAAGAGGCTTCACAAAAGCTGTGGATAACCCCCGGTTTACGCTGACATGTCACCACAATTTCTGTGGATAACTCGGGTTGCGCACGCGGCTGAAGGTGTGCATAGGGCTACACTCGGGCGACATGGCCCCCCACGCAGCTGCGTTCTTCGACTTGGACAAGACGATCATTGCAACGTCGTCCGCCTTTGCCTTCGGCAAAGAGTTCATGAACAACGGCCTGATCACCCGCCAGGAAGCCTTGGACCTGTACCTGACCAAGGCGAGCTACATGCTGGTTGGCCAGTCCAGCGAAAAGATGGACACCACGCGCGACGCGCTGGCGCAGATGGTGGCCGGCTGGTCCGTGGATGAGGTCACCCGCATCACCACCGAAACCATGCGCACCGTGGTCACCCCCGCGATTTACGCGGAGGCGCGCGAGCTCATCGAGCACCACAAGGCCCAGGGCCACGACGTGATCATCATCTCCGCCTCCGCGGCGATTTTGGTGGAGCCGATTGCGCGCGAGCTCGGCGTGGACACCGTGGTGGCCACCGAGCTTGAGGTGCAAGACGGCAAACTCACCGGCACGGTGACGCGCTACCTCAAAGGCGACGCCAAGGCGGAGGCGGTGCGCACCTTCGCCGCGGAGCACGGCTACGACCTGGCGGCCAGCTACGCGTACTCCGACTCCGCCACCGACATCCCCATGCTTGAACTGGTGGGTAATCCGGTGGCGGTGAACCCGGATAGGGCGCTGCGCAAGCACGCTGAGCAGCATGAGTGGGACATTCGCACGTTCAAGAACCCGGAGCCGTTGATCCAGATGCCGGGTACGCGCGAGGTGGGCATTGGCGCAGGCGTGATCGCCGGCGTAGCCGCCGTTGTGACCGCCGGGGTGCTGCTCGCGCGCTCTTTGAAGCGAGACAAACGCTCCGCCTAGCGGGGAGTTGTAGGCACAAACTTCAAATTGTGGCTAGTGTTATCTGGGATAGACGTTATAACGCACCCGGAAGGTACGAACAGTGAGCAAAGAAGGCCTCTACACCAGCGGTTCCACGGCTGTGTCCGCGAAGGTGGACTCTATTCCGCTGCGTGATACTGGCGTGACGCAGCCGGGCCAGGACTCCATTGGCACCCTCATCTCCAACGCCACCGAGCAGGTTTCCACCCTCGTGCGCGGGGAGATTGAGCTGGCGAAGGCAGAGATCGTCGGCGAGGTGAAGAAGGGTGCCATGGGTGGCGGCATGTTCGCCGCCGCCGGCGTGATCGCCCTCTACTCCACCTTCTTCCTCTTCTTCGCCCTGGCGGAGATGTTCGCTTCCTGGATGCACCGCGGCTGGGCATTCCTGCTGGTCTTCCTGATCATGCTTGCCCTGGCCGGCCTGCTGGCGTTCCTGGGCTTCCGGAAGGTGCGCAAGATCAAGGCGCCGGAGAAAACCATCGAGAGCGTCAACGAGCTGAAGAACCTGGTCCCGGGCCAGGCCCAGGCGAACCTGGCGAAGGATGAGTCCGGCCTGTACAGCACCGCACCGGTTGCAGCACCGCGCGCGGAGGCACGCCCTGCCACCGCCGCCACCACGCGCACCACGACCACCCGCACCACCACGCAGCGCCCAGCCAACACCGCTGCCACCCGCGGCAACGTCACCCGCGTGTCCACCACCCGCCCGGCCAACGGCGGCTCCACCGCGGTGACCCGCGACTAACCGGGGCCACCCCAAAACCCGGAAACACGGCACGCAACATGGCTGCGCACCGCACGCGGCCGAACCCGCCAAGTGTTGTTGAGCTTGGCGGGCCTTTTCGTCACCGCATGCTGCACACCCGCGGCATCCGCCTCCACGCAGCAGAGGCAGGCGAGCAGGACGCGCCGCTGGTGCTGCTTTTGCACGGTGCGTTCGGCGGCTGGTTCGACTTCAAGGACACCCTCGCCCCGCTGGCGGAGGCCGGTGCCCACGCCGCTGCGCTTGATCTGCGCGGCTACGGCATGTCCGACAAACCCGCGCCCCGCGCCGGCGACATCCTGCACATCCTCGCCGGCGACGTTGCGGGGGCGATCCGCACCCTAGGCCACACTCAGGCACTGGTGGTGGGCGCGGATACCGGCGGCGTGATCGCGCGGGCGGCCGCGCAGCGCTACCCGGACCTTGTGCCGCGCGCGATCGCGCTGCCCACCTCCCGCGGTCTTGCCACCACCGCGTCGCGCATCCACCCGGGTGTGCTGAGCCGCAGCGAACGCGCCCTAGACGCACTGTGGCGCTCCAACCTGCTGGCGGATACCACCGAGGCATTCCACACGGACCCGCGCTTCAACGAATTCCTCGAGCTGCGGCTGGCCGCCCGCCGCATCGACAACGCCCTGCCCCACATCGTGGCCACCTCGCGCCTGCGCCCCCGCACACCCCACGCGGGCGACCTCCCGGAGCTTGACCCCCGCCGGCTACCGCACGTGGAGGATGCTGGGGCGTTCGCTGCGGTCGTCGTCAAGCAAGTGCCCTAAGCGGCACCAACGCAGGCTTGCGTGTCCACGTTGCCTTCCAACCTCCGAATGTCCCCCACCCGCGCCTTGACCTGGTCAGCCGTAAGCGCGTAGCCAGTGTCCGTGGAATCGAGGGACGCGCCGAAGATCATGCCCACCACGTCGCCCTGCGTGTTCAAGAGCGGGCCGCCGGAGTTGCCCTGGCGGATCACGCCGCGGATGGTGTAGGCCTCCCGGCTCACGCGGCCCTTGGCGTAGATGTCCGGGCCGGAGATGTTGAGCTTGCCGCGCACGCGGGCCGGCGCCGCCTCGAAGGGGCCGGAGAGCGGGTAGCCCATCACCACGGCATCATCCGCCGTTGCCAACGGCACCTGCGCCCACGCGATGGGCGCAATGCCCAGCTGGTCCGCGTGCAGGACGGCGATATCCACGTCCGGGTCGTAGAACACCACGCTCGCTTCCTTGATGCCCAGCACGGTGTCCAGCGCCACGACGTCGGTGCCGGCAACCACGTGCGCGTTGGTCAGCACGTAGTCCTCCTCGATGACAAAGCCGGTGCCCATCAGGCGGCGCTGGCAGGAGCCGGAATCCCCCATCACCTGCACCACCGCGGGGCGCACGCGTTCCACCATCGCCGGGTCCACCGCCGCCGAGTCCGGCGCGTCCACGTGCGAGCCGCGCGGCGTAGCAAAGGGGGAGACCAGCGGCGGCAAGCCGGTCTCATCCAACAGCGCGGCTATGCGGGCGGGCAGCTGCGCCAACACGTCCGGCGAGGCCACGTCAATCGTCGCGAGCACGCGGGATTCACGCACCGCGTCGCCCGCCTTGCCCGGCACCGACGCCGCCAGCGGGATGGAAATGAACCACATCACCAACGCCATGGCCAACGCCTGGAACAGTGCACCCGCCAGCGAATCCAGTGTGCGGGCAGAGGCGCGACGCACCCCGTCGCGCAGCTGGGACCCCGCCGCTGAGCCCACCGCGTTGCCGATGCCTACTAAGAGCACCACCACCGCCACCAGGAGCAGCACGCGCAGGGACTGCGTCTGCGCCAGCCCCATGGCTACGGGCGCCAAGGCTAGGCCCACAACCAGGCCGGCGATCACGCCGATTGCGGAAACCACGGAGGAAAGCGCACCTTGGCGCCACCCCGCGACCAGCGCGAGGACAATGACGGCGACCAAAGCCAGGTCTAACGCAAGCTGCACGCGCCCACCTCCCTAGTGCGATTTCTCGTCGTTGCAGGAGCCTTCAAGAACCTCTGCAAGGCCGCGCGGGGTCTCGTCCCACGGCACAGCCCACCCAGCAAGGTCTAGCAGCACCGAAACCAATACGCCCGTAAACCCCCACACCACGTAGCACCCGGCCCAAAACGCCGGACCGGACCAGCCGCGCCACCCCACAGTGAGGCGGTTCGCCGGGTCGATCAGCTCGGACACGGGGACGAAGAACACATCGTCCGTCTCTTCCTCGCTGGCCGGGTGCACCTCACCTGGGTCCGCGGCGTAACCCAGCACGGGGCGCACGCGACGGCGCGACCCGCCCGTGGTCACCGGCGCCAGCACCGCAAGCGGCGTCACGCGGCCCCGGTCCAAGCCCGTTTCTTCCCACGCCTCGCGCAACGCGGCATCCACCGGACCGCCGTCCGCATCCTCGATGTGCCCGCCCGGAAACGCCATTTGGCCGGAGTGGCTGCGCAGGTTTGGGTGGCGGTGCGTGATCAACAGCCCCGCATCCGCCGGCAGCGTCTCCGCATCCGGGTTGCCTGTGAACAGGATCAGCACAGCGGACTGGTCTTTGCCGCCTCGCTGCGGCACGCGCGTGGCCAAGAGCTCCCGCGCACGCCCGGCGTGCGTCTCGTTCCCAAGCTCCGCCACCAGCGGGCGCAGCCAGGCCGGGGCCAGCTCCGGGCGCAGCGCAGTGTCCTGCCCGTGTGCGTCCGCCACGCTAGAGCACCCCGCTCACGGCGTTTTCCAGCTCTTCCAGGGAGTTGAACGCGTGCGGGAACATCCCCACCGGCTGGCCGTGCTTGTACACCAGGAGAATCGGTACCACGCCCGGCAGGCCGAGCAGGCCGGCGAAACGGTTCACATCGTCCTGGTAGCTGGGGAAACGCACGTCCAGCTCATTCATCAGCGCCACACCGTTGGCCGCGTTCTGGTCCGCGTGCACACCCACCACGCTGATCTCCGGATGCGCGTCCGCGAACGCCTGCATAATAGGCAGCTCGCGCCGGCAAGGGTCACACCACCACGCCCACAAGTTCACCACGGTCACGTCCGCGTGCTCGCCCGGCACCGTCTTGCCGCCCAGGCACGGCAGGTCAATGCCGCCCACGCCGCCGGCCACGCAGTCCGCGCGCTGCTCCGCGCCGGGGATGAACTGCCGCACCGCGTCACCCTCCGCGGGCGCAGGGCTATTGCTTATCGACGTCTCCTGCGCAACGTCTGCGCCTCCCCCACGCAGCAGCACCACGGCACCGGCAATGACCGCCACGGTGACCAGCACAATCGCGACCACACTGCCCGCAACAGACTTCTTCACTTACTCCCCGTCCTTCGCCGTCTCGATGCCGACCATCCGCAGAATGTGCTCCCGCTCCTCGCCCGTCACCAGCGCCGCCGCCTCCGCGGGATCCGTCGGGCCGACCTTGCCGTAACTCGGGCAGTCGAACGCTATCGGGCACGCCCCACACGCCGCCTTCCGCGCATGGCACACACGCCGGCCGTGGAAAATGATGCGGTGCGAAAACATCGTCCACTCGCGCTTCTCCAGCAACTCCCCCACCGCGTGCTCGATCTTCACCGGGTCCTTCTCCGCGGTCAGGCCCAGGCGGTGCGCAAGGCGCTGGAAATGGGTGTCCACGGTCAGCCCCGGCAGACCAAAAGCATTCCCCCGCACCACGTGCGCCGTCTTGCGCCCCACCCCAGGCAGCCGCACCAAATCCTCTAAGGCCTCCGGCACTTCCCCGCCGTAATCGCTTACCAGCACCTGACCGAGGCCGATGAGGTTGGCGGCTTTCGAACGGAAAAAGCCCGTGGGACGAATAATTTCTTCCACTTCTGCTTGGGACGCGGTGGCGTAATCAGCTGCCGTCGGAAAGCGGCGAAAGAGCTCCGGCGTCACCGTATTCACCCGCACGTCCGTGGTCTGGGCGGAGAGCACGGTGGCGACGAGCAACTCTAGCGGCGTAGAAAAGTCCAGCTCAGCGTGCGCGTCCGGGAACGCCTCCGCCAGCGTGCGGTTAATGCGACGCGCGCGGCGGACCAGCCCCAGCCGGGTCTCCGTCCCCTTAGCCGCAGGGTGGGAACCCGGGCGGCGGACACGGTGAGTTGGCTGCGGAGAAGAAGGCATGCAGCCCATGGTAGTGGCCCGTTTGCCTAGGATGAGCACCATGATGATTCTGGTGACCGTCCTCGTCCCCATCGCCCTGGGCCTGTTCACGGTGGGCATGGAGCGATTGGAACGGACCGTTGTGGGGGTTACCGGCAACGAGAAGTAGCATTCTCGGGTGGCGGGGGCGCGCGGGGTGGTAATGTCGCGTGAGACCGGACACATGTGACAAATTCGTCAAAAACCAGGTCGCGTGATTGATCGCACTGAGGAGGATCAATGGATGACGTGCAGGAGACCCTTGCTCGCGCGGGCATTTTTCAGGGGGTTGACCCGGACGCCGTCTCGGCGCTGATCGCCGATATGGAGACGGTGACCTTTCCGCGCGGCACCACGATCTTCGACGAAGGGGAGCCGGGCGACCGCCTGTACATCATCGTGGACGGCAAAGTGAAGCTTGCCCGCCACGCCCCGGACGGCCGCGAGAACCTGCTCTCCGTCATGGGCCCGTCCGACATGTTCGGCGAGCTGTCCATCTTCGACCCGGGCCCGCGCACTTCCTCCGCTGTGTGCGTTACCGAGGTCACGGCGGCGACGATGGACTCCACCATGCTCAAGCACTGGATCGGCGACCACCCGGAGATCTCCCAGCAGCTCCTGCGCGTGCTGGCGCGTCGCCTGCGCCGCACCAACGCGTCCCTGGCTGACCTGATCTTCACCGACGTTCCGGGCCGCGTGGCCAAGACGCTGCTTCAGTTGGCCAACCGCTTTGGCACCCAGGAGGGTGGCGCGCTGCGCGTGAACCACGACCTCACCCAGGAAGAGATCGCCCAACTTGTCGGCGCGTCCCGCGAGACGGTGAACAAGGCGCTGGCGACCTTCGCCCACCGCGGCTGGATCCGCCTCGAGGGCAAGAGCGTCCTGATCGTGGACACGGAGCACCTGGCCCGCCGCGCGAGGTAGTTGGCTCGCGCGGGATGGCTTGAGCCGCCACGTTATGCGCTATTAGCACGTTGTGCGCTATTAGTTTTCGGTGATAGCGCATAACGTGTCGAAACGGGCCGGTTTTGGGGCTTTCGGGTGCCGTTGTGCGCTATTAGCTTTCTGTGATAGCGCACAACGTGTCGAAACCGGCCAGTTTTGGGGCTTTCGGGTGCCGTTGTGCGCTATTAGCTGCTCGAAATAGCGCATAATGGGTTGAACGGGCCGGATTCGGGCGATCCCAGGCGAATCGGTCGCCGGCCACGGCCGAAAACCGGCTGGCCACAAAGGGGCTGACCACGGCCGAAAACCGACCGACCCGACCGACCCGACCGGCCGCGCCCGGCCGCGCCCCTACCTACTGGTTCCGCAGGTAGCGCAGCGCCACGCGGGTGGACTGCTCGGCGGCGCCGCGGAGGACGGGATCGACATCGTCGTAGATCGCATCGACCAGCGTGTTGATGTCCACGTCGTCCCCGTGCACCTTCAGCGCCTCACGGATCTGGTCCAGGCGCTGGTTGCGGCGGTCGATGTACTTGCGGGCAAACGCAGAAAGGTCCTCGCCCTCCGGGCCGTGCCCCGGAAGCAGCGTGATGTCCTTGCCGTCTTCCTCCAGCTTGGCCAGCGTCTCCATGTACGCGCCCAAGTCACCGTCGGTCTCGGAGATCATGGTGGTGTGGCGGCCGGCAATGGTGTCGCCGGTGATGATGCCCTCCAGGCCAGACTCCCGGTCCGCGCCCTGCTCTACATCACCCGGGTACACGTAGAAGCAACCCGGGTACACGTAGAAGCACACAGAATCGCTAGTGTGGCCCGGTGCCGCCACAACCTTCAAGGTCGGGGTGACGCCTTCGAGGCTGATAATTTCACCGTCGACAAGCGGCTCGCCCCCGATGCAGTACTGCGGATCGAAGGCGCGAACCGGGGCGCCGGTGAGCTGGCGGAAACGCTCCGCGCCGTCGGCGTGGTCGTGGTGGCGGTGGGTGAGCAGGATAAGACCCACCTTGTCCGCCTTGGAGGACAGGACGTTCAGGTGCCCCTCATCCTCCGGGCCCGGGTCCACCACAATGCTCACGGCATCTTCCGGGCCACGGATCACCCAAGAGTTCGTACCCTCGAGCGCCGCGTAGCTGGGGTTCGGTGCCAGGACAACGGCGGCGGAGGCCGTTACCGGGCGCAACTGACTGTAGGCGGGGTGTTTCATACCCCCCACTCTACCGCTTCAGCTCAACGACCAGCTCAACCTCAACCGGCGAATCCAGCGGCAGCACCGCAACGCCAACAGCGGAACGGGCGTGTTCGCCTGCCTCGCCGAAGACTTCCTGCATCAGCTCGGACGCGCCGTTAATCACACCCGGCTGGCCGGTGAACGCCGGATCAGAAGCCACGAAGCCGACAACCTTGAGCACGCGCTCCACGTTATCAATGCCCACCAGCGCATCCACGGCGGCAATCGCGTTCAGCGCAGCCTGGCGGGCGTAGCCCTGCGCATCCTCCGCGCTGACCTCCGCACCAACCTTGCCGGTTGCCGCGAGCTCACCGTTAGCAAACGGGAGCTGGCCGGACGTCCACACCTGGTCCCCCGCCTGCACCGCAGGCACGTATGCAGCTACCGGCTTTGCGACGGCAGGAAGCTCAATCCCAAGCTCCTTCAAGCGCTCAGAATGCAGCATTACTCCGCCTCCCGCTTCATGTAAGCGACAACGTTATCAGGGTTCGGACCCGGAACAACGCTGACAAGTTCCCAGCCGTCCTCGCCCCAAGTGTCAAGGATCTGCTTGGTGGCGTGGCTGAGCAGCGGCACAGTGGCGTATTCCCATTTCGTCATGGGCACCACATTAGCGAAATCACGGCCTAGCCGGTCCGCACCGCAACCCCCGGCGCAAGCGGCCTGGCCGGCCCGGGCCTAGAGCCCCTCGATCTCCCCGCCGGAGGCCAGGTGTGCAGCCCAGTCGGTCACATGCGGGTTCTTCCGCAGCACCGCGCGGCGCTGGCGCTCCGTCAAGCCGCCCCACACGCCGAACTCCACCTTGTTATCTAGCGCGTCTGCGCGGCACTCCATCTGCACCGGGCAGCGGCGGCACACGGCAGCCGCCTTGCGCTGTTCCGCCCCGCGAACGAAGAGGGCATCCGGATCGCCGGAGCGGCAGTGTGCCTGGGTGACCCACTCCCCTCGATCAAAGACCAGGTTGCCGGCGGCGTTGCACTTCCGCGTGGTGGTCGGTGCTGCTGCGTACGCGTTGCGTCCTAGCGTGGCGGTCATCACATCCCCTTTCAGGAGGTCTCCACCCAAACGGGCGGATGCTTGCGGCTTGAACTCGCCTGCAGCGCCAGCTGCCAGGGATTTCTTTCACCGCAACGGTGAGTGCGTTACGCCTGTAAGTGTATTCACACCCCTTGACATCTGTCGAATGGATCACAAAAGCGGGGGGAGTGACTGATTCCCCCACGCCGGCGAATCCTTTACTGTAAGGACGTGTCTGCTGTGAGGTCCCTCGGTAACTTGCTGGCTGCGGTGGTCGCAGCCGGCATCGCGATCGCGCTGTGCATTGCCCCCATCGCGGGGCTCGGGGGCATGGCGGTTGCGCGCACCAACGAGACGATGCAGTCCAACCTCTCCGACATGTCAGGCGGAGATGTCCCCGGCGTGACCACCATCACCGACATCAACGGTGAGCCAATGGCCTGGATTTACAGCCAGCGCCGCTACGAAATTGCCAGCGAGGACATCTCGGAGCACGTCAAGCACGCGCTTGTATCTACGGAGGACCGCCGCTTTTACGAGCACGAGGGCGTGGACATGCAGGGTTTCGCCCGCGCCATGGTCACCAACATCCTCGCGGGCGGCGTGGAGCAGGGCGCGTCCACCATCAACCAGCAGTACGTGAAGAACTACCTGTGGCTGATCGAGGCGGAAGATGATGAAGCCGCCCGCGCCGCCACGGAGCAGTCCATCCCCCGCAAACTGCGCGAGATGCGCATGGCGTCGGACCTGGATAAGACGCTGGAGAAGGACCAGATTCTCACGCGCTACCTCAACCTCGTCTCCTTTGGCAACCACGCCTACGGCATCGAGGCCGCGGCGCAGACGTACTACGGCATTCCGGCGCGCGATTTGAACCCCGCCCAGGCCGCTCTGCTTGTGGGCTTGCTCCAATCCGTGGAATGGCTCAACCCCTACACCAATCCGGAGGGCGCCACGGAGCGCCGCGATACGGTGCTGGCCAACATGGCGTCGGAAGGCTACCTGCCCCAGGAAGAGGCGGAGCGCGCGATGGCGGAGCCCTTGGGTGTGCTGGAGCAGCCCGCCCTGCTCCCCGACGGCTGCATCACCGCCGGCGACAACGGCTTCTTCTGCGACTACGCCCTGGGCTACCTGGCGGACAAGGGTCTACCGCAAGAGGAGATAGAGCGCGGTTCCTACACCATCACCACCACGTTGGACCCCCAGGTGCAACGGGCCACCGTCGATGCGGTGCGCCGCGGCGTCGCCCCGGAAACCCACGGTGTGGCCCAGGTGATGGACGTGGTGCGCCCAGGCACCGATTCGCGCGACATCAGCGCCATGGCCACCTCCCGCTACTACGGCCTCGACCTGGAGCAGAGCCAGACGATCATGCCGCAACCGGCGTCCCTGGTGGGCAACGGCGCCGGCTCCGTGTTCAAGATCTTCACCGCCGCTGCCGCGCTTGAGCAGGGGTACGGGCTGGACACGATGTTGGAGGTGCCCGCCCGTTCCGTCGTCTACGGCATGGGCAAGGGTGGCGCGGAGGACTGCCCGCCGGACGCGTACTGCGTGGAAAATGCCGGCACCTACGCCCCGCGCATGACGCTGCGCGACGCGCTGGCCCACTCCCCCAACACCACGTTCATCGAGCTCATGCAGCAGGTGGGCGTGGCGCCGACGGTGGATCTCGCCGTCCGCCTTGGCCTGCGTTCCTACCTCAACGAGGGCTCGTTCGGGGACGGCCGCTCCATCGCCACCGCGGCGAAGGAGGAAAACATGGGCGCCTTCACCCTGGGCCCCCTCGCAGTGAACGCGTTGGAGCTGGCCAACGTCGGCGCCACCCTGGCCTCCGGCGGCCGCTGGTGCGAGCCCAACCCCATCGCGTCCGTGACCGACAAGCACGGCCAACAGGTCTACATCGACCGCCCCGCGTGCGAGCAGGCCATCGACCCGGAGATCGCCGCCGCGCTGGCCAACGGCATGAGCCAGGACACTATCGACGGCACCGGAGCCCGCGCCGCAGCCGCAAACGGCTGGACCGCCCCCATCGCCGCCAAGACAGGCACGACAGAGTCCCACCAGTCTTCCGCGTTCCTGGGCTTCTCCCTCGGCATGTCCGCCGCCAGCTACATCTTCAATGACGGCGTCCAGACCGCCCCGCTGTGCGGCGGCCCCGTGCGCCAGTGCGTCAACGGCGACCTGTTCGGCGGTGCCGAGGCCGCGAACACCTGGTTCCAGGCCGCGGCACGCATCCCCGGCTCCGCGGCTGGCCTGCCGCCGTCCGCCGCCGCCTACAACCAGGGCACCCGCCGCGCGATGTTGGATGAGACGATCGGCATGGCCTCCGCCGCCGCCCGCGCCAGCTTGGAGGCCCAGGGCTTCACCGTCACCGTGAACACCGTCTTCGGCGACGGCGCACCTGCCGGCACCGTGGTCTCGGCCATCCCGTCGGACCCGAACCTCTCCCGCGGCAGCGTGATCACCCTGAACGTTTCCGACGGCAGCCCAGGCAGCACCACGGCAACATCAACCACGGCCACCACCACCGCGCCCACCTCGCCGGGTGCCGCGCCGAGCGGCGAACCGTCCCCCACCGGCGAGCCCCAACCCGAGCCGGAACCGGGTGCGGACTTGGGCGACATTCAGCGCCAGTTCAACGACATGGCCAACGGCCTCGCCGGACTGTTGAACAACGGCTAGTCGTGTGGCCAGCTAGCCGCACCTAACCACGCGACCTGCGCGCAGCCGCGTGACCTGCGCTTAGCTGCTCAGGCGCGCCTTCACCGCAGCGGAGAGGCGCTTGCCGTCGGCGCGGCCGGCGGCCTTGGCGGTGGCCCCCTTCATCACGGCACCCATCTGGGCCATGGAATCGGCGCCGAGGTCGGTGACAACGCCGTCCACAAGCGCGGCAAGCTCCTCGTCGGTGAGCTGTTGCGGCTGGTATGCCTCGAGGATCGCAGCCTCGGTGAGTTCCTGCCCGGCGAGGTCCTCGCGGCCGTTGGCCTGGTAAATCTCCGCGGATTCGCGGCGCTTTTTGATCTCGCGGGCGATGATCTTCTGAATCTCATCGTCGCCAACCTCGTGCTTGGTGCCCTCGGTCTCGGCGGTCTGGATCGCGGCCAGCAGCATGCGGATCGTGCCTGTGCGCTCCTTCTCCTTCGCCTTCATGGCTTCCTTGAGGTCTGCGCGGATCTGCTCTTTCAATGCACTCATACGCCCAAGGGTACTTGGGCTAGGCTCGGGCGAATGAAGAAGTCGCTGGTCGGTCTCGGAGCCCTTGGCTTATCGACGTTCACTTACGCCAACCTGCAAACCCGCAACTTCACCCTCCAAGAGTATGAGCTGCCCCTGCTCGCACCCGGCGTGCTGCGGGGCAAGGCCTCCTTTGACGTGCTGCACGTGTCTGACCTGCACATGATCCCCGGGCAGCGCGCCAAGGTGGAGTTCGTGTCCGGCCTGGACGCGCTGGAGCCGGACCTGGTGGTGAACACCGGCGACAACCTCTCCGACAAAGCCGGCGTGCCGTGGGTGTTGGAGGCGCTGGGCCCGCTGCTGGACCGCCCAGGCGTGTTCGTCTTCGGCACCAACGATTACTGGGCGCCGCGGCCGGTGAACCCGCTGAAGTACGTCACCGGGGGCAAGCGCGAGCCGTCCTATGAGGATCTGCCGTGGGAGGGCATGCGCGCCGCGTTCATTGAGCGCGGCTGGCGCGACGCCACCCACCAGCGCCTGGAGTTCAAGGCTGGCGACGTGCGCCTGGCGCTGGCGGGCGTGGATGACCCGCACCACGATCTTGACGATTACTCGACTGTTGCCGGTGCCCCCAACCGCGACGCGGACCTGGCGATTGGCGTACTCCACGCCCCCTACCGGCGGGTTTTGGACGCGTTTGAGGCGGACGGCTACCAACTCGCCCTTGCCGGCCACACGCACGGCGGCCAGATCCGCCTGCCCGGCGGCCGCGCGCTGGTGACGAACGCGGACATCGACCGCAAGCGCGCCTCCGGCCTGCACCGCTACGGCGACATGTGGCTCGAGGTCTCCCAGGGCCTGGGCCAGTCCAAGTACGCGCCGGTGCGGCTGTTCTGCCCGCCCGCGGCTTCGCTGATCCGCGTGACCGAGCGCGCGGGGTAGGGGGCAGGGTGCGGCGCAGGCAGCGTGCGCACCCAGCGCATGCCCAGAGCGCACACAGTAGCTGAGCTGGCGTTTTGGCCAAGTGCGCGCGCCGGAGTACAGTGTTTCGAGTACGCGGGCAAGCCCACGATACAACCGGGATATGGCGCAGCTTGGTAGCGCGCTTCGTTCGGGACGAAGAGGTCGCAGGTTCAAATCCTGTTATCCCGACCATGAGAACCCCGCGGGTCAATGGCCTGCGGGGTTCGCCGTTGCGCGGGGCGGTGGCGGATTCTAGGGGTCGTTGCAGCATTTCCTAGCTTTCAGCTAAACCTAACAGCTCCGCCATCCGCTCCGCAGGAGTAGCAAAACCCAACGTCTTACGCGGCCGACAATTCAACCGATGAGCAACAAGCTCCAACTCCTCCCGCCCATAAACACTCAAATCCGCACCTTTCGGAAAATACTGACGCAACAACCCATTAGTGTTCTCATTCGTCCCCCGCTGCCACGGCGACCCCGGATCACAGAAATACACCGGACAATCCGTCGCAATGCTAAACGACCTATGACCAGCCATCTCTGAACCCTGATCCCAGGTCAACGACCCCCGAAGATGCTGCGGCAACGTCATAATCGCCTCCACCAGCGCATCACGCACCGCCACCGCACCATGCCCATCCGGCAAATGCAGCAACATCACATACCGCGTCGTCCGCTCCACCAACGTCCCAATCGCAGACCTTCCACCTGCACCGATAATCAGATCACCCTCCCAATGCCCCGGCACAGCCCGATCCTCAACAACAGCAGGACGATCGGCAATCATGATCATCGGATCAATAAACCGACTCCTCGCAACACGCTGACCACGCGGTTTACGCCGCGTCCGCCCCGTACGAAGGGCATGGGCCACCACCTTCTTCAACTCGCCTCTGGCCTGGCAATACAGCTCTTGATAGATCGTTTCATGACTCACATGCATAGTCTCATCGCCAGGGAATTCCCTGCGCAACCGGCCAGCCACCTGCTCAGGGGAAAACTCCATCCGCAACCACTGCCACACCTGCTGTTTCAACCGCGGATTCGCCGCAATCTTCGACACCTTCGGCCGAAACCTCCGAAGCGTTGACTTCCGGTGCACCTCATACGGGCGATAAATGCCATCATCACCACTATTGCGACTAATCTCGCGCGAAATCGTCCCCGGATCACGCCCAAGCTCACGCGCAATCGCCCGAACCGATAAATTCCGATTCACCCGATCCGCGATGCGCTCCCGCTCCACCAACGACAAGTACCGCCGGTCAATCACCTTCTCCACCGCAGCCTGCGGCAACACCTCCACCGGAACACTGACCCGGCCATCAACATACGCAAGAACCTGCATTGAAGTGTCCTGGGTTTAGTTCCGATCGTTTCTAGAGGAGGATTGGACCATGCCTAGGAAGTTCAGTGACGAGTTCAAGGACAAGGCGGTGCGGTTAGCCGAGGAGCTCGTTGAGCTTGAGGGGTGCTCGAAGTGGGCGGCGGCGGAGGAGATCGGCGAGAAGCTCGGTGTCTCGGCGCACACGCTCAACAACTGGTTGAAACCTGTCAAAGCGTCCCCCGACGTTCAGCGGAGCACTGGCGAGTCGGTCGACGACGAACTGAAGCGTCTGCGGCAAGAGAACAAAGAGCTGCGCAGGGCAAACGAGATCTTGAAGACCGCTTCAGCTTTTTTCGCAGCGGAACTCGACCGTCCCACCAGAAGATGATCGAATACATCGACACGTATCGCGATCGCTTCGGGGTCGAGGCCATCTGTCGCACGTTAAGGCAGACAGAATGTGGGTTTATCACCTCTCGTGGCTACCGAGCAGCGAAAACACGAGCCCCGTCGGCCAGGAGCTTGTCAGACGCGCTGCTTATCCCCGAATTGGTGAAAGTCTTCGAGGACAACTTCAGCGTGTACGGGGTACGCAAGATGTGGAAGGCCATGCAGCGCGCCGGCTGGGACATCGGTCGTGATCAGACGGCACGGTTGATGAAACTCGCCGGCATCCAAGGCCGCAGAAGGGGCCGCACTCCGATCACAACGCTTCGGGCTGATGTCCCGGATTGTCGTCCTGATCTGGTCAATCGTGACTTCACCGCGTCAGCGCCGCACCGGCTGTGGGTCGCTGACATCACCTACGTGCGTACCCTGTCGGGGTTTGCGTACACCGCGTTCATCACCGATGCGTACTCCCGCAAGATTGTCGGGGTTGCCACCAGGGCGAGCATGCGCACCGATGAGCTGCCTCTTGAGGCTTTTGAGCATGCTCTTTATCACGCAGGTGATCTCCGTGCTGAAGGACTTGTCCATCACAGCGATCGCGGCTCGCAGTACGTGTCCATTCGTTACAGTGAGGCGCTTGCTCACGCTGGGATTGATCCGTCCGTTGGCACCGTCGGCGATTCCTACGACAACGCGTTGGCGGAAACGGTCAACGGTCTATACAAGACCGAGCTGATCTATCCCCACCGGCCGTGGGCGTCGGTTGGGGAAGTCGAGATCGCGACCCTTCGCTGGGTGTACTGGTGGAATAACCATCGCCTGCACGAGTCATTGGGATACATCACTCCACAAGAGATGGTGTGAGCGCTCTTCGAAATGTAGCCCACTGGCGCTCTTTGAAAAGTAGCCCAGTGTGGTCGTTGGTTATTGTGCCTGATGTGGTTGCGGGGCGGGGGTTGTTGCGGGGATTTCTCTTCCTTTGATGCGGTGGCTGGTGCCGCGGTGTTGGAAGATTTTGGCGTGGTGGACGATGCGGTCAACCATGGCGGTAGCCACGGTGACGTCGCCGAAGCATTGTGCCCATTGGGAAAATGCCAGGTTGGACGTGACAATGATAGAGCCGTGTTCGTACCGGCGGGAGACGAGCTGGAAGAACAGGTTCGCGGCGTCGGCCTCGACTGGGATGTAGCCGAGTTCGTCGATGATGAGCAGGTGGTAGCCGCTTAAGCGTTTCAAGGTTGGTTCTAACCTGCCCATCGCGTGGGCTTCGGTCAGCGTGTTGACCCACCCGGCGGCGGTGTCGAACAAGACCCGGTAGCCTTGCTGGGCTGCTGTGACGCCGAGTGCTGTGGCGAGGTGTGTTTTGCCGGTGCCGGGCGGGCCGAGGAGGACGACGTTTTCGGCGGTGGCGACCCACGCGCCGGTTTCAAGACGGGCGATCTCTGCCCGGTCGATTGCGGGTTGGGCGGTGAAGTCGAAATCGGCGATGGTTTTTATTGAGGGGAAGCCGGCGCGTTTGACGCGTTGGTTGGCGCCGGATTCTGCTCTGGCGGTGGCTTCAACCGATAACACGGCTGCGAGGTACTCCTCGTGGGTCCAGGATTCGGCGCGGGCTTGTTCAGCGATGGTTGCGTGGATGCTTGCGATGCGGGGTGCTTTGAGCTGCCTGGCGTAGCGGTTAATTGTTGCGGTGGTGTCGTGTGCTGGGGTGCGGGTCATGCGGTGGTCCTTTTCGAAAGCGTTGAGGTGATGCGGTCGTAGACGGTGAGGTCGGCGGCGGCGATGTCGAAGCTGGGTTTCGGTGCAGGCGTGGTTGCGCGCTGCTGGCGCATTGCTTTGGCTGCGGCCTGGTGGGCGGGGTCGGTGATTGTGCGGCCTTTCGCCCAGATTCTTTGGTGGGTGGCGATTGTTTCCCCGCCTGGGCCGGTCACGGTGACGTGGTGCAAGGTGGTGTGCACCGTGACGAGTCGGTCGACGTAGGCGGGGTCGACGCTGTAGTGGTTGGTGTCGACGGTGACGTAGTAGTTGCGGGGCAGCCGCACCGCGGGGCGGGTGCCGAAGGTCGGTGTGTCTGATCTGATGTAGTTGGTCCAGTTCGTCTTGGGAAGTAGGCCGTGTTGGCGGCCTGTTTTGGTCCGTTTCAGCGCGGAAAATTAGGCCACTTCCCCATGTGGCTGTGACTGGTGTGGCTCCTTTTTAGAAAGGGAAGGGCCATGCCGATAACCACCCCCAGTAGGTTTCTGTTCCTGAGAAATGTCCCATCTTCGTTTGGCCGCGAGGTCCGGGACTTGGGTTTTCAGGAAGGGACCAGAAAGTAGATGACGATCAGCATGACCACGATCGAAACTATCAGACAGCTCGATGACGAGGGAATGTCCAGACGAGCGATTGCCAAGGCGGTGAACGTGTCGCGCGCTACGGTCGATAAGTACGTTAACCAGGACGATTTCAGCCCAACCGTGCCGGTGAAGACACGCAAACCAGGCTCAATCGTGCTGGGTGAGGCGTTGTGCGCTGTGATTGATGGTTGGCTCGAGGATGATCAGCGCATGCCACGCAAGCAACGCCACACTGCGCAACGCATCTGTGACCGGCTGATCAACGAGCATGGCTATACGGGCTCGTATTCACCGGTGCAGCGCTACGTCAAGCAGTGGAAACAGGACCATAAATCCCCGGGGGATGGGTTCATGGAGTTGGAATGGTCACCGGGGGTCATCCAGGTCGATTTCGGCCAGGCAGAAGTCATCATGGCGTCAGCCGCAAGGGTTGTGCACCTTCTGGTGGTGACGTTTCCGTATTCAAATATGAGGTTTTGCAGGGCCTTTGCCGGCGAAACCGCTGAGTGCGTCATTACCGGGCTTTTAGATGTCATCGACACCGCCGGCGGGGTGCCGACTGAGATGGTCTTCGATAACGCGACCGCCGTTGGGCGCCGTGTCGGCCCGAAAGTGGTGGAATCGGAGCTTTTCGCCGCGTTCAAAGCGCACTATAGGACGAAGGCTCGGTACTGCAATCCGTACTCGGGCCATGAGAAAGGCAATGTGGAAAACGCGGTCGGCTTCATCCGCCGAAACCTGCTTGTGCCTGTGCCGGAAGTAGCCTCCCTAGCGGAGTTGAACACCATCTTGGAGTCCGGGTGCGCCGCGTTTGCTACCCACACCCACTACAAGAAGGCAGCCACGGTCGCTGAACTGTTCAAACAGGATCAGCAAGCGCTCAAAGCGTGCCCGTCGGTGCGGTTTAACCCGGTGCGTTTCGACGTGCGCCGCACCGACAAAACCGGCGTTGTCACCCTAGACGGCAACCGTTACCTGGTCGGGCCTGCCTGGGCGAACAGGCAAGTCACGCTGGAGTTGTCCCACGACACCGTCACCGTTTTAGACGACGACACCAGACGCATCATCGCATTGCCGAGAGTTTTCGGTACCGCAGACTCGACGGTGATCAACCCGATGAGTTTGCTGCCTGGGTTAGCGAAAAAACCCGGGGCGTGGACGAACTCACCGCTTCGCCATCACCTGCCGGACGCTGTCGTGGGCTACCTCGACGGGGCGGATACCGCTACACGCCGGGAGTTTTTCACCCACGCGCAAACCACCGCCACAGAATGCGGATTCGACGCCACCGTCACCGCAGCCGCCGCACTCTTAGAGACCAACGCCCAACCAACCGGGCCTCATCTGGGTATCGCCGCACGCTACAGCTCCCCACCACCACAACACACACGAGCGAACCTCACCACCTATGACCAGCTCCTTGCCACCACAACCACCTCACAGCATGCGGAGGTGACCTCACAGTGAGCACCGATACCACCAACAACAAAGACCGCGTGGTGGCTCTTGGCCGCCAGCTCTACCTCACTACCGCCGTGTTACGCCAGTGCGCAGACCATGCCACCCCACGCCAATGCGACATCCTCATTGAGCTCTTCGAAGCGGAGCTTTCTTCCAGGGCCGCATCAAGAGCGCGGCGCCTGATGCACCGCGCGCGTGTCCCGGTACGCAAAACCCTCGACAGCTACGACTGGTCCCCGGTCACCTTGCCCGCCGACATCACCCGCGAACACCTCACCACACTCGACTTCCTCAACGGGTGTGAAGACCTCGTCTTCTACGGCGACGTCGGAACCGGCAAAACACACCTCGCCATCGCACTGGTCACCGCGGCATGTCTCAGAGGCATCCCGGCACGGTTTTTCACCGCCGCAGGACTCGTCGACCATCTACGGAACGCGAAACACGCAGGCAAACTCGACAAAGAGCTCGCATCCCTAGGCAAAAACGAACTCCTCGTCATCGACGAACTCGGCTACATCCCCATCGACACCGACGGGGCAAGACTTCTGTTCCAAGCAATCGCCGACGCGTACGAACAACGCAGCCTGATCATCACCACCAACCTTGCATTTTCCCAATGGGGCCAAGTCTTCGGAAACGACGACATGGCAGCCGCCGCAATCGACCGCATCGTCCACCACGGCCGCATGATCACCTTCACCGGCCAGTCCTACCGCATGGCAAACGCCCTCATGAAATAGCCCCGAAACCCCAGCAACGCTCACACGGCCCAAAACCGTGCAGACCTGGCCTAAAAAACCGAGCCGAAATGGCCTACTACAACTTGACAAAACACAGGTCGGTGTGTATGGCGGCAGGGGCCGCATCCCGGCCCGGTCTGTGGTGAAGGCTTCAGCTGGTGAGGTTTTCAACACCGCGTGTGTTCTCACGTTGGCAACGGTGGTGAACCAGTCGTCGAGCTGGGTTTGCACATCTTTTGGGCTGGTGAAGCGCCGAGCCGGGAAGAACGAGGTTTTCATGTACCCGTTGGTGCGCTCAACGATGCCCTTGGATTCCGGGTCCCTTGGTGGGGTTTGCACGATTTTGCAGCCCAACGCGCCGGCGAACGCGATTACCGGTTCGCACAGTCTGGCTCTGCCGATGCCGGGTTCACGGTCCCACACCAGTCGGGTGGGGACTGCTGAAAACGTGTGCTCGAGGAGATCCCACATCCCGGCCAAAAGGTCGTCGGTGGTGCGCGACGGCAAGATCCGCGCCCCGGCGAAGCGGGAATGGGAAGCAACCATCACCAAAACCGGCAGCGTGCGCCGCACGCCGGTGTCATCGGGCAACCCGCCCGGGGCGAACGTCAGATCACACTGGATTTCATAGCCCGGCAGGTGGTCCAAGGTGTCGACTGGGTCCGGTGGGAGATACTCCGGGCGGATTTTGGCTACGTTTTTGCGGAACCAGGATTCTGATCCTTCCCAACCGACGCGCTGGGCGATGACCTTCGCATTCAACCGGGGCGACTCGGCCAACAGGGCGCGCACCGCCGGCTCATAAGCGTCGAAACTCGTTGGCCTTGCCGGGCGTGGGGAATACTCCGGCGGCGAATCACACGCCAGCGCGCGTTCGACTGTCTTTTTCGCGCAGCCGACTTCCTCAGCGATCTTCCTGATTGACAGTCCCTGCCCACGCAGGAACCGGATTTGAGCCCATTGATCCAAAGAAATCACCCATCCAATCTTTTTCGGATGGGCTACTTTTCGAGGAGCGTTTTGGGCTACTTTTCAACGAGCGCTGACAGATGGAAGACGCCTACTATCAACAATCACACGCCCACCCGTTGGGCGTTCAATAAGCGGAACGAAAACCAGGACGCTTCAGCATAAGCCGTTTATAGCGATAAACTGCCTGGCCATCAGGCACAAACGGCACACGCCGACCACGTGTTTTAATCACCCCCTTATCAACATCAAGCGCACCACGTAACCCCATCCCACACGCAGCTGCAGCAGAACGACGATCCAACCCACAGGCCCGAAGCTCCAAATACTCCACTCGCCGCGCCGTAGCCACAGCCCGCCGACCCTCAGGAGCAGGACGGGGCCGCGCACCAATCGATATCCCCACCCGGTATACCGACGAAGGATTCACACCCAACCGCCGCACAATATCCATTGGCGCGACATTCTGGGCAAACAACGCAACAATCTCGTCAACCACCTGTGACGACAACGTCTTATTCCGCAGTGGTAACCCATCACGATGCGCAATCCGATACGCCGTAGCTAACGACCATCCCAGATCCAGCCCAGCCGCACGCACCGACAAACCATCACCCACCACCAACTGGTGGAACCGAGTGATCTCCTCAACCGGTGGATCCCACCGTGACACCGTCATCACCAACACCAACCCTTCAGATCAGTGTTGCAACGACCACTAGAACTTAAGGGTCATTCTTGGCACGGAAGGCAACCTCTACCCGTTGGACCGCATCGTAAACAAGGGTGCTCATTTTCCGGTCGAATTCGTAAAGCGCGACCACCTGACCGAACGATGCCCCCGGTATGAAATGGTCAGTGGGTTTGCCGCCATGGGAGTCACGAAATGGGTAGCTGTATCCGCTCAATCGGTAGTAGTTCACGACTCGGAGCCACTTTTCTGCTTCAGCCCGGTCAAGGGTTAGACCCCGTGTCTCAAGTATTTCGATCTGCTCTTCAACTGTGGTGAATCGCTTTACCGGCCTAGGCATAGGCATTCTCCCCCTCCAAGAGAACTCCAGCCCACTCCGGAACATAGTTCCGGGCGGGCTGAATTGTTAGCCCCAAATATAGTTGGCTTTCCCTGGATTCGCTACCCAGGTTCTCCACACCACCCCACAACCCGTCCCACCCGTAACCCCGGCGCGCCTCCGACCGTTCTAATAGATAGGCAATCCCCAAGCCTGGGCGACGGCGCGGTGGCGGCAGCCTAGGCGGCGGCGCTGCTGAGCGACCGCGTTGTGCGCTACTTCCGAGGCCAGGGGCCAGCAGGGTTGCCGTGTTGTGCGCTATTTCGGCGGCCCGGGCCCCGTCGGGTGGCCGTGTTGTGCGCTATTTCCCCGTTGTGCGCTTTTAGCTGGCGGTGAAAGCGCACAACGGGTCAAAATCTGGCCCGGATTGGGTGGTTCTGGTTCTGTTGTGCGCTATTGGCCAATGGTGATAGCGCACAACGCGCGGATGGGAGGGGTTAGGGCGGCTCGAGCTGCATACAGTGTGCTATCTCCGGAGCCAGGGGCCAGCCGGATGGCCGCGTTGTGCGCTTGTGCGCGCTATTTCCCCGTTGTGCGCTATTAGCTGGCGGTGAAAGCGCACAACGGGTTGGAGTCCTGCCCGGATTGGGTGGTTCTGGTTCTGTTGTGCGCTATTGGCCAATGGTGATAGCGCAGAACGCGGGCATAGCGCACAACGCGGGAGGGTGCGGCTGCGCTGCGGGGCGGCCTGGGCGGCGGCGGCGCTGCCGAAGCTACTACCCGGGGGCGACAGCGCACCCACCCGTAACCCCGGCGCGCCTCCCACCGTTCTAGTAGGTAGGCAATCCCCCAAGGCAATCCCCAAGCCAATCCCCCAAGCCGTTTCCCAGGAGGCCACATGTCCACGTCCCGCATTCGTCTCGCCGCAGCCACCACGGCCGCGTTCTGTGCTCTCGCAGGGGTTGGAGCGCCGGCGCAGGCTGCGACCGTCGGCACGCGTGCTGCGGACAACACCTGCAGCCTCACGCTCACCGCGGGCGAGCGGGCGTACGCCACCGAGCTCGCGAAAGGTCCCGAACTCAACCCCACCACGGGTTTCATGGGTGACCAGGCGCTGGCGATTGAGCGGGTGTTCCCCACCGCCAAGCCGATCGGCGAGGAGCTGGTCAAGGACCTCACCCCGGAGACGCCGGCCGCGGAGCTCGCCGCCGTCAAGCTCACCGACACGCAGCGGGACGCGCTCAAGGCCGCGGGTATGCCGGACGCGCTGATCGCGCAGTACGTCGACGCCAAGATCGGCCGGGACAATCTCAGCCCGAAAATTCCGCTGCTCAGGGCCGCACCCGCAGTCAAACCCAACCGCATCCCCGCCGACGCGCGTGAGTCCCAGCGCCCGGCCCCGGTGCAGTTCCCGCTTGCCGACGCTTCCTTGAACAACGTCCTCCACCAGCAGCTCACCAACGCGTGGTTGGAGACGCCCTCGGGCAAGCGCGCCGTGAAGTGGCACGACTACAACACGGCGCAGTTCAACGCCCGGATGGCGTGCGCGAAGGGCGAGACGCAGGTGAAGTTCCCCGCGCTCAACGTGGTCACCGAGCCGCTGCCCACCAACGACCTCTCCTCCAAGCTGAGTTCCGACGGCGGCAACCGCGTCGACGTAGTCCTCGGTGCCGTGATTTCCGTGGTGGCTGCGCTGATCGGCCTGATCGCTGCCGCACCGAAGCTGGGCATCAAGCTGCCGTTCTAAGCTGCGGCGGCCCCGGCGCGCACACGGCCAAACGCAAGGACCCGCGAGCACCTCCCAGAAAGGGAGGCTCGCGGGTTCTTTGCAGTTCACGCCCGGGTCCCGGGCACGGTTACGCCGTAGCGCCTAGTACGGCGCTAGCGCTTAGAACTTCGGCAGCATCTGCATGAACTGGTTCACCAGTGCCTGCATCTGAGCCTGGAAGAAGAAGCCAGCAGCGGCGAAGACGGCAGCCAGGGCGGCGAGCACACCAGCGGTAGCCAGGCCGGCCTTGGAGGAGCCGTCCGAGGAACCGTCAGAAGAGCCCTCGGAGGAACCTGCGGAGGAGCCATCCTTGAACTGCGGCTCAAGGTTGACCTTGGTCTTAGCAACGTCGATGCCAAGTGCGTTGGTCACGGCGAAGAAGATGTCGGTCTGGTCGATCTGGCCGGTGATGTTCGCGGCACCCGGGCCGGAGGCGGCGATGCGCACCTGCGCACCGGTGTGGGCCTGGCCGCCGAGCGCGTCCTTGTCATCGTTGGACTTCGCGTTGGCGAAGTTGATGGTCATGTCGGAGCCGTCGGCGGTGATCAGCTTGGTGGTGCGGCCCGCGGTCTGGGTGCCGTTGTAGGTGATCTGCGCGGTGTGGGCGTGATCGGCGGTGGCGATGATCAGGGTCTCTTCGCCAGTCTTGGCAACCCAGTCCTGCACAGCCTTGACGGCCTCGTCGAGCTGGTCAACCTCGCCGATGACACCGCAGGCGTCAGCGTCGTGGTCTGCCTTGTCCGGGGATGCGGACTCAACCTGGAGCACGAAGCCCTTGTCGTTCTGGAGCAGCTCGAGCGCCTTGGTGGTCATCGCTGCCAGGCGCGGGGTCTCAGCGGTGAAGGCCGGGTTGACCTCGCACTTGGTGGCTTCCTTTAGCGCGCCGTCAACCGTCGGAATGGTCTTCTTCATCGCGCGCGGCATGTTGCCCGGCGCGAAGAGGCCCAGGACCGGCTGATCGCTGTTCGCCACAGTGAGAGCATCGAGCTCGGCGGCGTTGGTCACAACCTGGTAGCCGTTCGCCTTAGCGTTCTCGAGGACGGTGGTGCCCTTCTTCCAGGTGTTCTCGCCCCACTTGCCGCCCTGGACAACCTTGGCATCGAAGTACTTCGCGCCGCCGCCGAGGGTGACGTCCGCGCGCAGGTCAACGATCTGCTCGGTGATGGAGCCGAGGCCGCCGTTCTCGCGCAGCTGCTCACCCTTGGCCGGCTTGGTGTCGCCAGACGGCGCGTAGTAGCCGCGGTTGAGTGCGTGCGCTGCGAAGGCAGCCGGGGTGGCGTCCTGGATCTCGGAGGTGGTGACGTTACCGATCTTCAGGCCGTTTGCCTTGGCAATCTCGCCGAGCGTTGCCACCGGCTTGCCCTTCACGTCCACGCCGACAGCGCCGTTGTAGGTCTTGACGCCGGAGTTCCAGCCGGTGCCGGACGCGGCGGAGTCGGTGACGTAATCCGGCAGGCCGGTCTCCTTGTTCAGTGCGAAGGTGGTCTGGTAGCCGGTGTACTCCAGGTTGTCCAGGCCAGCCATGCGGCCGTGGGAGCCGTGGAGGTAGTTGCGGGCCATGGTGAGCTCGGAGTCGCCGGTGCCGTCGCCGATCATGACCACAACGTTCTTCGCCTTGCGGTTGTCAATCTGCTGGCCCTGGGAGCCGAACTGAGCACAGTCGCCGACCTTCGGAGCAGCGTCCTTGGACACGAGGTAGCAGAGCTGGTCGCCGGGCTTTGCTTCACGACGGTTAGCCAGGTTCATGCCCTTGCCGTCGTTCACAGCCCAAGCTTCCTGGCCGCCCTTGGTGCCGCCGTTGAGGCCCAGGGCGTTCGCCATGACGTAGAAGGCGTCGGTCTGGTCGATCTGGCCGTTGACGTTCTCGGAGCCCGGGCCGTAGCCCGCGATGCGGACCTGGGTGCCGGTGTGCTGCTGGGAGATGCTCGGCGAGGTCTGGGTGCCGAAGGCGACAGCCATGATCGCGTCTTCCTTAAGGGAACGCAGGCGGGTCACCGGGGAGACGTTCTTGCGGTTGTCCGGCACGATCTCAGCGGTGTGGGCGTGGTCTGCGGTGACCACGACGAGGGTGTTGCCGTCCGCCTTAGCGAAGTCGAGCGCTACCTTAATCACTTCGTCGATCTGCTCGGTCTCGCCGATCAGGCCGCAGGCGTCAGCGGCGTGGTCAGCCTTGTCGATGGAGGCGGATTCAACCTGCAGGAAGAAGCCCTTGTCAGAAGCCTTGTCGTCCAGCAGCTCGATGGCCTTCTTGGTCATCTCTGCAGCGGTCGGCTCATTGCCGGTATCCACTACCTTGCACTGCTGCTCCTCCTGGGTCGCAGCGTCGCCCGGGACGGTCTGCTCGAAGCGGCGGGTCATGTTGCCGTCGTGGAACAGGCCCAGCACCGGGGTGTCCTGGTCCGCCTTGGTGATGGCGGCGAGGCCAGCCTTATCGTCAACGACCTGGAAGCCCTTGGCGATGGCGTTCTCGCGGACCGTCTTGCCGGCCTCCCAGTCCTTGCCGCCGTCGTTCTTGTTCACCAGGAACGGGTTGCGGTTCTCGCCGCCGCCCTTGACCTCGGTGTTGAAGTACTTGCGGCCGCCGCCCAGGGTGACGTCTGCGCGGGTGTCAATGATCTGCTCTGAGATGGAGCCGAGGCCGCCGTTCTCACGGGCCTCTTCGCTGCCAACAACCTTCTTCTCGCCGGACGGCGCGTAGAAGCCGCGCTGGGAGATGTGGGAACCCAAGGCACCCGGGGTGGCGTCCTGGATCTCGGAGGTGGTGACGTTACCGGTGCGCATGCCCGCGTTCTTCGCCATCTCGATCAGGTTCTCGTGCGGCTTGCCCGCGATGTCCACGCCCAGCGCACCGTTGTAGGTCTTGACACCTGAAGCCCAGCCGGTTGCGGATGCCGCGGAGTCGGTCACGTACTGGCGCTTGCCGTCCTTGCCGATGGCGAAGGTGGTGTACGCACCGGCCGCGGTCAGCTCGTCCAGGCCCTCGAAGCGGCCGTTCGCACCCTTGAGGTAGTTGCGGGCTGCGGTGATCTCCTGGTGGCCCATGCCGTCGCCCAGGATGAAGATGACGTTCTTAGCCTTGGCGGCGGAGTTGCCCGGGCCGCCCTTGCCAAACTGGGTGCAGTCGCCCGGCTGGGGTGCGCGGACGTTGCCCTGAGCGTCAATGGAGTAGCAGGTGTCCTTGTTGTCGAAGGTGGCGGTCTGTGCGGCCGCAACCGGCAGGTTGGCCAGCGCCAGCGCGGAGACGCTGACGATGGAAGCTGCTGCCTTAGTAGAGAAGCGCATGAAGCTGTCCTTTGAGCATGAGGAGGAGGCGTTGAGTGGTCTATCAACCAACGCGAACGCTAAGCCCAGGGTGTTGCCAGCAATTTACAGTTAAGTTAACAACAAACGGCGAATTTAACATCCCAGCTAGAACCCATTAGATTCACCACTCTTGTGTGAAACGTTTTCCATTAAGACTAGAAATGGCTGTGAACCGCCCCTACTTCGGCTGGATCTCGCTCTCCACGACCCACTTGTGGCGCTTCATGGTCATGTCCGGGGTGTCGATGTCCACCATGTACACCGTCTCGTCCGTGGAGGACTCGATAGTCGCCTCTGCACCCTTCATCCCGCTCATGTGCTCGGCCAGGATGACTGCGGTTGCGCCGTCGGCAAGCCGCTGCGTGCCCGCGCCCTCCAGCTCCTCCTGCACCACCCACTTGTGGTTGACCACCGGCTCGCCGCCATCGGTTGGCGTGTAGGTGACGGCGTAGGTGTAGGTCTTGAACGCGCCGCTGATGGTCGCGGGCGCACCTTCCATGCCCGGCATGTGGTCCGCGGTCAGGATCACCTCGGTGCCCACCGGGAACTTCGGGTCCGCCGCCTCCTCGATACCCTCCGGAGCTGGGCCGCCGTCCTCGGGGTGGTCGTGCCCGCCGTGCCCGCCGTGGCCCTCCCCGCCCGGGACGCTGGTGCCGGTCACCGGGGTGGACGGCTCCGCGCTTTCCGACGCACACCCAGCAATACCAATAACGGACGCGGCCGCCGCCGCAGCGACCATGGCAATGGTTCGAATCTTTGTCATACCCCCGTTCTACCACCACCTCCCCACCCCTTCCCCGCGTTAACGCTCCCGCAACACGCCCCCAGGCACCATCCAATGTGACACGTTCCACCCACCTACTGAAGGGAGCCCAATGTCCACCCGTCGCATCATCGCCACTGCCGCCACCGCAACCATCGCCGCGACCGCCCTCGCCCCCGCGCACGCCGCGACCATCGGCCCGCGCGCCGCGGACAACACGTGCAAGGTCACGCTGAGCAAGGCGGAGCAGGCCTTCGGCTACACGCTTTTCGACGATTCCAAGAAACTCGGCGACCACGAACACGCCCGCGACATCATCAGAGCCGTCGAGACGGTCTACCCCAACGCCGCGAAGGACCCCGCCGCGCTCCCCGAGGGTGTGAAGGCCACCTACGAGCAGGCCCGCGCCACCTTTGCCGCCACCTCGCCCACGGACAAGATCACCCTCGAGGGCCGGGACTACACCCACAACTACCGCGTCGAGGCGGATCCCAAGACCGAGACCTCCGCGGTGCCCGACGCCACCTTCCAGCTCGCCAAGGACTCCACCGCCGATGCCGACACCCTGACCAAGCTCACCGCCGCGTGGCTTGCCACCCCTTCCGGCGACGTGGCCAAGCGCCAAGCGGCATTCGACAAGGCGGAGCGCCAGGCCAAGGAGGCGTGCCGGCTGAAGACCAGCACCGCGGTCGCCTACCCCGAGGCCGCCACCGCAAGCACCCTCGACCTTTCCTCCAAGCTCAGCTCCGCGCCGAGCAACTTCGACAAGGTGGCCAGCGCCGTAATCGGCGTGCTGGTTGCCCTGTTCGGCGTGTTCACCGCGCTTCCGAAGCTGGGCATCAAGCTCCCGTTCTAGGGCTTTCTTGCTTTACGACGAAAAGCCGCCACCCTCCCGTATTTCACAGGTGAGTGGCGGCTTTTGCCGCGCTACCGCCTACTTGTTGCGGTTAGCCAGGTTGGCCCACTGATCGGTACCGATCGCGGTCCAAGCCTGACCCGGCTCGTTGGAGCACCAGTCATACATCACGGCGCCAGCTGCGGTGACGGCCAAGATCGCACCGGCGGCCTTACCCGCCATCTCCAGCTGCGGCTGGTACTGGGCGGCCAGGCGAGCGGCCTGCGCGTTGATGTCGTTCACCTGGTTCGCAATGCGGGCGAAGTCCTGGTTCTCCCACAGGCGACGGTTGAACTCGTTGCCCACGCGGCCCAGACCGAACGGATCCTCCGGCAGGTACTGGCGGGCGATCTCGTTCGCACGCGCGTTGAGCTGGCCGTTGATCCGGTTCAGCGCATCCTGGTACGGAGCCGCTGCCTGCTGAATCACCGGACCCGCAACCTCGTTGAGGCCGTAGCCCAGCAAGCTGAGCGGGATCAGGTACAGCAGCGGCGACTGGACCGCGTTCTGCACACAGCGCTCCACAACCTCGGCTGCGTCCGGGGTGTCCGTCGGAATCGCCGTCGGCGTAGCGACGGTGGACAGACCACCCGTCGGCTTCCCACTCGTCGTGGTTGCCGTCGGAGCCACCGGAGTGGTGACCGTCGTCGGCGTGCCGTTGATGGTGGTCACAACCGGTGTAGCCGGCACAACCGTCGTGGTCACCTTGCCGTCAACCGTCGTGGTCACCGTCGCGGACGGCTTCGACTCCGACGTAGGTGCGGACGAGGTCGGCGACTTCGGCGTCGACGGCTCACCCGGGTGGCTCGGGTTGGACGGCTGGCTCGGCTCCGGATTGGAGGACTCCACCGAAGACGGGGCGGACGGCTCCGGATCAACCGACGGGTCAACCGGGTTCGGGTTCGACGGCTGGTTCGGCTCCGGGTTGGACGGGCTCTGCGGAGAGGAAGGCTCCGCGGGGTTGGTCGTCGGGCTCGGCTCACTCGACTGCGCAACCGACGTCTGCGGCGTGGAAGATTCCGGCGTGCTGGACTCCGGCGTGCTGCTCTCCGGAGTAGACGGCTTCGGAGTCTTGCAGCCGCAGTCGTTGTAGTGACCGATCACCGTAATCGGCGTGACGACATTGGCGCGATCCGTGCGGGTGTAGTCGATCTGCACCACCGGGACGTCGCCCGTAAAGTCCGGCTCCGGCGTGAAGGTCACCGTGCCCTCATTGTCCACGGTGTAGAAGCCCTTTCCCGGCAGGGTCAGCTTGCGGCCACCGTCATCCAGCTTGGCATCAGCGATACCGTCCGGTAGACGGAACTTCAGAGAGTCACCCTTCACCTTCTCGTCGCGGATCTCGATGGCGATCGACTTGCCCTTGGTCTGCCAGTACTCGATCGTGGAGCCGTTGACGTGGACCTCAGGATCCTTCTCGCTTACGACGGTCTGGGTCGCGGTGGTGGTGACGTTGTTGGTCACCGTCGTCGGAACGGCATTCGTGACCGTAGTGGTATTTGTCACCGTAGTCGGAACCAGGGACGTCACCGGGACATCCTTGGTCTCGGTGATCGTCGTCGCCACACCCTCGACCGTGGTAGGCACAAAAACAGTGGTCGGCACAGTGACCGTTGTCGGAACTTCCTTTGTTTCCGTGGATACAACCGTCGTCGGCTTAACCACAGTGGTCGGCTCCGTGACAGTGGTCGTCGACTGCGGAACAACGCTCGTGACTGTGACCGTCTCCGTTGTGGTAGCCGTCTCAGTGACCTTTTCGGTCTCCTTGACCGTGGTCGGAGCAGGCTCAGTTGCCGTGGTGGTGGCCGTGGTGGTCACCGGCTTGGTGCCCACGCGGATGATGGCCTTCTTCGGCTCCTGGGTGTCCCGGGTCATCTTCGGCTCACCGACTGGCTTACCGTCCTTGAACTCCTGGGTGGACGTGATGGTCTCCAGACCGTTCTGACCCTGCTGCTCAACCTTCTGGGTTCCAGCAGGCAGAGTGTCATCGAGAACAAACTCTGTTTCGTACGGCAGCAGGTGAGACTCAACGGTCTTCAGGGTCTGGTCAGCGATCGTCGGGCCGTACTCGATGATCTGCTGGACCGGTTCCTTGGTTACCTCCTCCTTCGTGGACTCCGTGGAGTTGCCGTCAGCTACGGAGAAGTCGGCGGTGAACTTCTTCTCACCGAACTCGCCCTTTTGGACAGTCTTGATCTCACCAGGCTTCAGATCAGTGTTCGGACGCACGATCGTGTCGTACGGCAGCGGCGCAACCCATTCCGTCTTGTAGGAAGCCTCTGCCGGCTTGATGCCGACCGTGACGATCTGCTCCTCCGGCGCCTCAATGACCTCCTCAGTCACGGTCGCTTCACCCACAGGGTTGCCATCGACCACGTTCTGGGAAACGGTCACCCGCTTCTTGCCCGGCTTACCTTCCTGAGTCACCTTAGACTGGCCAGGTGCCAGGTTCGGGTCGTAGACAATTCGGACCGGGAACGGGGTCTCAACTTCAGTGGACTTCTTGATCGGGGCAACGCCCTTGGTGCCCACCTTGATGATGTGCTCCACCGGCTTGATCTCCTCGGTGGTGCCATCAGTCTTGTGGATGACCTGGCCGGGCCTGCCCTGCTGAGCAACTACGTACTTGCCGGCCTCGAGGTTCGGGTCCTCTTCAACCTTCACGGCATACGGAGTTTCCTCGGTCCACTCGACGTCGTCTGCCGGCTTGCTGCCGACGCGAATAACGCGCTGGACCGGCTCCTTGGTTGTCTGAGCCGAGACCTCCCCGTTGGTGAAGGATACGGTTACCTCGCCATCGACGCCCTTGACATCCTCGACCTCCTGACCCGGTTCCAGAGTCGGATCGAAGATGATCTTGGTGGTGAAAGGCAGCCTTACTGTCTCAGAACCGGTGTCCGGAATTTCCTTGACCGTTGTCGTGGCGACAGCAGTAGTTGTCTCCCTAACGGTAGTCAGCGGCGGAGTCACGGTCGTCGGAACCGTGGTCGGCACCGTAGTTGGAACCGTTGTGGTGATCGTCGTCGGGACTTCCTTCGTGGTCGTCAACGTCGTCGGCGTACCCTCCACCGTGGTCGTCGACTTCTCCGTCGACGTCAACGTCGTCGTGATCGTCGTCGGAACATCGACCCGAGTCGTCTCGGTGGTCGTCGACTTCTCCGTCGTGGTGGCGGTCGCAGTCGACGTCTCCTTCACCGTGGTCGGCACAGTGGTGGTGATCGTTGTGGGAACCGAAGTCTTTTCCGTAACCGTAGTCGGGGTGCCCTGGGCGGTCGTCACAGACGTGACTGTCGTCGGCACCGCCGTCGTGATCGTCGTTGGGACCTCAACGCGGGTCGTCTCGATCGCCGTCGACTTCTCCGTCGTGGTTGCAGTCGTCGTCGCCGTCGACGTCGTGGTAGCCGGCTTCGTACCGACGCGGATGATCGCCTTCTTGGCCGGCTTGGTCACCTCGGTGGTGATCTTCGGCTCGCCAACCGGCTTGCCGTCCTTGATCTCCTGGGTGGAGGTGATCTTCTCCTCGCCGTTCTCACCCTGCTGCTTCACTACTTGCTCACCGGCCGGCAGCGTGTCGTCGAGGACATACTCGGTCTCAAACTCGATCGGACGCGTGGTCTCAGACTTCAGCGTCTGATCATCGATCGTCGGACCGTACTCAATGATCTGGTCCTTCGGCGCCTTGGTCTGCTCCTCCTTGGTGTCCACCTTGGAACCGGATCCCACAGAAGAGAAGTCGGCGGTGAACTTCTTCTCGCCGTACTCGCCCTCCTGGACAGTCTTCACCTCGCCCGGCTTCAGATCCGGGTTCGGGCGCACGACAGTGCCGTACGGAACCTGCGCCGTCCACGTGACCGTGTTGGTCGCCTCATCCGGCTTCGTACCGACGGTCACAATCTGCTCAGTCGGCTCCGTCACCGTCTCCTCGGCAACAGTCGCCTCGCCGTTCGGCGCAGAGTTGACCACAGGCTGGGTGATCGTGACCTTCTTCGTGCCCGGCTTACCCTCCTGGGTCACCTTGGACTCGCCCGGAGCAAGGTTCGGGTCGTAGACCACACGAACCGGGAACGGAATCGCCGCTTCGTACGTGTTGACGGTCTGGCCCTCGGTCTTCGTGCCCACGCGCACGACAGCGTCGACAGGCTCCTTCGTGCGCTGCGTGGTGATCTTCGGCTCACCGACCGGCTTGCCGTCCTTGATCTCCTGCGTCGCAGTCACGGTGTCCACACCGTTCTCGCCCTGCTTGTCGACGACCTGCTGACCCGCCGGCAAGTTCGGATCCGCCACGAACGTCGTATTGAACGGCACCGGGTTCGTCGTCGTCGACGTCAGGGTCTGATCCGCAATCGTCGGACCGTACTCAATGATTCGATCGGTCGGCTCGGTGCGATCCTTCGACTCGGTCACCGTCGCCTGGCCATTGGTTCCCTCAAACGTCGCGGTGTACTTCGCCTCGCCGTTCTTACCCTTCTGGACAGTCTTGACCTCACCCGGCTTCAGGTCCGAGTTCGGGCGCACGACCGTCGAGAACGGAATCGGCTCAGTCCACTCCACCTTGTCGGTCGCGGTGGCCTGCTTCGTGCCGACCTTGATCACCTCAGTCACCGGCTGCGTGGTGACGTTCTCTTCACGCTTCGTGTCAGTGACCTGGCTGTTGACGATGGTCTGGGTGACCGTGACGGTCTTCTCGCCAGCCTTACCCGGCGTCACAACCTCGTAGGTGCCAGCCGGCAGGTTCGGGTCGTACTCAACCTTCGTCTCATACGGCACCGGCTCAGTGTGCTCGACGGTGTTCGCACCCTCGGTTTTAGTGCCCACGCGGATCACAGCATCCTGCTTCGGCGTCACCGTGGTGGTCGTGACCACCGGTTCGCCGGAGGGCTTGCCGTCGACAAGCTTCTGCGTGCTCGTGACCTTCTCCTCGCCGACAACGCCCTGCGTATCGACGACCTGAGTACCCGCCTCGAGCGTGTTGTCGTAGACGATGGTGGTCTCGAACGGAATCTTGCGAGTCGTCTCGGTGACCAGTTCCTGGTCGTCGAGGCGCGGCCCGTACTCGATGATCTCCTCGACCGGTTGCTTGGTGTCCTCGGACTCGACGACCGACGCTTGGTCGCCGGTGGCAGTGAACTTTGCGGTGTAGGTGCGCTCACCGTTCACGCCCTGCTGGACGACCTTCGTCTCACCCGGAGCGAGCGCCGGGTTCGGGCGGGTGGTGGTGCTGTACGGAATCGGTGCTGTCCAGGTCACATCCTTGGCGGCAGTGGCCGGCTTGGTGCCGACGTGCACGACTTCGTTGGTCGGCGCGGTGGTTTGCTCCCACGTGCCGTCACGCTTCTGCTTCTCTTCACCTGCCACACCCTTGGTGACAGTCTTGTACTCGCCGGCAGGAATTGTGTCGTCGTAGACGTACTCCACTCCGAACGGCACCGGGCGTGTCGGAACATCGACGACATTCACGACGGCCTTAACGGTGTCCTTCGAGCCATCTTCGTAGGTCACCGTGACGGGAATCTCAACCGTGCTGCCCGGCTCGGCATCCGCCGGTGCGGTTGCAGTGATCTTGCCGTCGTTGTCGATGCTGACAGTCCAACCATCGGGAACAGCACCCAACTCGTAGGGGTTGTCTGCTGCAACCTTCACGCTGTCCGGCTTATTCAGGGTGACTGGCAGCGTTGCCGTGTCACCGGGGTAGACCGTTTCGACCGGGTAGGCGGGTTCAGCCTCCCAGCTGTTGGTCAGCTTCACCACGGTGGTGACGGGAACCTGGGCGACCGAACCTTCCACGGTTTCAACTCTGACGGTTGCGGTGTTCTTGTCGCCCGGCTTGGCGTCAGCCGGCGGGGTGGATGAGACGACACCGGTTGTCGGGTCGATCGTGTACATCCAGCCGTCTTCGGTTGTCATCTCGGTGATCGGCGAGCCGTCAGGGTTCTTGCCGAAGGAGAACGTCGAACCTTCCGGCGCATCCGCGATCTGATGGTTGACTGCCTTGCCCGGACCGGTGGTCTCCACAGAGTAGACGGGAGCAAGGTCGCCCTTAATGACGACGATGGTGCCCTTCACCTTCTGCGGCTTCTCCTGCTCATAGTGCGCGAGAACCGGAACGTTCAGGACGTAGCCTTCGGGCGCTGTCTTCGGAATCGTCGTGGTGATAACACCCGTGCTCTCGTTGATCTTGAGCGTCCACGTGCCGCTGTCATCCGTATGGGTGAGCGTAGTCGTGCCGTCTTCGAAGGTGTAGCGCTGCGGAGCCTCGTCGGTGGTGTTACCGCTGAGACCGCGCTCAGGGATCGCAGGTGTCAACGTGACGTCGGAGTTCGGCTTGTTGGTCACCGTGTCGTAATCGGGAATCTTGACGTCCACGATTGCCTGGAACTGGGGCTCGACCACGTCGTCGGTGCCGTCCGGGTAGGTCGCCGTTATCTTCGGCGTGATGACGGAACCCGGCGCAACGGATTCGTCAGCAACTGCGGTGACCTTGCCCGTGTTGTCGACGGTCACGGTCCAGCCGGCCGGAACAGTGGCCGGGTCAACCTCATACTTCGCCGGGTGGACCGCCTTGTAGCCCTTCATAATGGGCTTCAGAGCGATCTGGGCGGTGATGGGATCAGTCACCTTGCCCTTGGAGAGGCCCGGGCGCACCAAATCAGTGACCTGGGTGTTGTTCGGATCAACGATCACGAGGAGGCTCAGCTCATCCTTCGAGCCGTTCGAGTACTCCACGACGACCCTCGGCTGCGCGAAGGTACCGGGCTCAGCATTCGCGGGAGCGGTGACGGTGACATCGTAGGTCGCCGGATCCATCTCGGCGGTCCAGCCCGCGAAAACGTATCGCTCGTCCAGTTGAACCTTGGCATTGAAGCCACCGGCGCCTTTATCTTTCACCAGGTCCGCGATCAAGTCCGGGACCTGCTTGAACACGACCTGCTGCGGCTGATCCGTCAGACTGCCGTCAGCCTCGATGCCGGAAGTGAATGTTTTCTCGCGCTTGTCGTACTGCGGGTCGTGGTACTCCGTGTCGTCGAGCGAGATGGTGTTTCTGCTGATCTCATTCGCCGTGCTGTAGCGCGGCAACGAATTTGAGCTGTCGAAAGCTTTGGCATAAGGGCCAATAAACGCGCCACGACGGAGAACTGCACGTTTTTATCGGCCGCCAGTCCAGTTCCGCGGTATTCGGGCCAGGTGTAGTAGATGTCACCGTTGTCGTCGACACGCAGCAGCTGCTTGTCACCGCCCGAAGCGGAGGTGTCGCTGGAAGCGATGTACTCGCCGTTGCCGTCATAGGCCTCCACAACCATGCGGGACAGCGAGGCCTTGTCGAAGCTGCCGTCCGAGAGTTCAGGGACGTCAATGTGGCCGACCTTGGTAGCTGCCGTCCGAGAGTTCAGGGACGTCAATGTGGCCGACCTTGGTCTCCTCACCCGGCACAATCACGTGTTGCTGGATGCTATCCCAATCCACTTTGATGGGGTTGCATTCGTTGTTCTCGTTCGGCCACGGGTTGACCAGGGCAATGAAAAATGAATTGGTCGTGGCTTGGAGCCTGCTGTTAAAATTTTTGTCTCTGGTGTACTGGTCTTTCCACACGTAACGCACGCGAGAGTCCGCCCCAGCCTGGGCGAATTTCTCTACCTCCGCCTCTGAGAGAGCCGACTTCAACCCGTAGGTAATTTGGGGGCCATCGGTAATCTCAAGTTTTTCGTTGGCCCGGTCGGATGCTGCGACGTCCGTCCCCAGGGGTTCCCCGGCAGGCGCTGCCGGCACGGATCCAAGCGTGACGGGAGCCGTATTTAGACTGGCGCTACTCCACTCCCAGTAAGCAAACGTGCGGTCCTGCGAGTTATCGAAGGCGACGGACACGCCCCAGGTGCGTGTGTTGGTGGTAGCGTTGGACGGCTCAAGCCTGTCCCAGCTGAAACCCGCCTGGCTTCCCTTTCGCGACCCCGTCTCTGACATGACCAGACACGACCCCGCATCCAGGTCAGACTCGAGTTGTTTGCCTGTGTTGATCACCTTGGAGCCGTCGGCGCCTCGGATACCGCCGGTCAGGGACTCTTGTGCAGAGGCGAGGGGCCCCGGGCCCACAACACTGAAAGCGCCGAGCGCCAAAGAAACAGCGGATGCCGCAGCAACGCCCGAACGGCGGGGCTTGCGCCCTCGCTGGGTAGAATTAGTCATTGATACTCCTTAGGAATTTTCGCAGAGCCGCCCTCAACCATTTGGGCACTCCGCACATTTTGAGCGCATTAATCTCATTGTTAAACGGCATTAGTCTACCGTTTATTCACATCGATTAAAAGATCATATTTCTTTTCCTCGCCCGGCAGAGGCCCGCAAAGGCCAGCACGGACCCCTTTTGGCCACCACCTCCCGCCCCGCCTTGCCGCGCACGGACATAAGCCCAGCTAGAGCACACCAGCACAAATAGAGGTCGAGGAAGCGTGAACCGACACTATGATGCCGGTCACAATCAGAAGGAATGTGGACTCAGACACACCGGTGGGACGGGGCGCACCAACACTCCCCGCAATACTCCAGAAGCGCTGTTTAACCGCGCCCGCGCGCACCCGCCAGCCCCGCGGCGGCGAGCAGCGCACTCAGCAGCAGGGCGGAGACAATGCCCTGGTAGTCGCCACCGTTGCACGCAGCAGAAACCGCCGTCGTCGCCCAGTGCATCGGCGCCGCCTGCGACAGGCTCACCCACAGCGTGTCCACCTGCGCGGTCGTGGCAGTGCGCCACACCCACCCCACAAGGCCGGTCTGCGCAAGGGCGAAAACCCCGGCGAGGCCGAAGCCAGCACCAGTACCGAGCCACCGCGTGAGCACACCCGCGAGTCCCGCCGAAGCAAGGGTGCCGAGGAGCAGTGCTGCGAACGCGACGGCGTACTGCTGCGCACCTAGCCCCGTCCCTATCACCCCAGCCAAGACCGTGCCGGCGGCGGCGACGGTGAGCGCCCCAAGGGGCAAGATCCACCGGCGGGCGCCAAAGGTGAGGACAGATGCGAGCGCCGTGCCGCTGAACACCGTCATCGCCGCAAGCAACATCGCAGCAACGGGCGCGAGGGTTGAGCGCGTCGCGGCCGCACCGTCGGTGCTGTCCGCGGCGCTCGGGGCGGCCACGGGCACGGGCAGCGCCGCGCGAACAGCCGCGACTTTGTCGTTGTTCAGCTGAGACATCCGGTCGATTTGCTGCACGCCGGCAACAAGTTCGCCCACGCCCTCGGTGGCCTGGCTGGTTTGCGCATACAGCTCACTCAACCCGGCGGCAAGGTCGGCGGCGCCGTTAGTGGCTGTATATATACCGTCGTGGTACGCGTACCCCGGCACGGCGAGCTGGTTCGCCAGCTGGCGGGAACCGTCCCGAAGCTGGTGCAGGCGATCCGCAACATCGGGCGGGAGCTGGGCGGTGACAACCTGCTCCCGCAAAGCGTGGAGGGAGTCTCGGGCAGCGAGCGCGTCCGGGTCCTGCGCGTCCTCTAAGCCGGTAAGTGTGCGGTCAATTGCCGCGAGGATCTGCCCGCGCACCGCCTCAAAACTGGTGACCTGCTCAACCACTTGCCCAATCGCGTCCGCCAACTCGGTTGCGCCGCTGCCAAGTTGGCCGGTGCCGGCCTGCAGTTCCACCATGCCGGCAGACAGCTGCTGGGCGCCGGCTTGGGCGGCGGAGATGGCGGAGATAAGCTGCTGCACCTGCGCCTCCGCCTCCCCCACGCCTGAGGCGAGCTGGCCTGCGCCCACCTTGAGCAGCGCCGCCTGCTGGCCTGCGTCGCCGGCGGCGCGGCGGGCCTCGCCCAGGTTCTCCGCGCCTAACTGGGGGGCGCCCGAGACCTCTGCGTCGGCCGCAAGGTTGGCCCACGTGCTCGCCGGGGACATCGGTAAAAGTGCGCCGACAACCAACGCCAAAACGGCGCACACTACCCGCAGACTGTTGCCCGATGCCATGCCACAGCATTTAACACCCGTCACCACATTTTCCTGGTAGGACGCACCGCCTGCCCGAATTGTGCGGATTGCATTGGGGCGAGCTGGATTTCACGTGAGTACTGCCCGCCATTTGACCTGCTAGTGTCGAAAACGCTGCTGTAGAGACGAAGCGACCTAAAGAGGATTCCCATGACACTTCCCCTCGCCGTCGGGCTTGTGGCGTTAACAGTGGTGCTTTCGCCTCCGCTCGTGCGCGTCATGGACCGCGCCGCAGGCTACCCCATCGCGCTGGTGTTCTTCGCCGCCGCGGGAGTGCTTGCGTCCAAGTACCCCACCATTAGGCAAGGGGGTGTGCTGGAATGGGGCTTCGAATGGGCCCGGGATGTGCTGGGCACCGGCGCGGCTGTCAACGTTGCGCTGCGCGCGGACGGGCTGAGCATCTTCTTCGCGCTGCTGGCGCTGACCATCGGCGGTGTAGTGATGCTGTATTCCGCCGCTTACCTGCCAAAGCGCGAAGGCAACACGAGCTTCTACACCATCATGACGGCGTTCACCCTGTCAGTGCTGCTACTGGTGCTGGCCAACGACGTGGTGCTGCTCTTCATTGGCTGGGAGCTCGTCTCCATCGCGTCCTTCATGCTCATCGCGCGCTCCGGCTCCTCGGGCGAGGCCGGCTCCTACCGCACGCTGATCCTCACCTTCTTCGGCGGGCTGACGCTGCTCACCGCACTGGCCATCGCGGCGGTGCAGGCAGGCACCACCTCGCTGTCCGGCATCCTGGCGGCCGATTTCTGGGCGCAGGATTCCAAGCTGGTCACCGGCTTGGCTGTGCTCATCGCGCTGTCCGCCTTCACCAAGGCCGCGCAGTTCCCCTTCCACTTCTGGCTGCCCGAGGCAATGGCCGCGGCCACCCCGGTCTCCGCGTTCCTCCACGCCGCCGCCGTGGTCAAGGCGGGCGTGTACCTGCTGCTCCGCTTTTCGACGGTCTTTGCTGCGACCCCCGAGTGGAACTGGCTGCTGATTATCACCGGCCTGTTCACGGCACTGATGTCCGCCACCTTCGCCATTACCAAGACGGACCTGAAGCACCTCACGGCGTACTCCACCGTGTCCCACCTGGGCTGGATCGTCGCCGCCATAGGCGTGGGAACCCCCGTTGCCCTGGCCGCGGCGTTGACGCACACGCTTGCGCACGCCCTGTTCAAGTCCTCGCTGTTCATGCTCATCGGCGTGGTGGACCACGAGGCCGGCTCCCGCGACATCCGCCGCCTGGGCCCGCTGTACAACAAGATGCCGTTCACCTTCGCCTCCACCGTCGTCGCCGCGGCATCCATGGCCGCGGTGCCTCCGCTGTTCGGCTTCGTGTCCAAGGAATCCATCCTTGCCGCGCTGCAAGACAACCCGCAGGGCATGATCCTGTTGGTGGTTGCCGGTATCGCGGCGTTTCTCACCTTCCTCTACTCCGCCAAGATTGTTTTCGGCGCGTTCGTGGACGGCCCGAAGGACATGTCGCACGTGCACGAGGCCCCGGTGAGCCTCTGGCTGCCGGCGGCGCTGCCGGGCTTGATGTCCGCCGTCGTGCCGTTCATGCTCCCGCGGGTAGGCAACCTGGTGTCCAACGGCGTCACCGCCATCACCGGGGAGGCGTACGAAGCCGAGCTGCACATCTTCCACGGCGTGAACGCCCCGTTCATCGTCTCCATGATCGTGCTGGCCGCCGGCATCCTCTTCGTGCTCTTCGCCCGCAAGCCCTTCTTCGCTCGCGTGGAGAACAAGGAGCTTCTGCCCACCAACGGCAACGAGATCCTGAGTGAGGTGAACCGTACTGCTACGAGCGTCGGCAAGCACTTGGGCTCCATCGCGGACGGTTTCAACCCGTCGCGCCACCTGTTCCCGCTGTTCTTCCTGGTAGTCGCGCTTGGCCTGTCCACGGCGCTGCTGACAGACGGCGTGGACGGCGTGCCGCTCGCCCCGCGCGCGGAAGGCATCGACGTGTGGTGGGACCTCATCCCGTTCGCCATCATCGCCGCCTCGGTGGTGGGCATGTGCCGCACGCGCTCCCGCCTGGCCACCACCGTGCTGTTGGGCACCGTGGGCGTGGGCATGACGCTGCAGATGTTCATGCTGGGCGCGCCGGACGTGGCGCTGACCCAGTTCTTGGTGGAGGCGCTCACCGTCGTGGTCATGCTCATGGTGCTGCGCTTCCAGCCGCGCATGTTCCCGGAGACTCCGAAGCGCAGGCAGGTCACCGCGACGGTGTTCGCCGCCCTGGCCGGCATCACCGCTTTCCTAGGCGTGTGGAGCCTGCTGGGCCGCCGCGAGCGCTCCGAGCTGGCGTTGTGGTTCCTCACCGAGGGCGGGTTGGAAACGCACGCGGACAACATCGTGGCCGTGATTATCGTGGAGTTCCGTGGCTTTGACACCCTGGGCGAGCTGTCCGTGCTGGGCATGGCCGCGGTGGTGATCATGGCGGTGACGTCCTCCATGCCGCGCCACAAGTTCGAGGCCGGCACCCGCCCGCGCCCGTTCGGCCAATCCCAGTTCAACACCCTGCCCCTGCGCAAGGCCGCCGCGATGGTGCTGCCGGTCCTGGTAGTGCTCTCCGTGGTCATCTTCTTCCGCGCCCACAACGCCCCCGGCGGCGGCTTCGTCGCAGCACTTGTGCTTGCCACCGGCTTCGCGCTGAACTACCTCTCCCGCGGCGCGGACACCACCGTGGTCAACGAGAAGACCCCGGTGCGCCTGATCGGCTGGGGCATCATCGTCGCCATCTCGTCCGGCTTCCTGGGCCTGATCGAGGGCGGCTTCATGTACTCCATCTACGGAGAAATCCTGGGCCAGCACTTCACCACGGCCATGATCTTCGACGCCGGCATTTACATGTGCGTGGTTGGCATGGTCACCCAGGCCATCAACTCCCTCGGCGGCTACCTGCGCCCCGGCGCGGAGGTCTCGGAGCTGGTGTACACCCGCAGCGAGGCAGAAAACCCGCTGCCCAACGTCCCCGAGCCGGAGCACCCCGAAAATGCCGTGGATGCCCACCCGTCACCGCTCAACCCGGCCGAGGCCCCCCGATCCGTCCTGTCGAAGGAGCTTGATTAACCATGGTGATGGCACTGACAATCGCAGTCCTAACCGCCGGCTCCGTGTACCTGGTCATGCAACGCGGCATGGTGCGCGTGGTGTTCGGCATGTCCCTGTTCGGCCACGCCGCCAACCTCACCCTGCTCGCCGCGGGAGTAGGCGCGTGGCGCGGCGAGGCGTTCCCCTCCCGCACCGCGCTGGAAGACATGTCCGACCCGCTGCCGCAGGCGTTCGTGCTCACCGCCATCGTGATTGCGATGGCAACCACGACCATCCTGCTCATGCTCGCATCCTTGGGCAAGGACGACGACACGAAGGATCAGCCCACCGGCACCGACTCCGGCTACAGCCACATGGAGCTCTCCCCGTCCGCCCTGTCCACCGCCGGGCGCACCGCCCGCCTCAACCCGCGCAAGCTGCGCGCCATCCACGACATGGAAGTCCTTGAGACCGTTGACCGCTCCCTGGAGGTGACCGAACGATGACCGCAGACGCAATCCTGCCCATCTTCGTCGCGCTCCCGCTGATCATCTCCGCCGTCACGGCGCTTTCCCCGAGCAAGGCGCTCAACGACGCACTTTCAATCATCATCCCGGCCATCAACCTCGCCGGCGGTGTTTGGCTGTACCTCTACACCGGCGAGCACGGCACGATCAGCCACACCGTCGGCGGCTACCAAGCCGGCGTGGGCATCTCCTTTGCCGGCGACCAATTCTCCGCCATCATGCTGGTCACCACCATGATCGTGGCGCTCACATCCAACTGGTTTGCCATCGTGGCCGGCGAGACGCAGGCCCGCTACTTCACGCCCCTGACGCTGGTGCTTATCACCGGTGTCTCCGGCGCGCTGCTCACCGCGGACCTGTTCAACTTCTTCGTCATGATCGAGGTCATGCTCCTGCCCTCCTACGGCCTGATCGCCATGACGGGTACCCGCCACCGCCTCCTGTCCGCCCGCGCCTTCGTGCTGGTGAACCTGGCGGCCTCTACGCTTCTGGTGCTCGGCGTCGGCTACGTCTACGGCGTGGCCGGGGCCGTGAACATCGCGGCCCTGCGCGGCGCCGCCGCCGGCAACGGCCCGGTGACGGTGGCGATGGGCATTGTGGTCATCGCCATCGCGGCGAAGGCCGGTGTCTTCCCGGTGCACACCTGGCTGCCGCGCACCTACCCCTCCACCTCCGCGGCCGTCATGGGGCTCTTCTCGGGCCTGCACACCAAGGTGGCGGTGTACATGCTCTACCGCATCTGGGTGGTCGTCTTCGACATGGATGAGCGGTGGAACACCCTGATCATCGTCATCATGGTCATCTCCATGCTCATCGGCGGCTTCGCCGGTCTGGCGGAAAGCACCATCCGCCGCGTGCTGGCGTACCAGATGGTCAACGGCATGCCGTTCATCCTGGTCATGCTCGCCTTCACCGGCGGGGGCGGCGAGCAAGCCCGTTACGCGCTCGCCGCGGGCCTGTTGTACACGCTGCACCACATGATCACCGTCGGCGCGCTCACGCTGAACTCCGGCGCGATCGAGGAAACCTACGGCACCGGCACCATGAGCAAGCTTTCCGGCCTCGCCCGGCGCGACCCGATCACTTCGGCCGTGTTCGTGGCCGGCGCGTTCTCCATCGTGGGCTTCCCGCCGTTCTCCGGCCTCTTCGGCAAGGTGACCATCATGCTCGCCGCGGCGAAGCCTAGCGACGTCACGTCGTGGGTAGTCATCGGCACCATCATCGTCGCGTCCTTCGGCGCGTTGCTGTCCATGATGCGCGTCTGGCGCAAGGTCTTCTGGGGCCGCCCGATGCAGCACTACCCGGCTGCGTTGAATGTGCGGTGGCCGTATTTGCTGCCGTCGTTAAGCATGATGCTCCTGTCCCTGGCAATGTTCATCTTTGCCGGGCAGATGTGGGGCATCACCACCAGCGGCGCCGACGCGTTGCTGAACGTGGACCAGTACACCACGGCCGTGCTGGGCACCGACGCCGTGGGCGTGTACCAGGGAGGACGTTAAATGCTGCACGCGATGAAGTACACGCTGTGGATCATCAAAGAGATCTTCGTAGCGGGTTGGGCGGCCGTGGTCGCCGCGTTCAAGCCAAGGACGGGGCTTGAACCCGTGATCATCTACTACCCGCTGCGCCTGAAGACGGACTGGGAGATCTTCTGGTTCTCCACCTCCATCACCGTCACCCCCGGCACCCTGTCCGTGGGTCTGCGCCACCGCACGGCGGACGATGCCGCCGAGGTGCTGATTGTGCAGGCCGCGTTCGGCGCGGACCCAGTCGACGTGATCGAGGGTCTGGCCGACATGGAGGAGCACGTCAACCCCAAGGTCAAGGCAATTCCGTTCGACGCTGCTAGCGTCGCCTGGGAGCCGTACAAGGACCACGGCGCGCCGACTGCGGCCCACGTCCCGCCGGCAGAGAGGATGGACTAAATGTTTGCCACCCCATTTGAAACCGTGATGGCCGTCTGCATGATCATCATGGCCGCCGCGCTGTTGATTGGCCTCGGCGCAGTGATTCTGACGCGCGACGAACTCTCGCGCGCCGTGATGGCGGACTTCGTGTTCTACGCCATGATCGCCATCTTCCTGGTCTGGACGCTGGTGCGCGAGACCATGATCGGCTACGACGTCGCCATCCTCGCCGCCCTGGTCTGCGGCGTCATTCCCACCATCTCCATGGCCCGCATTATCTCGAGGGGGCGCCGCTAATGACTGTCCTGGAAATCATCGTCGTCGCGCTGGTGGTCATCTCCACCGTCTACGTTGTGGCCACCGTGCTGTTGCAGCTGCGCGCGCCGGACGCGCTGACCCGCGCGAACCTGCTCGGCCCACTCGTGTGCCTCGCATTCCCCACGCTCGTTCTAGCCAAGCTCATCTACTCCTGGGGCACCTACGGGTTCCGGCTGGGCGAGTTCCTCATGGCGGTGATCGCTGTCGCCGGCGTGTGGATCATCGGCTCCGTCGGCAGCTTCGTCATGGGCCGCTCCATCTACGGCGTCACCGTCACCGACAAGCTGGACACTAACGCCAACCACTAGCGCTGCAGCACCATCACGCCGACCTTCTCCGCGGCGTCGTTCTGCGGGGTCAGTGTCAGCGTGTCGTTGGTCACCTGGCCGGTGTACTTCAGGTCCTGGCCCGTCAGCGGGTCGGCGAGCTTGAAGTCTTCGCCGGACTGCTTGCACTTGGCGTCGTTGGTTTCGCCGGTGGTCTCCGTCATGGTCCAGGAGCAATCGCCGCCCTTGACGGTCACGGTTGCCGTGCCGCCCCCGGTCTCAGCGTTGGTGGCGGTGATGTCGCCGGTCCACGTACCGTCCCACTCGCTGGAACCGCAGCCGGCGAGTAGCGCGCCGGAAACGAGCACAGTTGCGGTCAGGGCAGAGGTTTTCTTGAAAGTTGTCATACCTCCACCCTACCCACCGCAGAAGAAAAGCCCCCGAAGGGGCTTTTTGCTTATCGACGTCCGCTCGAACTAACCCTGCCAGCGATCATCCGCGCCCACGGTGCGCTTCTCAAAACGCTCCTTGGCAGCGGTGTAATCCTCCTCCGGCAGCTGGTAGAAGAACACGCGCGGCAGCGCGGCCTCGACGCGGTTGAGGTACTCGGTGACGAACGTCTCCACGGTCTCCGCCTCAGCCGACTTCTTGCTCACGTAGATGAACAGCGGGCGGGACAGCGGGTACTCGCCGGACTGGGTCTCCTCGCGGCCCGGGGCAACACCGTCGACGGACACGTTGCCGATGCGGTCGCGGATGGAGCCCTCGGTGGCCAGGTAGTTGCCCACGCCCATGAAGCCCAGGCCGTTGACGTCGTCGGCGATCCAGCCGGAGAGCTCGTCGATGTCATCCGTAGCCTTGTAGTCCTCGCGGATCTTCTCGCCGTCCAGCACGGTGGCCGTGAACACGCCGAGGGTACCGGAACCCTCCGGGCGACCGTAGAGCACAATTTCCTCATCCGGCCAGCTCGGGTCCAGGTCGGACCACTTGGACACGGAGGACTCGGCGGACCAGATCTCGCGCAGCTGGTCGATGGTGAGGTCCTGCGCCCAGGTGTTCTGGTCGTTCTTCACCAGCGTGATCGCGTCGAGTGCGATCGGCAGCTCGATGAACTCCACCTTGTTATCCGCGCAGAGCTTCTGGTCCTCGGCCGGGATGGCCACGGAGGAATCGTTGATGTCGGATTCGCCCTTGCAGAACACCTGGAAACCGTCGGTGGAGCCCTCGGAGGTGAGGTTGACCGGGGTGTCGGTGCGCTCCGCGATGAAGCGGGTGATCGGCTCCACGGTGGCGGAACCGGTGATGTCAATAACACCGTCTCCAGCCGGTTTGGATTCAGTGGAGCAACCGGTGAGCAGCATGGCTGCCGCGAGCGGCAGGGCGGCGTAAATGCGCTTCATTACTTGCCGCCCTCCCGCATCTCGGTACGGAACTCGCGCAGCAGCTTGAACAGGTTCATCCAGCTGCCCTTGTTGGTGGCCATGTAGTGCGGCACGTTCTGAAGCTCCGCCTCCTGCTCCGGGGTGAGGTGGGACCGCTTCGCCTCAGTGCGGGCACCCTGGCGGGCCTCCAGCTCGGTGCGCAGCTCAGCGGCGGTTTCCTCCAGCTCGTTGAGCAGCGCCTCCAGCGCCGCATCCGGGGCCTCATTGTTGATCAGCTCTGCCGCGAGCGGACCGAGGTCGAAGTCCGGGTCCGTCGGGTCGAGGTGCATGTTCGGATTAGTCATGGCTTGTACTCGCTTTCTTTAGGACAGGGCGTTGGAGATGATCACGGCCAGGATCGGGATGACGAAGAACACGCCGGCGACCCAGACGAAGACGTAGATCTTGTTGCGGTCCGCCATCTTGGCCAGCCAGTCCGAGCCGGTGGGCGGCAGTTCACGCAGGAACGGGATACCCAGGATGACAATCGCGGAGAAGAGGTTGAACATGGTGTGCACCAGCGCACCGGTCATAGCGGCCTCTGCCTCCACACCGGACGCGGAGAACGCCGCGATCAGGCCGGTGATGGTGGTACCGATGTTTGCGCCGACCACGAACGGGAACAGCTCGCGCACCTTGAACTTGCCGGAGCCGGCCAGCGGCACAGCAAGCGCGGTGGTGGTGGAAGAGGACTGCACAATCGCGGTGATCAGCGCACCGGAGAGCACACCGGTGAACACGCCGCGGCCCAGCGCTGCGTGAAGGATCTCCTGCGCGCGGCCCACCAGCAGGGCGTTGAGCAGGTTACCGATGAAGCTGATGGACACCAGGATGAGCACGATACCCAGCACAGCGAGGATGACGCCGCCCCACACGTTGCCAAGCGGCTCGACGAGGCCCGTCGCCAAGCTCACCAGCGGCTCGGTGATGGTGTCAATGAAGTCGCCCACCACGTTGAACACGCTGGCCACCGGGTTGTCGCCCTGGCCGGACAAGGACGGCGCGATTGCCTGCGCCGACTTGGACAGCACGCCGAAGAACAGCTCCAGCGGGAAGAAGATCAGTAGCGCGAGGAGGTTGAAGAAGTCGTGCACCGTCGCCATGGAGAACGCGTTGCGGAACTGGCGCTTGTTGCCGGCCAGACCCACCGCAACCAGCGTGGACGTCACCGAGGTACCGATGTTGGCGCCGAAGAGCATCGGCACCGCGATCTCCAGCGGGAGGCCGCCGGCGAGCATGCCCACCACAATCGACGTGGTGGTCGAAGAGGACTGGATAATTGCGGTGGTGATAATACCGATCGCCAGACCCACGAACGGGTTCTCGGCGAACGCGAACAGCTGCTTGGCCTGGTCGCCGGCGGCCATCTTGAAGCCGTCGCCGATCATGCCCACACCGTTAAGAAGCAGCCACACTGCGAGGGCGACCGCTACCCACTCAGCGACGGACTTCGCGGTGCCGGTGAACGGCAGGAAGCCCAATGGATCCTTCTTTTCTTCCTCGAACTGCTTCTCAAAGTCCGAGTCGGAGCTTTGCTGCTCCACGTTGTCTTCCAAACGAACGGCGGTCGACCCGCCAGTATCTTTACTCATGCTCACCCAACCTCATCTGATCGTGCGCCCGCGTGCCAGGCACAGGTACGCGAGACATTACGGGAAAGAGATGATGATTCGGTGGCCCGGAGGTGAACGTTCGGAGAACTTAAACAGGAAAAACCCAGCCAACACGAAGCTGGCTGGGTTTCTTCTCTAATCGCCCTCAGGCGAGCAATAAGGGCTTAGGGGTTGGCGGTGGAAGCCTGCTTGTCCGCCTTGTCCCTGTCGCCGCGCTCCGCCGCGGCCCGTTTGCGGCCCAGCTCGGAGCGCAGCTGCTGCTCCAGCTCGTCGCCGATCATGCCCCAGTACTTGAAGGTGCGCTCCTCCACGTCCTTGTTCTCGATGGCCAGCATCTTGTTGGTGATGTTGTCCACGAAGCGCTTCTTGGCCGCATCGTCGAACACGTTCTCGTAGAGGTTGCGGGCCTGGGAGGAATCGTCGTCAAGCTCGTGCTTCACGTACGCCGCGCGCACCAGATCGGTGCCGTGCGGGTCCGGGTTCACGTACAGGTTCGAGGCCTGGCCGTAATCCTGCATGGAGGAGGAATCCTCGCCGTTGTCCAGGTAGCCCATGCCCTTGTCGGTGCGGTTCGGGGAGTAGTTCGGCTCGCCCTCGTTGTTGAAGAAGTAGGCCATGGAGCCGCGCTCGGCGTAGGTGTTCACGTCCGTCAGCGGCTGGTTCACCGGCAAGTCGTTGTAGTTCGTGCCGATGCGGTAGCGGTGCTGGTCCGCGTAGGCGAAGATGCGCGCCTGCAGCATGCGGTCCGGGGACAGGCCCACGCCCGGCACCAGGTTGGACGGATCCATCGCGATCTGCTCGATCTGCGCGTGGAAGTTCTTCGGGTTGCGGTTGAGCACGAAGTAGCCCACGTCCTGCAGCGGGTAGTCCTTCTGGCTCCACACCTTGGTCAAGTCGAACGGGTTGTACTTGTAGGTGGCGGCGTCCTCGAACGGCATGATCTGCACCTTGACGTCCCAGATCGGGTAATCGCCGCGCTCGATGGACTTGAACAGATCCTCGCGGTGGAAGTCCGGGTCGGTGCCGGCCTTCTCGGTGGCCTCGGCGTCGGTGAAGCACTCCCAGCCCTGGCGAGTCTTGAAGTGGTACTTGACCCACACCGCGTCACCTTCCTCGTTGATCCACTGGAAGGTGTGGGAGCCGAAGCCGTCCTGGTGGCGGCTGGTCTTCGGGGTGCCGCGGTCGCCCAGCAGGTAGGTCACCTGGTGCAGGGTCTCCGGGGTGCGGGACCAGAAATCCCACTGCATCTCATCCGAACGCAGGCCGGATGCCGGGTCGCGCTTCTGGGAGTGGATGAAGTCCGGGAACTTCATCGCGTCGCGCAGGAAGAACACCGGGGTGTTGTTGCCCACGATGTCGTAATTGCCGTCCTCGGTGTAGAAACGCAGGGCGAAGCCGTGCACGTCGCGCCAGGTGTCGGGCGCGCCGGACTCGCCGGCAACTGCGGAGAAGCGGGCGGCCATCGGGGTGACGGTGCCCTTCTGGAACAGCTTGGCCTTGGTGTACTTGGACACGTCCTCGGTGATGTGCAGCTCACCGAACGCGCCGTGGCCCTTCGCGTGCGGGATGCGCTCCGGCACGTTCTCGCGGTTGAAGTGCGCGAGCTTCTCAATCAGGTGAATGTCCGTCATCGCGTTCGCGCCCTGGCGGCCCTGCGTCACGGAGATGTTCTCGCTGGCGACGGGCACGCCGCCGAGGGTGGTGGTGCGGCCGTCGCCGGCCGGGCGCTCGCCGCGTGCGACGATCGGCTCTGCCTGCGACTGCTCCTGGCCGGGCTTCTGCTGGTCAGCCATAGTGCTGTCCTCCATTGGTCAATAAATAAGTACGGTCGCATTCAATCTTAGGCGCGTTTTCGTTTGGTAGTCTTTCGCAACGTGAGCAGGACCGACGACGCCTACGTCACCGACCTGGCCCTGCGGGCCGGCCGGGGCGACAAGGCCGCGCTCACCGAGTTCATCGCGCACACGCAGGACGACGTGTGGCGCCTGCTCGCCCACCTCGCCGGCCGCGAATACGCCGACGACCTGACGCAGGAGACCTACCTCCGCGTGTTGAAGTCGCTGCCGAGGTTCGCTGGGCGATCGTCGGCACGCACCTGGCTCTTGTCCCTGGCGCGGCGGACGTGGGTGGATTCCGTGCGCCACGACATGGCGCGGCCGCGGAAATCCCAGGCGGAGTACGACGATGTGGCCTCCGCACAGCCCAGCCCAGACAACCCGAACGTGTGGCTCGAGGTGATGGACGCGCGTGCGATGCTGGAGGCGCTGGCGCCCGAGCGTCGGGAAGCACTCGTGCTCACACAGGTGCTGGGGTACACGTACGAGGAGGCGGCGAAGATCGCCGGCGTGCGCGTGGGCACCATCCGCTCCCGCGTCGCGCGGGCGCGGCGGGATTTGGTGGCGGGCGAGTAGCCGGGAGGCTTCGCTACACTTGATCCGACCACTTTTGCCCCTTATAGCGCGCCGGCATGTGCGCGCAAGGAGAATCGAGCGCTCATGCTCAGAACCGCAACACTAATTTCATTCGCATTCATCGGCACCCTTGTGGGCGCCGGCTTCGCATCCGGCCAGGAAGCGATGCTCTACTTCTCGGCTTTCGGTACCCAGGGCATCTGGGGCGCGGTGCTCTCCTCGGCACTGATGCTCATCGCCGGCGTGACGCTGCTGCAGCTCGGATCCTACTTCCGCGCGCAGGAGCACATGGAGGTGCTGGAGCCGATCTCGCGCACGAAGATCACGGCGTGGATCCTGGACATCGCCACGATTACCACGCTGTTCTCCATCGGTTTCGTCATGTTTGCCGGCGCCGGCGCGAACTTGAACCAGCAGTTCGGCCTCCCGGTGTGGGTGGGTGCAGTGGCCATGCTGGCGGCCACGCTGGGCTTCGGCATGCTGGACGTTGACAAAGTCACGGGCGCGATCGGCGCGCTGACCCCGTTCCTGCTGCTGTTCATCATCATCGGCTGCGGCTGGACGCTGATTAACGCGCACCCGGATTGGAACGCGCTCAATGACTACGCCGCCACCCACGTGGACACCACGCTGCCTAACTGGTGGATCTCCGCGCTGAACTACACCGGCCTGAACGTCATCTGCGTGGCGTCCATGGCGCTGGTGATCGGCGGTAATGAGCTGAACACGCGCGCGGCGGGCCTCGGCGGCTTGTTCGGCGGCATCGGCTACCTGGTCATGCTCATGCTGCTGGCCGTGTCCCTGCTGGTCAAGATCGACGTTGTGCAGGGCCAGGACATGCCCCTGCTCACCCTGATCACGCACTTGAACCCGACGCTGGGCACCATCATGGCGCTGATCATCTTCGGCATGATCTTCGCCACCTCGCTGGGCATGTTCTACGCGCTGGGCAAGCGCCTGTCCCGCGGCCGCGAAGGCAGCTTCAAGCGCATCTACATCATCGCCTGCCTGGTCGGCTTCGCGCTGTCTTTCGTGGGCTTCCAGACGCTGGTGTCCGTGGTGTATCCGATCCTGGGCTACATGGGCTTGATCCTGATTGTGGTGGTCACCTTCGGCTGGCTGGGCGGCCTGCCCAAGCTGCGCAAGGAGGAGCAGCGCCGCAAGCGCGCGATGGAGCTCACCCGCATGAAGATGGACCCGCGCGAGCGCTTCACCAAGAACGACGAGCGCGAGCTGGAGCACGTCACCTCCATGTCCGTCGTGGACGATGAGACGCTGTCCGAGGCCCTGGAGGAATCCGTCACGCAGGAGCTCATGGCGGACGAGGAGGTGGAGTTCGACCCCGAGGACGTCGGCCGCGACGTGGTTTACGTCAGCTATACCGAGCCCGTCACCCAGGACGAGTACGAACCGGACGAGCCGTGGAACGACACCACCATCGACGAGCTCATCGCAGCCGACGAGGCCGAGGAAGCCGCGGACGAGCGATAGAAAAAGCCCCGTCAGGGGCTTTTTGCTTTACGACGCCCGAATCTTGGCGCCCCCGCGAGGCCTTAGACCAAAAGTTCCGCGATCTGGATGGTGTTCAGCGCGGCGCCCTTGCGCAAGTTGTCGCCGGACACCACGAACACCAGGCCGCGGTTGCCGTCTACCGCCTGGTCCTGGCGGATGCGGCCGACCAGAGACTCGTCGATGCCGGTGGCGGCGAGCGGGGTGGGCACGTCCACAACCTTCACACCCGGCGCGCCCGCCAGGATCTCGGCGGCCTGCTCCGGGGTGATCTCGCGGTCGAACTCCGCGTGCACCACCATGGTGTGGCCGGTGAACACGGGCACGCGAACGCAGGTGCCGGAGACCTTCAGGCCCGGAATACCCAGAATCTTGCGGGATTCGTTGCGCAGTTTTTGTTCTTCGTCGGTCTCGTTGGAGCCGTCGTCGACAAGCGATCCTGCAAGCGGCAGCGCGTTGAACGCAATCGGCGCCACGTACGGCCCCAGGTCCTCCGGCGCGAGGAGGGAGCCGTCGCGCGCGAGGTCCGCCGTGCCTTCGCCAAGGCCCGCAACCTGGTCCGCGAGTGCACGCACGCCGGCCAGGCCGGAGCCGGACACGGCCTGGTAGGACGCCACGCGCATGGTGTTCAGGCCAGCCGCGTCGTGCAGCGCCTTCGCCACCGGCATGATCGCCATCGTGGTGCAGTTCGGGTTCGCGATGATGCCCTTCGGCAGGTCCTGCGCGGCAGCGGGGTTGACCTCAGAGACGATCAGCGGGACCTCATCGTCCTTGCGCCACGCGGAGGAGTTGTCCACCACGTTCGCGCCCGCGGCCGCGAACACCGGCGCCCACTCGCGCGAGGTGCCGCCGCCGGCGGAGAACAGCGCAATGTCCACATCCGCGACGGATTCCTCGGTGACCTGGGTCAGGTCCTCGACGGTGATCTCCTCGCCGCGGAAGGCGAGCTTCGTGCCCGCAGAACGCGGGGAGGCGAAGAAGCGGACGCGGTCCGCGGGGAAGTTGCGCTCCTCCAAAATGTCGCGCATCACGCGGCCGACCTGGCCGGTTGCGCCTACAACAGCAACAGTGGTCATGTGAAATCTCCTTAGCGGCCGGTGCCGGCGTAGACGATGGCGGGCTCGTCGCCGCCCAGGTCGAACTTGGTGTGGATCGCGCGCGCGGCCTCAGCCAGGTCGCCCTGGCGGATCACGGCGGTAATGCGGATCTCGGAGGTGTTCATCATGTCGATGTTCACGCCCGCGTCACGCAGCGCCTCGGTGAAGTCCGCCGTCACGCCCGGGTGGGACTTCATGCCGGCGCCCACCAGGGAAACCTTGCCGATCTCGTCGTTGTAGGTGATGGCCTCCCAGCCTTCGTCGGCACGCATCTGCTCCAGCAGAGCCATGCCGCGCGCGCCGTCCGCCTTCGGAAGGGTGAAGGTGATGTCCGTCTTCCGGTCCTCGGCGGAGGAGATGTTCTGCAGGACCATGTCGATGTTGATCTCCGCATCCGCCAGCGCGCGGAACACCTTCGCGGCCTCCCCCGGCTTGTCCTCGATGCCGAGGATGGTGATCTTGGCCTCCGAATCGTCGGTGGCAACTCCGGTCAACACTGCTTCTTCCACGGGGATATCCTCCATTGCTCCGGCGATGAGCGTGCCGGGATCATTGCTATACGACGACCGCACCCTCATAGGCACGTTCCACGCCCGCGCGTACTCCACGCTGCGCAGCACCAAAATCTTCGAGCCGCTGGCGGCGAGTTCCAGCATCTCTTCGAAGCAGAGCTGGGCCAGCTTGCGCGCGTCCGGCACAATGCGCGGGTCCGCGGTGTACACGCCGTCCACGTCCGAGTAGATCTCGCACACGTCCGCCTTCAGCGCCGCCGCGAGCGCCACCGCCGTAGTGTCCGAGCCGCCGCGGCCCAGCGTGGTCACGTCCTTCGTGTCGCGGTTCACGCCCTGGAACCCGGCGACAATGGCCACCTTGCCCTGGTCGATCGCGTCCTGCACGCGGCCCGGCGTGACCTCGATGATGCGGGCGTTGCCGTGGCGCTCGGTGGTGATCACGCCGGCCTGGGAGCCGGTGAAGGACTGCACGTCGACGCCCTGCGCTGCCACGGCCATGGCCACCAGCGAGTTGGAGATGCGCTCGCCCGCGGTCAGCAGCATGTCCATCTCGCGCGCCGGCGGGGTGGGGTTGACCTGGGCGGCGAGGTCCAGCAGCTCGTCCGTCGTGTCGCCCATTGCGGAGCAGACCACCACAACATCGTTCCCGGCGCGCTTCGTGGCCGCGATCCGCTCTGCTACCGCGCGGATGCGCTCGGCGGATTCGAGGGAGGAGCCCCCGTATTTCTGCACGATCAAGGCCATGGTCGATGCACCCTTCCTGGGGTCTCGTCCGTATAAATAACGCCATAAAGAATAGCGCCCCGCCCTGCCCGGCATGCAGCGGAGGGCTAATATCATGCGCCGTGCACAGCAACGGCTTGGCGGCAATCCTCGCGCTGATCTCGGCGCTGCTCATTGCCGTGGGCACCGTGTGGCGCCACCGAATCCTGCGCGCCGGCCAGGCCCGCACCGAGGCGAACGACGCTCCCCTGACCTCCCTGCGCAAGCCTGCGTGGTGGCTTTCCGTGGGGGTGGCGCTGCTGGCCTACGCCTTTCAGGCCGCGGCGCTGGCGTTCGGTTCGCTTTTGGTGGTGCAGCCGATCCTGGTGCTGTCCCTCATGCTCACGCTGCTGCTGTCCGCCCACGTGGCGCGCACGCCCATGTCTCGCGCGGAGGCGTTCTGGGCCGTGGTGCTGACGGTTGCGGTTGGGTGTGTGGTGATCGTCGGCAAGCCTGTGCCCGGCACGCGCGCGGTCGCGGCGTGGGAGTGGGTCGCGGTGTGCGCCGCGGCGGCACTGGGCACAGCGGGAGCTTTCGCCTTTGCTTCACGACGCTCCCCGCAAACCAAAGCCCTCACCTACGGCCTCGCGTGCGGCGCGATCTATGGGCTGCTGGCGGTGTTTGCCAAGGTGGCGATGGACGCGCTGGCCCGCGGCGGCGTCGTCGCCCTGCTCACGTGCTGGCAGTTCTGGGCGGTGGTGGTGAGCGCCTTGGCGGGCGTGGTGGTGCAGCAGTACGCGTTCGGCGCGGGCGATCTAGCCACGTCGCTGCCCGCGAGCAAGGTCGGGGAGCCGGTTGTGGCGCTCGCGCTGGGGTACGCCCTGCTTGGCGAGGAGTTCGCCGTCCGCCCCGCCCTCATGCTCGTGCCCGTGGCCGTCATGCTGGTCGCCGCACTGCAACTGACGCGCGCTGCGGTGCGCTGAGCTGCACTTTTTCAATAAGCTGTGGAATTCTGATCAGCTATCCACAGGCTTCCGGGGCTCATGCTTTACGACGTTTCTTCCCAGCCCTACCCTCCAAAACCATGACCACTACAGCGACCGTCGCCCACGCGATGTCAACCGATGCCCTCGACTTCCTGGCGTCCTTTGACCGCGCGGCGTTTTCGGCCGCCTGCTTCAACCCCGCGCGCATCAACGAGTGGGGTCGGCTGCACGAGGCGTACTTCGGGTCGAGCGCGGCACCCAAGCAGCAGGCGCGGTGCGGGCAGCTCGCGCGCCAGGGCGGGTTTTCTGTGGACCAGCTTCTGGCGGTGGAGAAGCGCCTGGGACAGCTGGCTAAGGCACAGCGCACCATGCGGGCGCGCATGGAACTGCTGGAGCGTTTGGTGGAGGCGGCGCCGCGCACCTACGAGGCGTTTGCGCAGCTGGTGAAGGAATTCGTGCCCGTGGAGGAGCGCGCACCCCAGCCCGGCCTGCGATTCGGCCGATCCCGGTCCCGCTTCCGCGGCATGTACGTGAACGGCCCGGAGCGCGACCTCGCCGACATCGAGGCCAACCTCCGCGCCCACATCGACCCGTCCCAGCCCGAAGGCCCCCAGCTCTACCACGCCTTCATGTCCCTCCTCCGCGGCCGCACCGCCGCAACCGGCGCGGGCACCGCCGCAACCGGCACGGGCAGCACCGCAACCGCGGGCATCGCGCCCGCCGCACCGCGCCCCATCATCGCGGTGCCGCTTCCGGACATCATCGCCATCGAGGGCCACACCGCGGACGACGTCCTGCTCGGGCTTTCGGACGGCACCACCATCACCGGCACCGAATACCTCGCCGCCGGTCTCGGCCTGGACAACGGCAAGGACGTGGAGCTCGCGCTAGTGCATCCCACCGCCGGGCCGGTGAAGTCCTACCGCCTGCGCCGCTTCGCCGGCGACGAGCAGCGCCTCCTCGCCTCCCTGCGCAACCTCGTGTGCGCGTGGCCCGGCTGCAAGCGCGCGGCGGACTTCTCGCAGGTCCACCACGTCCGCGCGTGGCGCGACGGCGGGGAGACCAACATCGACAACCTGGTCATCCTCTGCCCCTTCCACAACGCCGTCAACGACGACGACACTGCGCGCAGCAAGTGGGGGCGCATCGAGCTTATCGACGGTCACTCCATCTGGATCTCCCCCTACGGACGCCAAGCAGTGAACACCTACCACCGGTACGGCGTGATGGAGACGCTCTTCCCCGACCCGCCTGATCCACCCGACCCGCCGGATCAGCCTGAGCGGCGGGAATAGGCGGGTGGCGCTTGAAATGAGCGTCGTAAAGCAAAAAATGCCCCAAGAATACGGAAACCGATGTAAGCTTCCTCACATGTCGAAGCGGCAGCTCCTCCTTCTATGCCGCGGCGGGAATTAGGCCCTGATCACACGGCCGGCGCCCCGTCGCGGAGTTTGGCTTGCCGGCCGTGGCTTAAGATCAGCTCTCGATAGAGCGCCAACAAGAAGGACCAGCAATGACCACTCCGCACGACTTTTTTGCACCCCGCGAAATTGTGACCCCCAACGGCCCCCGAAACGAAGGCCAGCCGAGCTGGAATAAGCAGCGCGGCTCGCAGATGCCGGTGGATCGCTACCAGCCGTTCGCCGTCGAGGTCGAAGACATCACGCTGCCGGACCGCACCTGGCCGGACAAGAAAATCACCGTCGCGCCGCAGTGGTGCGCCGTGGACCTGCGCGACGGCAACCAGGCGTTGATTGACCCGATGAGCCCCGAGCGCAAGCGCCGCATGTTCAACCTGCTGGTGGAGATGGGCTACAAGGAGATTGAGGTCGGCTTCCCGTCAGCCAGCCAGACCGACTTCAACTTCGTGCGCGAGATCATCGAGCAGGACATGATCCCGGACGACGTGACCATCCAGGTGCTGGTGCAGGCGCGCGAGCACCTGATCCGACGCACGTTCGAGGCGTGCGCGGGCGCGAAGAACGTGATCGTGCACTTCTACAACTCCACGTCCAAGCTGCAGCGCGACGTGGTGTTCCGGAAGGACCGCGACGCGATTAAGCAGCTGGCCACCGACGCGGGCGAGCTGATCCGGACTATTGCGGACGATTACCCGGACACCAACTGGCGCTGGGAGTACTCGCCGGAGTCCTTCACCGGCACGGAGCTGGATTTCGCGCTCGAGGTGTGCAACGCCGTGGTGGACACCATGGGTGCGACGCCGGAGAACCCGATGATTATCAACCTGCCGTCCACGGTGGAGATGATCACGCCCAACGTCTACGCGGACTCCATCGAGTGGATGCACCGCAACCTGGCCAAGCGCGACGCCGTCATCCTCTCGCTGCACCCGCACAACGACCGCGGCACCGGCGTCGCGGCCGCGGAGCTGGGCTACATGGCGGGCGCGGACCGCATCGAGGGCTGCCTCTTCGGCAACGGAGAGCGCACCGGCAACGTGGACCTGGTCACGCTGGGCCTGAACATGCTCACCCAGGGCGTGGACCCACAGATTGATTTCTCCGACATCCAGAAGATCCGCCAGACCGTGGAGTACTGCAACCAGCTGCGCGTGCCGGAACGCCACCCGTACGGCGGCGACCTCGTCTTCACCGCGTTCTCCGGTTCGCACCAGGACGCGATCAACAAGGGCCTCGACGCGCTGGCGCAGAAGGTCCGCCCGGGCGCGAGCTCCACGGACGTGCGCTGGGAGGAGCTGCGCGAGACCGTCTGGGAGGTGCCGTACCTGCCGATCGACCCGAAGGACGTCGGCCGCACCTACGAGGCCGTGATCCGCGTGAACTCGCAGTCCGGCAAGGGCGGCGTGGCCTACATCATGAAGACGGACCACGGCATCAACATGCCGAAGGCCATGCAGCCGGAGTTCTCCGCCGTGGTGCAGGCGATCACGGACACCGAGGGCGGCGAGATCAACTCCAAGAACATGTGGGACATCTTCGCTTCCACCTACCTGGACCTGGACTCCCCGCTCGAGCTCGTGGACTACGAGGTCACGGGCGCCGTCAGCGACGACGACGATTCCGCCATCAGGGCTTCCGTGCTTTACGACGGTGAGCAGCACCACATCAACGGCACCGGTAACGGCCCGATCGCGGCGTTTGCGAATGCTTTGGAGAGCCTGGGCATCGATTTCGAGGTCCAGGATTACTCCCAGCGCGCCCGCACCGCCGGCGACGACGCAGACGCCGCCTGCTACATCTACGCCGACGTGGACGGCAACAACGCCTGGGGCGTGGGCATTGCGGGGTCGACCACCCGCGCGTCGCTGAAGGCGATCGTCTCCGCCGTCAACCGTGGCCTGACGGAGGGCAAGGCCGGCGGCGTCTAGCCCAACCGCCGCCGCGCGCTCGGCTAGTGCGCGGACCTGCGCATCGAGGGCCGGCGCGGGCCTTACGCGAGCCTGCGCATCGCAAGCCGGCGCGGGCCTTGCGCGGGCCGGCGCGGGGGTCTGCGAAAGCACCCCCGCTCACGATTCGGCAGGCGCATACTCCACGACAGTTGTAGGGTGCTCCGCGACACTATCCCTCGATCGTTGTGAGTTCCCATGCTTGGCGCTAGTTACTTGGTACCGGATCACGGTCTCGGGCCGGTGCGCACCATCGTGGTTGACGATGTCGACACCTTGGCGGTGCGCTTCCTGGTGAGCAAGCGGTCCTCGGCGAAGCTGGCGGTCTTGCTGGTCAACGCGCACGAGATCGCGGGCGCTGCGGGCGGCGCCGACACTGCAGGTGGCATGGACCTCTCGGCCCGCAACAACACTGCGGGCGGCGCGCAAGAAAGCACCAACGCCGGCGCGCTGGTGGTCTACTACAACGGGGCGGTGCTGGGTTCGGTGGGGGCCGAGAGCGCACGGAAGTACCCGGAGTTGTACTGGATCCAGGAGTGCGGGTACACGCCGCAGGTCACCGCGCTCGCGACCGCGCCGTCCGGGGGCAAGGTCACACTCAAGCTGCTGCTGCCGGACCCAGGCATGGTCATCCCCGCCAACCACCCGCCCACTGAGGAGTGGGTGCTGCTGCGCCGCGGCACCGCCCGCACGATGACGTACCTCGACGGCGCGCCCGGCTCCGACTACCCCACCCGCCGCCAGATCCTGTGCACGCTGCGCGCGGAGCAACAGGGCACGATCGCTGTGGCGGTGGATGGTGAGCGGGTTGGGTCCTTGAGGGCGTCGGCACGCATGGCGCAGACCTTGCGCCACTTCGAGCGGGAGGGGAAGACCGTCGTCGCCCGCGCGCACCACCAGGTGGTGGACGGCACGCCGCGCCTCACGCTGGACATCGGCCCGCTGCCCGCGCACAAGTACCCCGCGAACTACCCCATCCCGCTCTTGCCGCCGATGCCGCACGCGCCCGTGCCCGCGCCGGACACCGTCCCGGACCGCCGGCGCAAGGTGGGCGTCCTCAGCGCGGTGGCGAGCGTCGCGCTGGTGGCGGGCGGGTCGGCGGCGCTGCGCTACCAGTGGGTCGCCGCTTTTCTGGGCCGCTAGAATCGGAGCAATGACCTACCCCTTCGTGGCGTTGCACATGCAGTCGGCGGGCATCCATCCGTCGACGGGCCGCCTGCTCACGCTTGACGCCGTCACGTTCGATGATGCCGGCCGCATCGGCGAGGAGTTCCACCAGGTCTTCAACCCCGGCTGCGACCCGGGGCCGCGCCACACGCACGGGCTCGAGCCGGGGGACTTCGCGCAGGCTCCCCGCTTCTCCCGCTTCCTGCGCACGCTGGACAAGCTTATCGACGATCGCTTGCTCATCCTCCACGATTCCCCCACCGAATGGGGCTTTTTGGTCTCCGAGGCGCGGCGCGCCATGAACGCGGCTGCCAGGGCGAACCGGTCGCGGGGTCGGCGCGGCGGGCGGCGGCGCCAGCGTGTTGGGCACGTGCCCAAGCCGGAGGCGATCGTGGACGTGCTGGCCAGCGCCAGGTTGCAGGGCTATGTGCCGACGGATGAGCGGATTGGGGCCGTCGCAAAGCTGATCGGGGTGGAGGCGCCGGGGGCTGAGGCGAGTGTGGAGCGAGCGTCGATAAGCGAAAGCGAGCTCTCGCGGGAGCGAACCCTGACCACGGTCGCGATGTACCTTGAGCTGCGCGAACGCGGCGACGTGGCGCGCGTGGACCCCGCCGAGCTCGCCGCCGACCGCTTCGGGCTGCAGCGGAGCGCGCTGCGCGTCGACGCGGAGAAGGCCGCCGCGGCCGCCGAGAACCCCGGCGTGTACGGCGGGCGGCTCGAGCGCGGCATGGAAGTTGTAGTGACCGACGATGTCGCGTGCTGCCCGGACGAGCTGATCGACCTCGGCGTGCGCGCCGGGCTGACGTACAGCGAGAAACTGTCGCGGGAGACGTCGCTGGTGGTGTCCGATGCCGCGGCGAAGGGCATCGAGCTGCGTGGCAAAGCCATGCACGGCCACCGCAAGGACATTCCCATCCTTTCCGCAGACGAATTCGCGCGCGCCGTGGAGGCGATGGAGGCCTAGGCGGGGAGTAGCCTTGGGCCCATGAAATTCCGCTCACACGTGGCGCTGACGGCCGCCCGCCTGGCCACCGCCGCCTCCCGCGCCACCGGACGCGGCGCCGGCGGCATGATCGGCGGGCTGGTTGCCGGCGCGATCGACCCGAACATCATGGAGCAGCTCGGCGGCGGGCGGCCGACGGCGCTGGTCACGGGCACGAACGGCAAGTCCACCACCACCCGCATGCTGGCCGGCGCGCTGCGCTCCACCCACACCGTGGCTACTAACGACGGCGGCGACAACATGGATGCCGGCATCATTTCGGCGCTGATGGCGGGTGAGGGGGCGTCGCACGTCGTGCTCGAGGTGGATGAGTTGCACGTGCCGCACGTGGCACAGCGCCTCGCGCCGGAGGCGATCGTGCTGCTGAACCTGTCGCGCGACCAGCTGGACCGCGTCGGCGAGATCAACGCCATCGAGCGCGCCCTGCGCGCCGCCGTGATGGAGCACCCGGAGGCGACGGTGGTCGCGAACTGCGACGATGTCCTGATCACCTCTATCGCCTGGGACCACCCCAACGTGGTGTGGGTCGCCGCCGGCACCGGCTGGCTGGGCGATTCCGTGACCAATCCCCGCTCCGGCGGGCACGTCGTGCGCACGGAGGACGACTGGTACGCGGTGCAATCGCTTGACGACGGTTCCTCATTCCGCCGCCCCACCCCCCACTACAGCGTGGACGAGGAGGGTCTCCACGTGCCTGGGGGTGACGTCGTGAAGCTTGAGCTCCAGCTGCCGGGGCGGGCGAACCGCGGCAACGCGGCGCAGGCGATTGCCTGCGCGGTGGAGGTGTTCGGCGTGCCGCTGGAGCAGGCCGTCGCCGCCGCGGAGGCCGTGGATAACGTGGCCGGGCGCTACACCACCGTGGGCTTGGGCGACCACGACGTGCACCTGCTGCTGGCCAAGAACCCCGCCGGCTGGCAGGAGGCGCTGACCATGCTGGACGCGGAGGCCGCGGGCGTGGTCATCGCCGTGAACGCGCAGCAAGGCGACGGCGAGGACGTCTCCTGGCTGTGGGACATCGACTTCGAGAACCTGCGCGCCGGCACCGTCGTCGCCGCGGGCGAGCGCGGCACTGACCTCGCCGTGCGCCTCTTCTACTCCGGCCTGGACCACACGCTGGTGCACGATCCGCTCGCCGCCATCCGCGCCTGCCCGCCGGGCCGCGTGGAGGTCCTGGCCAATTACACCGCCCTGCTCAACCTGCGCAAGGCCCTTTCCAAGCAGGAGGATTACCGTGGCTAAACGCACCTTGACCATCGGCCTGATTCTGCCGGACGTGCTGGGCACGTACGGCGACGACGGCAACGCGCTCGTCCTGCGCCAACGCGCCCGCCACCGCGGCATCGACGCGCAGATCCGCCGCGTCCTACTCACCGACGACATCCCCGCCGACTGCGACATCTACACCCTCGGCGGCGGCGAAGACGCAGCCCAGCTCATCGCGGCCGCGCGCCTCGCCGCCTCCCCCGGGCTCCAGGCCGCCGCCGCCGCGGAGCGCCCCATCTTCGCCGTCTGCGCCGGCATGCAGGTGCTCGGCCGCACCTTCTACGCGCACGGCACGGAGGCGCAGGGCATTTCGCTTATCGACGTTTCCACCCAACCCCTAGACACCCGAGCCATCGGCGAAGTCGCGGCAACCCCCACGCGCGCCGGCATCACCGCCGAGCTGACCGAGCCGCTCACCGGCTTTGAAAACCACATGGGCCAGACCACCCTCGGCCCGGATGCGCGGCCGCTGGGCAAGGTGACCCGCGGCATCGGCAATGGCGGCGGTGCCCAAACCGCGCGCCAAGGCAACGGCACTGCAGGTAGCGGCGCTGCAGGCAGCGGCACCAGTTCAAGCGGCGCGGAGCGGGTGGAGGGCGTGGTGCAGGGCAGCGTCATCGCCACCTACATGCACGGCCCCGCGCTCGCCCGAAACCCCCAACTCGCCGATCTCCTCATTGCGAGGGGTCTCGGGATCACTCTGGAGGAGTTGGGGGCGTTGGAGGTCCCGATCGTCGATAAGCTGAGGCTCGAACGCCTCAAAGCGTAAGCCTGCCGGTGAGTGCGCGGGAGAGGGTGAGCTCGTCCACGAACTCCAAATCCCCGCCCAGCGGCATACCGGACGCGAGGCGGGACACCGTCAGCCCCGGGAAGTCCTTGAGTAGGCGGGCAATGTAACTCGCCGTCGCCTCACCCTCCGTGTCCGGGTCCGTGGCAAGGATAACCTCTGCGATCTCCGGAATTTCCTGGCCCTCAAGGTCCGGCTGCACCCCGCCGATGCGCTGCAGCAAAGGCGCGATAGCCAAGTCCTTCGGCCCGATGTTCGCCAGCGGGTCCAGCGCCCCGCCGAGGACGTGGTAGCGGCCCCGGTACTCGCCGGTGCGCTCGATGACCTGGATGTCCTTCGCGTCCTCCACCACGCAGATCGTGGTCTTGTCGCGGCCGGAATCCGCGCACACGCGACACACCTCGTCGCGCGACACGTTGTTGCAAATGCGGCAGAACGTCACCCCGTCGCGCACAGCCGCGAGCGCCGCGCGGAGCCGGTCAATATCCTCCGGCTCCGTCTGCAGCAGGTAAAACGCGATGCGCTGCGCCGACTTCGGGCCCACGCCGGGCAGGCGCGAGAACTCGTCGATGAGGTCCTGCAGCGGTCCTTCGAACAACTTAAATAATGCCGCCGAACGGCACCTCGCCCGGGCCGGCCGGCTGGCCGCCGAACGGGGACTGGCCGTCCTGCGGCAGCGCGCCGCCGGTCAGCGGGCCGATCTTGTCCTGCGCGAGCTGGCCGGCCTTGTTGTGCGCGTCGCGGTACGCAGCCAGGATCAGGTCCTGCAGCGTCTCCACGTCCTCCGGGTCCACGGCCTCCGGCTTGATCTGCAGGTCGGTGATCTCGGCGCCACCGGTCATGGTGATGGAAACGAGCTCGCCGCCTGCGGTGCCCACCACGGTGGTGTTCAGCAGCTCTTCCTGCGCGCGCTGCAGCGCGGCCTGCACCTCTGCGGCCTGGCGGATCAGTTCCTGCATGTCGGCTGGCATGTTGGGCTGGGTCATTTTCAACCTTTCGTCGTAAAGCGTGAAGTGCCCCCGAGTCTACAGCGGACGCGCGCCGAGCTCCGCCGCGAGGAGGTCGAACGCCACCTGCGCCGCGTCACGACGATCTCTCGAACCCTCCTCCCGCGCCTGCGACGCCATGTCGCGCTCCTCGTCCTCGCGGGAGTATTCAGGCGGCGCGTCGTCGAACGGTTCCGGCGGGGGCGGAATGCTTTCCGACGCTCGCTCCTCGTCCTGCTGCCGTGGCTGTGGCTGTGCGGGGGCCGCCGGCCGGGACGGCGCCTGCACGTCCTGGCGCTCAGGTTGCTGCGGCGCGTTCGGCGGTTCCGGCGCCTTTGCGCGTTCCGCTGCCTGCTGCGGCGTTCTCTCGCGCGCGGGCGCCTCCGCTGGTTCAGAGTGCTCTAGCTCAGCCTGTCGCGCTGGTTCCGGGCGCTTTGGCGTTTCTTCGCGCGCGGGCTGCGGGGCCCACACCTCCTTGCGCGGCGCGGGGCGGACGTTCGCCGCGGCCGGGTCGGTGCCCACCACGCACCGCACGCCGATGCGGGTGCCCAGCTTCTCCTCGAACACGGCCACGATGTCGGCGTTGTTGTTCGCCGCGTTGATGCGGTCCGCGAGCGCGCCGGTGTTGTGGCCAACCACTAGGGTGTCCCCGTCGAAGCCAAGCGGACGCGCCTCGGTGAGCATAATTTCCGCGACCTTGTTCCGCGTACCGACGGACTGCCGCAGCGACGTCCAGTCCCGCTCAATGCGGGTGTAGAGGGCGTCGTAATCCGTGTCCGCCGTGCCGCCTGCCTCCGCGGTGGCCTGGGTGTTCGGGGCGCCGTCCGCGGTGTCCTGGGTGCCCCGCGCGCCCGCGGTGGCCTGGGTGTTCGGGGCGCCGTCCGCGGTGTCCTGGGTGTTCGGGGCGTCCGAGGTGCCCGCGGTGTCATGCGCGTCCGACTGTGCGGGCGCAGTGCCCTCGGCGGGGGCGGTCGGCGGCGGCTCCGGTTCGGAGCGCGGAGGCTCCGGCGCGGGTTGTTGCTCCGGTTCGAAGCTCGGCTCCCGGGTCGGCTCGGGCGCGTGCCCGGGTGCTGGCTGCTCTGTATCGGGCGCGTGCCCGGGTGCTGGCTGCGCTATTTCGGGCGCGTGCTCGGGCTCGGGTCCCGGCTGGGGTTTCGCCGGTGCCGGCGCGGGTGCGGGCTGCGGGGCCGGGGTGGATGCACTGCGTGGGTTGCGTCCCCCCGCCGCGGCAGCGGCAGCAGCAGCTGCGGCAGCCGCCGCACCTCCCTGCGGCACCGCGCGCGCCGGGGCGGGCGTCCCAGCCGCAGCGGCTGTGGGGCTCGGGTTCGGGGCGGGCGTCCCGGCCGCGGCGGCTGCCGCCCCGGCGGATGCGGATCCCGCGGTGCCCGCGCTGCCCGCGCTGCCCGCGGTGCCCGCGGTGCCCGCGCTGCCCGCGCTGCCCGCGGTGCCCGCGGTGCCCGCGCTGCCCGCGGCCGGGGCGGGGGCTTGGCCGGCGCCCGCGACGGATCCGGCTCCAGCGGCTGCTCCTGCGGCTCCCGCGGCGGCGGGCATGGTGAGCAGGTGCGCCATCATGACCTCGAGCAGCAGGCGCGGGGAGGTGGCGCCGCGGAGGTCGGAGATGCGGTCGTTGACCTCGGTGGCCAGGGCGGCGAGTTGGGCACCGCTGAACTGCTCGGCTTCGGTGCGGAGGATCTCTGCGCGGTCGACGGGGGCGTCGACAAGCCCTTGCCCAAACGCGTCCGGCACCGTGCGGATCAGCATCAAATCGCGCAGGCGATCGAGGAGATCGGTGGCGAAGCGGCGCGGCTCGTGGCCGGACTCCATCACGGCGTCGATGGTGTGGAACATCGAGGAGGTGTCGCCGGTGGCGAGGGCGTCGACGGCGGCGTCGAGAAGCGAAAGGTCCGTCACCCCCAAAAGCGGCAACGCGAGCTGGTACGTGAGCCCGTCGGGCCCGGCTCCGGCCAGAAGCTGGTCCAGAATGGACAGCGTATCGCGCGGGGAGCCGCCGCCGGCGCGGATGACCAGCGGATAGACGTTCTCGTCCACAAACACGCCCTCTTCGGCCACCACGCGCTCCAAAAGCTCGCGCATCGCGGCGGGCGCCAGAAGCCGGAACGGGTAGTTGTGCGTGCGCGAGCGAATCGTGCCCAGAATCCGCTCCGGCTCAGTGGTGGCGAAGATGAAGATCAGGTGCTCCGGCGGCTCCTCCACAATCTTCAGCAGCGCGTTGTTGCCGGCGGCGGAGATCATGTGCGCCTCATCGATGATGAACACGCGGTAGCGCGACTCGGCGGGCGCGAACAGGGCGCGTTCGCGCAGCTCACGCATGTCGTCCACACCGCCGTGCGACGCCGCGTCCAGCTCCATCACATCCAGGTTCCCCGGCCCGCCCGGCGCCAGCGACACACACGAGGGGCACACGCCGCACGGGGTCGACGTCGGCCCCTCCACACAGTTCAAGGACCGCGCCAAGATGCGTGCCGACGACGTCTTGCCGCACCCCCTCGGTCCCGAAAACAGGTACGCGTGCGCAATCCGCCCGTTATCCAGCGCGGTGGACAACGGCCTGGTCACCTGCTCCTGGCCGACGACCTCCCCAAAGCTTGCCGGGCGATACTTCCTGTAGAGAGCCACGCCGTCAGAGCTTAGTCGCGGTACCAGTCCGTCACATCGACTCCACGGCGGCGCAGGCGGCGCTGCAGCACGTCGGGGCCCTGCTCTGAGGCGATGGAAAATTCATCGTCGGTAAGCAGGACAAGCTCCAGAAGGAGGGTGATTTGGCCGGGTTCTTTGAGGTGGGGTGTGCCGGCGTCGAAAAGCAAGGGCTCCCGCAGCCACCCGTGCCGGACCTTGCCCGCGGCGAGCCCCTCCAGCAAAACCCCGGGCTGTGCGGGGATGCCCAGCGCGGCGATTTCGCGCGCCGCCCGCACCACCGTGGAGCTCAGCGTGAACGGATCCACGTTGCCGCGCACGGCAAGCTCGCAGCGCACGTGCGTCGCCTCGTCCCCGTCCAGGCGCAGGCCACTATCGACGTTTGAAAAACCCGCCGTCACCGCCACCGGCACGCCGTTGTGCTTCGAGGTGGCGACTGGGAGGCCGTCGAAAAGCGTGAGCCGCACGCCCGGGAAGAGGGAATCGATCCAAGCAACAATGTCGTCGCCGGTCACGCTAGCGCTCAGCTCCTTCCTCGGCGTGCTCCACGCCCTGCGCGCCGGCGTCGGCCGAGCCCTCGCGCCGCTCCACCGCGGCGAGCAGCACGCAGGTAGCTACGCCGTCCATGGCCTCCGCGACCTCATCCAACGGCGGCAGCGACGGCGCGAGGCGGATGTTCGTGTTGTCCGGATCCACGCCGTGCGGGAACGCGCTGCCCGCCTTGGTGAGGTTGATGCCGGCCTCCTTCGCCAGCTCCCACACGCGCGTGGCCGTGCCCGGCACCACGTTCAGCGAAATGAAGTAGCCGCCCTTCGGCTCCGTCCACTCCGCGACGCCGTACTCACCCAGGCGGTTGCGCAGGATCTCAATCACCGCCGCGAACTTCGGCGCGAGCGACGCCGCGTGCTTGCGCATCAGCGCGCGCACACCTTCCGCGTCGTGCAGCAGCATCGCGTGCGCCAGCTGGTTCTCCTTGTTCGGGCCGATGCCGCGAATGTTCGCGATGGAGCGGTACCACTCCAGGTTCTCCTCGCTGGACGCGAAGAAGCTCACGCCGGAACCCGCGTGGGTGATCTTGGACGTGGAGCTCATGTACCAGAAGCGGTTCGGGTTGCCCTGCTCGGCGGCGAGTTTGATGACGTTGGGGTTGTTCGGGAAATCGTCGTCAAGCGTGTGCACCGCGTACGCGTTGTCCCAGATAATGCGGAAGTCCGGGGCAGCGGCGGGGAGCGCGGCGAGGCGCTCGATGGTGGCGTCCGAGTACACCACGCCCGTGGGGTTGCCGAAGATTGGCACACACCACATACCCTTGACCTGCGGATCTTGGGCATGCTTTTCGACGACAGCCAGATCCGGCCCCTCATCCATCATCGGCACCGGAATCATTTCGAAACCGAACTGCTCCGTGATGGCGAAGTGGCGGTCATAGCCCGGCACCGGGCACAGCCACTTGACGGTGTCCTCCTCGCGCCACGGCCGCGGCGAATCATTCGTGCCGAAGGCGAACGCGAACGAGATGAGGTCAAACATGATGTTCAGCGAGGAGGAATCACCAGCGATCAGGTTGTCCACCGGCACGCCAAGCACCTCGGCCCAGATCTCGCGGATATCCGCGATACCGTCCAGCCCGCCGTAATTGCGCACGTCAACGCCCGCCTTGGTGCGGTAGTTGTCCTTGCCCGGCAGCGCGAGGAGGTCGTCCGAGAAATCAAGCTGCTCACTCGACGGCTTACCGCGGGTGAGGTCCAGGTTGAGGTTCTTCGCCTTGAGCTCCTCATAACGATTGCGCACATCCTGCGCGAGGGCATCAAAGTCCTGCTGGTTGAGTTCATTCAGGGTGGCCATGGTTGCCGATGTTACCCGCGGCAACGCGGCCTCCGCGCGCACCAGCCGCACGGGCGCGGTCAAAAATAAAGGGACCCCACGCACCTGCCAGAGCTCGCTGACCCTTGCTGCGTTCCCGCCCTGGGGGAGTTCACAAGATAAGCACCGCGTGGGATCCTGCCCCACACTGTAGCCCGTGGTTTGTCGCCGGGCCAAAACCCGCCCGCGCGCCACTGCTGGGCACGCGTTTTGTTTCTGCGCGGGGTGGTGGGCTAAAGTATCCCTCCGATACAAACGGTGCCGCTTCGGCGGTGTCGGGAGTGTTTGACTGGAGGATTCGACTAGCGGCCTATGTCACACGCCTGGAACGCGTGCGGGTAGCAATACCCTCGTGGGTTCAAATCCCACATCCTCCGCAAATGTCATCAGTCGCGACATGCTTGACATGTGAGTCGCGACATGGTGGACAAACCGGCGCTCTGGTTTTTGGTTTTCCAGGGTGCCGGTTTTGTTGTTTTTAGGTCAGGGGTGGTTGGCCGTGTTTCCAATATGGTTTTTGGTAGTTGCGGGATGTGTCGATGTAGTGCTCGGTGATGATCTCGCCGGTTTCTTTCAGTGATGTGGTGATGTGGTTGTCGGTGATGACCATGAGGACGGGTTCGCCGGCGTATTTGCGGCTGATGCCGAGTTGGTAGAGTTTGCCGGCGTAGCGGACGGTGACTTTGCCGCCTGGGGTGACGATGTCGTTTCTGATTCGCCATTCTTCTTTGGGGTTGTCGTTGGGTTCGGCTTTCGGGCCGGTGGTGTAGGCCTGTTCGGGGGTTTTTCTGCCGAGTGCTCGGTGGGGGCGGGTGGTGTTGTAGTAGTCGGCGAATTCATCGAGGTAGCGCTGGAGTTGGGGCAGGGTTTCAGCTGGGGGTTTGGCGGCTATCCATTTTTTGAGGGTTTGGTGGAAGCGTTCGATTTTGCCTTGGGTTTGGGGGTGTCCTGGGCGGCCGTTTTTCTGCTGTATGCGGTGGTGGTTGAGGGTTTTTTCGAAGGCGTTGCGCCCTCCTTTGGCTCCGGCTAGGCGGGCGGTGAAGACGAGGCCGTTGTCGGTGAGGGTGGATGCTGGTGGACCGTAGATGGTGATGAGGCGCTCGAGTTCGGCGGCGACGGCGGTGCCCGTGAAGGCGTGTTTGGCGGTGATGGATAGCAGGTAGCGGGAGTGGTCGTCGAGGAAGTCGAGGACTTCGATGCGGGTGCCGTCGATGAGGTAGAGGTGGGTGATGTCTGCTTGCCAGCATTCGTTGGGCATGGCGGCTTCGAATCTGATGTAGGCGCTGCGCGGTTTCTTCTTCGGTTGCGGTGTGACGAGGCCGGCGTCGGTGAGGATGCGGCGGATCGTGGATGTGGACGGCACTCGCATTCCTTGCTGCTCGAGGTGAAAGGCGATGGTGTCGGGGCCTGCGTCTAGGCCGGATTTCACCAGCTCTTTGCGCATGTCGATGATGTGGTTGCGCAGCGTTTTCGGCACTGCTTGTGGGTGGGTGTGCGGGGCGCGGGTTTTAGGCGCAATCGCCTCGGGCCCGCCAGCGTCGTACTTGTACAGGATTTGGTAGACGCGCTGGCGGGAGATGCCGAATCGTGCGGCGACTTTAGCGACGGGTTCGCCTTGGTCGCGCACGGCTTTGACGATGGCGAGGTTGCGGTTGGGGCTGTTCATTGGCCAACGATGGCGCGGCGGATCTGTCTTCCTGCCGCGCCACGCCCACCCGGGCCAGAGGGTGTCTGGGTGTTTGTGTGCGGGGCCCAAATGCGGACGGCAGTGTCAAGTATGTCCCGACTCACCTGTCAACCATCACCCGTCGAAGCGAGGCAGGCCTAAGTGTCAAGGATGTCCCGGCTCACCTGTCAAGCATCACAACCATCGCCGCAGGCACAGAGGGTGTCAGGAGTTTTGTGTGTGAGGCTCTGATCTGAATGGAGTTTCACCGATAATGACTACGGTGTCACCAAAGAAAGGCTATGACCCGTCGAGGGTCAACGCGATCAGCGAGAAGCTGATGAATAACCCCGAGCTCGCTAAGCTCATCGGGGAGCTCTCCACCTCCACCGATGACGCCAGCGAGCTGGTGAAGGGTCTTCTACAAGCATCGATCAACGCTGGCCTGCAGGCGGAGATGGATGCTCATTTGGGCTACGAGCACTCCGACCGCAAAGCCAAAGCCCAGGTCGATGCCCGGGGTGGTGGTAACCACCGCAATGGGTCGTACACCAAGACCGTGGATTCCGGCTACGGTCCGCTGGAAGTGACCGTGCCCAGGGATCGGGCGGGCACGTTCCGGCCGCAGATGGTGCCCAAGGGCGCTCGCCGGCTCACCGAGCTCGATGACATGATCATCTCCCTGTACGCGGGTGGGATAACCGTGCGCGATATCCAGCATCACCTTGCAACCACCCTGGGTGTGGATATGAGCCCGGATACCATCAGCACGATCACCGACGCGGTGCTCGATGAGGTGATGATCTGGCAGAACCGCCAGTTAGATGAGTTCTACCCGGTGATCTTCCTCGACGCGTTGCGGGTCAAGATCCGCGACGGCCACCGCGTGGTCAACAAGTCCTGCTACATGGCCGTCGGTGTGGACATGGACGGCATCAAACACATCCTGGGCTTGTGGATCGCCGATACCGAAGGTGCCGCATTCTGGGCGTCCGTGTGCGCTGACCTTGCAAACCGTGGGGTGCAGGACGTGTTCATCGTCTGCTGCGACGGGCTCAAGGGCCTGCCCGAGGCGGTGGAGGCAACCTGGCCGAGTTCCATGGTGCAGACCTGTATCGTGCACCTGATTCGGGCGGCGAACAGGTGGGTGTCCTACCAGGACCGCAAACCCGTCTCCAGCGCACTGCGGGAGGTCTACACCGCACCCAACGAAGACACCGCGCGCGCCGCCCTAGACGCGTTCGAAGCATCTGAACTTGGGCGGCGCTACCCCCAGTCGGTGAAGGTATGGCGCGACGCGTGGGATCGGTTCGTGCCGTTTCTGCAGTTCCCGCCGGCAGCCCGCCGGGTGCTCTACACCACGAACTCCATCGAGTCGCTCAACGCGGAATTGCGGAAAGCCACCCGCAACCGGGGCCAGTTCCCGAACGACACTGCGGCGCTGAAGACGCTGTGGTTGATGATCTGCAACATCGAAGGCAAGCGTGCCGCCCAGCGTGCGAAGAAGGCGAAACGGGCAACTGAGTGCAACGGCTATACTGAAGGGGCGAAAGCCACCGGGTGGAAACAAGCCATCAACCAACTAGCCGTGGCATACCCCGACCGGTTCGCGGACTACGTGTAAACCAAGCCCCCGCACACAAACAATCGGACACTCTCCAGGCACACCGTGTCAAATATGTCGTGAACCCAGACACCACATCCTCCGCAAAATCCGAAACCGGCATTCCCCTCGGGAGAGTGCCGGTTTCGGCGTTCTTGCAAAGTTCTCGGGGCTCTACAGCCGATAGCGGAAGCGACTGCGAGCGGGCCCGTAGAATAAGCAGCACGCGATTCCACGAAATTTCGGGCGTCCCGTCAGATGCGCCCACGCATCCACCCCACACATCCAAAGGAGATAGCAGTGATCAACGAACAGCTGAGAGACCTGATCAACCAGCAGGTCACCAATGAGTACGCCGCCGCCTACATCTACCGCCACCTGGCCAATGAGATGGACGCGCACTCTTTCCCGGGCCTGTGCACCTGGTTCGTCGCGCAGGCGCAGGAGGAACTGGAGCACGCGCAGAAGTTCGCGCAGCACCTGCTGGACCGCGGTGAGCACGTGCACCCGCTGAACATTGAGGTGGATGTGCCGGAGGTGCACAACCCGCTTGACGCGTTCCGCGCGGCGCTGGCGCACGAGCAGAAGGTCTCCGAGCAGATCCGCAACATCACGCGCGTGGCGGACGAGGTCGGCGATCTCGAGTCCCGCGGCCTGCTCAACTGGTTCCTCACCGAGCAGATCGAGGAGGAGGCAACCGTGGGCACCATCGTGGACCAGCTCGAGCTCGTCGGCGCCGACGGTTCGGGGCTTTTGCGTATCGACGCTACCTTGGCAACCCGCGAGGCCCTGGACTAGCAACTCGGGTTTTCACAACCTGGGTGAACTCCACCTAAACACCGGGCGAAACCTGCCCAAACTTGCGCCACTGGCACTGCGAATTGCGGGCCGGTGGCTGAATATATGGGCGTGACTCGCTCCTTTACCCGCCGCGGCTTCTTGCGCACGACTGCTGTGGCGACGGGGGCGGTTGGAACGGGCGTCGTCACGCAGGCGTGGGCGCAAAGCTCGCTGCCGGCGCCGTCGCGCGCCCCGCTCGCGGAGATGGAGCTGCCGCCGCTGCCGTTCGTGCACGGCGTGGCCTCCGGCGACCCGCTGCCGGACGCGGTGATCATCTGGACGCGCATCACCCCGGACGACACCGCGTGGCCCGGCAGCACCCTCGGCGCACCGACCCCCGTGCGCTGGGAAATTGCGGCCGACCCGGACTTCGCCCGCATCGTCCAAACCGGCGACACCACCTCGACGCCGGAGCGTGACCACACCATCCACGTCGACGTGCGGGGACTGAATCCGGGGACGGTGTATTTCTACCGTTTCGTCGTCACGCAAGGGCCCCACCTGGGTGCGGTGTCGCCGACGGGGAGGACGAAGACGGCGCCGGTTGGGGCGAACGTCGAGAAGCAAAAATGGGCAGTGGCGAGCTGCGCGAACTGGGAGTCCGGCTTCTTCTCCGCGTACGCTGACCTGGCGGAACGCGGCTGGGCCGGGGACGTGGACCTGACCGTGTTCCTGGGGGACTACATCTACGAGTACGCGCAGTACCAGTACTCCGGCTTCGGCCCCGTGCGGCTGCACGCACCCGCGCACGAGATCGTGTCGCTGGAGGATTACCGCACCCGCTACGGCCGCTACCGCACCGACCCCGCGCTGAAGAACGCGCACGCGGCCATGCCGTGGATTGTGGTGTGGGACGACCACGAGATTGCCAACAACACCTGGCGCGAAGGCGCCGAAAACCACCACCAGCACGAAGGCGAATATCTCACCCGCCGCGACGCCGCCGTGCGCGCCTACTACGAGTGGATGCCGGTGCGCGTAGCCAACCCGTCCAGCGAGGGGCGCATCTACCGCTCCTTCACCTTCGGCGACCTGGTGGAGTTGACCATCATGGATCTGCGCACGTTCCGCGACGTCGAATTCTGGCGCGGCGGGTCGCGCCAACCCGGCGACGCGCGCACCATGCTCGGCTCGGAACAGTACAACTGGCTCATTGACACGCTCGAGCGCTCGCGCGCGAAGTGGAACGCGCTGGGCAACTCGGTGATGTTCTCCCCCATGCGCCTGGGCGCCGTGATGCAGAACCCCAAGACGCGACCGATCGCGAAAGCGCTGTCCTCCAACATCCTCAGCTCCCACGCGCAGGTCCCCGCAATCGACGAGCTGCCGCTCAACGGCGACCAGTGGGACGGCTACGATTTCGAGCGCCGCCGCCTGCTGAACACCCTGGGGCGGCTGGGCAAGTCCCCGATCTTCCTCACCGGGGACATCCACACCGAGTGGGGGCACACCGTGCTTCACGACGGTTCCGAGATCGGCTGCGAAATCGTCTGCGCCTCCATCACCGCCCCGAACGTGACCGACAGTTTGGGCCTGCGTAACGGCGGGCCACTCATGGGCACCGCCGTGAGCTACATGTACGCCGCTAATCCGAGCCTGCGCCACTGCGCGCTGGACACGCACGGGTATTCCTTGGTGACAATCACGCCCGACGAAGTAGTCGCCGAGTGGCTGCGCGTGGACAACATCCTGGAACCCCTCTCCCCCGTCCGGCCCGCGGTGTCGCTGACATGGCGCAAGGGCGCCGGCTTCATGGGCTAGCGGCGGGGCGGCGCCAGACGTGCCGGCTCGGGTCGGCGCGGGGCGGGCCCGATTCAGGTCCAAACGAAGGGGTCGCGCGGCAGCTGCGACGGGTCGAACTGTGCGAGCAGCTCGGCGGGGGTCGCGGCCGATGGGCAGCCGATCGAGGCCGCCAGCTGTGCAAACACCGAAGCTATGCCCGCGGTGTTCGAGCCGGCGCCTGAGCCGGACGCGGGGGCGAGGGCCGCGCCGCGGTCTGGGCCGGCAGTGGTGGCGGAGCCGGGCGCGGTGATGAGTTCGCGGAGGGTCACGGCACCGTCGCGCTTGGCCAGGCGCCGGCCCTCCGCGTTGACCACCAACGGCACGTGCACGTACTCCGGCTGCGCATACCCCAGCAGGTTAGCGAGGTACGCCTGGGCGGGGGCGGCATCCAGCAAGTCGTCGCCGCGGACGATTTGGTCGACGCCTTGGAAGCCGTCGTCCACAACCACGGCCAAGTTGTAGGCCCAGTCGCCGGCTTGGGCTTGGTCGACGCGGCCGCCGCGGCGCAAAATCACGTCGTCAACAGGCCCGGTCACCTCGCCATGGTAGAAATCGCGCACGGTCCACTCGGTTTCGTCGGCACGCAAGCGGATGGCGGGGAGGCGGCCTTGGGAGGAAAGCTGGGAGCGTCGTAAAGCACGGGCCCCGGGGGACAAGTCGCGGCAGGTGCCGGGGTAGATGCCGGGGCGCGCGTGGGGCGCGGAGGCGGCCTCGCGGATATCGCGGCGGGTGCAGTAGCACTCGTAGGTGGGCAGCTGGGCAAGCGCGGCCTCGTAGGCGGCGTGGCGGTCGGACTGGTAGATCACCGGCGGATCCCACTCAATACCCAGCGCGGCCAGGTCCGCGAGCTGGCGGTCGGCGGAGGCGCGGGAGGAGCGCTCCGAATCAATGTCCTCCACACGCATGTAAAACGCGCGGCCGGTCTGGCGCGCGAACAGCCACGCGAGCAGCGCGGTGCGCAGGTTGCCAAAGTGCAGGTCGCCGCTGGGGCTGGGCGCGTAACGGCCGGCGCTAGGCATAGTAGCGGCCCAGGAATTCGTCGCGGTAGGCCTCGTAATACCCGCCGTCGATGGCTGCGCGGATGTTGTCCACCAGCCGCACCATGAACTCCAGGTTGTGCATGGTGCACAGGGTCCCGGCCAGGTATTCCTTGGCCTTGAGCAGGTGGTGGATGTACGCGCGGGAGTAATTGCGCGACACGTAACCGCCGAACTCCTCGTCCACGCCCGCGAAATCCCGCTTGAAGCGCGCGGCCGTCAGGTTCATGCGCCCATCCAGCGTGTACACACCGCCGCGGCGGCCGAGGCGCGTGGGCGCGACGCAATCAAACGTGTCCGCGCCCGCCTCCACCGCGGTGAAAATATCGTCCGGCTCGGAGATGCCTAGCAGGTGCCTTGGCTTATCCACGGGCAATTCATCCGTCACCCAGCCCACAATCGTGCCCAGGTTCTCCTTCTCCAGGGCACCGCCGATGCCGAAGCCGCCGAAGCCGCGCTTGCCCTCCTCGCGCGCCTCGCGGTCCAGCTCCAACAAGCCGCGGGTTGCTTTTCGACGAAGGTCTTCATACTGCGCCCCCTGCACCACGCCCCACAAGGATTGTTCGGGCCTGTCGGGGTGGGTGGCGGCGCGTTCGCGGGTGAGGCGGTCGTGCTCATCCAGGCAGCGCTTGGCCCAGCGGCGCGTGCGCTCGACGGAATGCTCCTGGTAATCGCGGGTATCCACCAGCGTGGTCAGCTCGTCGAACGCGAAAATGATGTCGGCGCCCAGCTGGTGCTGGATCTGCATGGACACCTCGGGCGTGAAGCGGTGGTTGGAGCCGTCGATGACGCTTCTAAAATCCACGCCGTCATCATCCACGCGGGCCATGCGGTCCTTGTTGGCGGCGCGGATGTCGCCCTCCGAAAGCCCCGCGGTGTCCATCGCCAGCACTTTGCGGAAACCAACGCCCAAGCTCATCACCTGGAACCCGCCGGAGTCGGTGTACGTCGGCCCGTCCCAGTGCTCGAACGCGGCCACGCCCCCGGCCTCATCCACAATGTCCGGGCCGGGCTGCAGGTACAGGTGGTACGCGTTGGACAAGATCGCCTGCGCGCCGGTCTCGCGCACCTGCTCCGGCGTGAGCGTTTTCACCGTCGCCTTTGTGGCCACCGGGATGAACGCGGGCGTCTGAATATCCCCGTGCGGCGTGTGAATCGTGCCGGTGCGGCCGTGCTTGCCGGGTTGGAAGGGACCGTCGTAAAGCAAGGTGCGCGGAGTGAATGTCATGCGTGAGCCTCCTGGGGTGCGCGCTTGTCGTCGAGGATGTGCTCGATGCCGGTGCCCTCGACGTCCACCTCCGGCAGGATGCGGTCCAGCCAGCGCGGCATCCACCACGTGCTGCGGCCGAGGAGGAACATCGTGGCGGGGACCAGCGCCATGCGGACGAAGAACGCGTCGAAGAACACGGCCACGCCGAGCGCGAAGCCGAAGATTTGGATAAACGGTAGCGGCTGGTTGATGAACGCGATGAACACCGCGATCATGATGATCGCCGCCGCCGTGACCACGCGTGCGCCCTGCGTGAAGCCTTCCACCGTGGCCTCCTCCACGGCGTGCAGCTCCGCGTCCGGGTCGCCGGCGCGGCGCAGCTTCAGGTAGTGCTCGCGGATGCGGGTGACCAGGAACACCTGGTAATCCATGGCCAGGCCGAACGTCACGCCGATCATGAAAATGGGCAGGAAGGACAAGATCGGCCCCGGCGTGTTCACCAGCCCCCACAGGCCGTCTTGCCACACCAGGACGGTGAGGCCAAACGCGGCGCCGACGGAGAGCAAAAAGCCCAGGCCCGCGACCAACGGCACCATGATGGAGCGGAACACCAGCATCAGCAGGATGATTGCCAACCCCACCACAATGCCCAGGTAGAGCGGCATCGCGCTGGCGAGTTCCTCGGTGATGTCCATCTGCACCGCGGTCAGGCCGGTCAGGCCGATAGTCACGCCGGTGGCGTCCTCCACTTGGCGGTTGTTTTCGCGCAGGCCGTGCGCGACGGCAAGCGTGCGCTCCTCCTCCGGGCCACCGTCCGGCGTGGCCAGGATCTGCGCGGCGGTCAGGTCCTCGTTCACACCCACCAGCTGCGCGTGCACCACGCCGGTGACGGAATTCGCCTCGCTCACGGCGTAAAGAAACGACGCCAGCGCGGCCTTCTCCGCGCGCCCGCCCGCCTCATCCGGCACCGCGGCCATGTACGGCTGCAGGATCTCCGCGTCCGGGTTCACGCCGTGCGCGTCCACCACAATCAAAAGCGGCGCGTTCACACCCGGGCCGAAACCCTCCGCCATCAGGTCCGCGGCCTTGCGCTGCGTGGTGTCCTTGTTGGAGGTGGTGTCCGACGGCAGCGCCATCTCCAGCCCCAGCACCGGGGCACTCATCGCACCCAGCCCCAGCACCACCGCCGCCATCACTACCGCGGGCATTCGCTTGACGACGTTCACCCAAGACCTACCAACCGACCGCTTATCCAAGTCCTTCGCCGGGCGCGATCCCGGACCAGCATGGCCGGCGATGCCGGGGATGCGGCCGCCGAACGCGCGGTCGCCCCACGCGCCCAGCAGCGCCGGCAGCATGGTCAGCGCGACGAACACGGACACGAGCACAGTGAACGCGGCGGAGATGCCCATCCAGGACAGGAACTCAATGTCCGCTAGTACCAGCGCCACTAGCGCCACGAACACGGTGGTGCCGGCGAAGACGACGGAGGAGCCGGCGGTACCCACCGCCATGCCGGCCGCGTCCGGGCCGGGCAGTGTGCGGCGCTCCTGGCGGTAGCGCGACAGGATGAACAGGGCGTAGTCAATGCCTACGGCCAGGCCGATCATCACGGCCAACACCGGGGTGACGTCGTTCAGCTCCACCCAGTGGGTGGCGGTGAGCACGGCCAGCGCGCCGATGCCCACGCCCACAACCGCGGTCACGATCGGCATCGTCGACGCCACCAAGGACCCGAAGGTGACCAGCAGCACCAGAAACGCGATGCCGATGCCGATCATCTCGGAGGTGGTGTTGATCTCGATCGGGTCGCCGTAGCCGGGGCCGCCGGCCTCCACCTGCAGGCCGGCATCGCGGCCGATCTGCATCGCGTCCGCGACCGCTTGCCGGTCCGCATCCGTGACTTGGAATTGGGACTCGGCTGCGAATTCGAACGTCGTAAAGCCAATGCTCCCGGAGTCCGACACCATGCGAATGTTGTAGGCGTCCGCCCGCGCGCTCTCCTCCGGCAGGCCCATGGCGGTCATCTCGCCGATAAGGGTGCGTTGGAGCTCCGCGTTCACGCGCACCGGGTTGCCGAAGCGCTCCGTGCCCTCCATCTGCAAGTTGTCCTCGAGGTGGCGCACGGTGGCATCCATCGCCGCCATGAACTCGGGCTCCGTGAGCTGGCGGCCCTCCGGGGCGGCGAACACCAAGTTCACCGACGGCGAGGTGGCCACGTCCCCCTGGCCGGGGAAGTTCCTGTCCAGCGTGTCCAGCGCCTCAATCGCCGGGGTGCCCGTGATGGCGAACTCCGACGTGAAGGGGCGCATCAGCGAAAAAGCCACACCCGCAGACGCCGCCAAAATGAGCAGCCAGGCGACAATCACGCGCCACGGGTTTAGGTAGGACCAGCGCCCCAGCTTAAACAACAGCTTCGCCACGGGTGGATCCTTTCTTGACGTTGACAGCAAAACACCCCGCGAGACGGTGTCACGTCCCACGGGGTGCAGGTACTGGCGGTAGCGGCGGGATTTGAACCCGCGGTGGTTTTACCCACACTCGCTTTCGAGGCGAGTACCTTCGGCCGCTCGGACACGCTACCGCTAGTTACAGTAACGGCTGCGCGTCGCGCGAACCAAATTAGATCTGGTCAGCAGCGCGGTCTGCTGCGTCCTCGATGTCCTTCTTGGCCTCGTGCTCTTCGCGCTTGTCCTCAACCTTGGCAGCGACCTCGTTGAACTTGTCCTTGACGGCATCGCCCGCCTCGGACAGCTTCTCCTTGATCTCGCCGCCGAGCTGGTCGGCCTTGCCCTCGTTCTTAAGCTGGTCGTTGCCAGTCAGGTCGCCGGCAGCTTCCTTGATGTCGCCCTTCAGCTGGTCGCCCTTGCCCTCAAGTGCCATGGTGGCCTCCTTAAATTTCAGTTAATAACTAACAAACTCGAGTGTAGCCCCCGTCACGCCCCACCCGCCATAACAATTCAGTCACGCGCGCAGACCGCCGAAAAAGTCGCTCATGAGCTGGGCCGTTTCGGCCTCCAGCACGCCCCCGCGCACCTCCACCGTGTGCAGGTGGTGCGGGTCCCGCAGCGCGTCCAAGAGCGACCCGCACGCCCCCGTCTTCGGCTCATACGCCCCGAACACCACGGACTTCACCCGCGCGCCTAGGATCGCGCCGGCGCACATCGTGCACGGCTCCAGCGTCACCACCAGCTCGCACCCGTCCAGGCGCCAGGAGCCCAGGGTCCGCGCTGCCTGGCGTATCGCGGCAACTTCCGCGTGGGCCGTGGGGTCCCCATCCGCTTCTCGACGGTTCACCCCCCGCCCCACCACCTCCCCAGCGGCCGAATAGACAATCGCGCCAACGGGCACGTCGCCCGGCGGGGTTGTGTTGGCCAGCGCGATGGCCTCGCGCATCCGGCGGGCGGCTTCGCGCTCCCCGGCGCTCTGGCGCGGCTCGCGCGCCTCGCGGGGCTGGCGCGGGCTAGTCAAGGGCGTCGGCAAGCTCGTCGGCGAAGCCAAGCTCGGCGGCGATGGTGTCGGCGAGGTCGTCGGGATCTGCATCGTCGTCAAGCAAAATGCTCAAGCGCTCCTCCGAAAGCCCGAGGTCCGCGAAGATCGCGAAATCGCCCTCGGCCCACGCGTCCACGTCGTCGAGCTCGTCCGGGTCGATGTCCGGGACCTCGATGCCGGCCTCGGCGAGGACGTCTGCCGCGAAATCGTCGTCCACCGCCATCGTCGCGTCCGAGATGAGCACGCGGATGCTGCTCGGGCCCGGGCGCACCACCACCAGGTAATCCTCCTCAACGTTGAGGATGGCAAACGCCGCACCCTCGCTGCGCAGGGCACGCACGGCGGCGACGGAAGTGTCCAAGCTGGTGAAATCGTCCTTGAACTCGCGGACCACCCAGCCGCCGTCGCGGCGCGCAACGGTCACGGCAAACCCGTCCTGATAATCCTGGCTCATGGTTCCAACAGGGTAGTCCCGGAACTCGGCGCGCGGGGATAGACTCAAGCGAATGAACGCCAGCGCACACGTTTTGCCCCCCGTCTGCATCATCGGCAACGGCCTGATCGGCGGTTCGCTGATGCGCGACCTGGCCAAGGCCGGCGAGCGCGTCTACGGCTACACCCACTCCAACGCGGGCGCGCGCCAGGCCGCCGCGGATGGCTTCGAGGTGTCCACGGACCTGCCCGCGGTGCTCGCGCGCGCGGAGGCAGACGGCGCCTTGATCGTCATCGCGGTGCCGTTCGACGTGGTGGAGGACATCGTCGTGGCCATCGCGGAGCACGCGCCGAGCTGCGGAATCACCGATGTGGTCTCGGTGAAGGGGCCGGTTGAAGGGATCGTCGAAAAGCATGGAATGCTCGAGCGCTACGTGGGCGGGCACCCGATGGCGGGGACCGAGTCCTCCGGCTGGGGTGCGTCGCACGAGGGGCTGTTCGCGGGCGCGGCGTGGGTGGTCACGTACGACTTCGCGGCGGCCTCGGACCGCGTACCCGAGGGGTGGGCGGCGCTGTTCACGCAGGTGTGCCGCATGGCGTCGCTGGTGGGGGCGGAGGCCGTGCCCGTGTCCGCCGCGAAGCACGACGAGGCCGTGGCGCGCGTGTCCCACCTGCCGCACGTGATCGCGGAGGCGCTGTCCATTGTGGGCGACCGCGGGAACACGCTCGCGCAGTCGCTCGCTGCAGGCTCCTTCAAGGGCGCGACGCGCGTGGCAGCGACGCAGCCTTCGCTAGTGCGCAACATGTGCGAGACGAACGCGGAGCAGCTGGTCAAGGTGCTCGACGAGTTCATCGGGCTGCTGGAGGGCGCGCGCGAAGGCCTGAGCGCCGAGCGCCCGGACATGCAGTACCTCGCGGAGGCCGGCAACCGCGCGCACACCCGCATGGCCGCGCGTTCCGGCGCGCGCCGCGAGTCCGTGTCGCCGGTGCGGATTTCCTCGCGCCCCGTGATGCGCGTCCACCCCGGCGGACCGGGGTGGCTGAAGCAGCTGCAGCAGATCGAGGCCGTGGGCGGCCGCGTCGAGGTGTTCTAAGCTCTACGCTTCTCGACGGCGCCCCATAGCCACATAGGCACCACCGACCAACACGGACAGCAGGCCAAGGGTGATCACAGCCTGCATCGGGGTACCGGTGTTGGCCAGCTCCTCGTAGACCTCCACGGACACGCTGGTGGTCGTGCGGGTGTTCTCCACCACCACGCTGCCGGTGGCCTGCGGGACGCTAGTGGTGCGACCGGTGGACATACCGGCCAGGTTGGTGCCGGTCAGCACAACGGAGGTGCCGGCGGGGACGGAGCGGGTGGTGGTGACCGGCTGGCCGCGCAGGCCAGCGCCGATCGCCGCGGAACCGCCCAGGGCAGCGATGAGCGGCTGCACCTCGTTGATCACTTCCAGGATCTCCTGGGGGCGGGACTTGCTTGACGACGTCGTGGTCGGCGCCTTAGGCAGCGTCATGGTCACGCCGTCCTCGTCGCGGTCCACCTGCTGCGTCACGGTCCTGTAGCCGCTGGGGGCGGTGCGGATGCCCAGGCGAACTTTCTGGCCGTTGCCGGTGTTGCCCGGGATGAAGACGTCCACCTCGCCGTAACGGTTAGTCAGGCCGGAGGTGTAGTTCACGCCGCGGGTCTGGATGTTCAGGCCGTCCACGCTGTAGACCTCGGCATCCTGCACCGGGTCGCCGCCCTCGGTGACCACGCGGACGCGGATGGTCGCGTCGTGGAAGCGGGCACCCGTGGTCTGGGTGCTGCGGCGGGTGGTGGAGGTGGTCGAGGTAGTGGTGGTCACCGGAGCGGTGGCGATGATCAGGTTCGCCATGGTGACGGACTTCGCCTGGTCATCGCTAGTGGCGGTGAAGTCCTGGACGGTGCCGTCCTTGGACACCTTGAAGCTGTACGCCTCCTTGGTCTTCAGCTCCGGGATGTCAATCTCCGCCAGGCCGGCCTTATTGGTCTGCACCGACACCTCGGTGGTGCCCACCAGGCCAGTCACCGTCGCACCTTCCACGGCGAGACCGTTGACGTCCTTGACGGTGACGGCAAGCTTGTGGGCCTCATACACACCCTCCGCGTTCGGGGTGACGGAGACGGTCTTGTCCGCCAGCAGGGTCACGCGGTGGGACTGCGCATCCGCGCGGACCACGGACACGGCGCCGTCCACGTTGGCAACAACATCCACACCCGGCACGTCCAGCTTGGCCTGGCCGTTCTTGTCGGTCACGCCGGAGATGTCGGTGCCCTCGATCTCAATGTCTACGCCCTGCTGGGAGTGGCCCTTCTCATCCACCACGGTGAAGACCACCGGGCGGTCCGCAACCTCTGCCGGGGCCGGTGCGCCGGCCTCAACCTGCGCGGTCTGGACCGGAGACGCGGTCGGCTCGAACTGCGGGGCGATCACGGTCGGGATGGACGGCACAGCAGTGTCGTATGCCTGCACGCCCTCGCCCGCCGGTGCAGCAGCGGCCTCGGCCGCCTCCGGCGCGGGCTTGGCAAACTGGGTCATGGCCTTGTAGCCGGCACCCTTGGGCAGGTACGCGATCTCGCGGAAGTTATCCACAATCTCGCGGCCCAGGTAGGTGGCCACGACAGCGCCGTCGCGCACCTCGATCGTGCGGGCCTGATCGTCCGCGAAAACCAGGGTGGCGGCACTCTTGGCATCCTTCGCGTCCTTGGTGAACGCGTAGTTCAGCTCCCCGATCGGCTCCAGGTCAACGCCCGTCGCAACCTGCAGCGGCGCGATCTGGACGCGGCCGGAATCAATGTTCAGCGTCCACAGGTACGGAGCGCCCTGCGGGTCGCGGGAGACGGCGTACAGCTCCTTCGCCTTGCCGTCGGCGACAACAGAGGCCCAGGCGCTGGGGACGCCGACGTTGCCCACACCGTCGTCAAGCAAAAGCTCCCCAGTGCGCGCGCGGACGGCGGCAATGTTGGTGACCTCGCCCTCCACCTTGTCCTTGGACAGGTCGAAGACGCGGAAGTTCGGGCCGGAGAACAGGACCAGCTCGCCGCGGGAGGTAAACGCGGCGGATGCGATCGTGTTCGTGGGGAAATCGGCGCCCAGGCTCAGGGCGCCGAGGTCAGACACGCCCTCGCGGTCCGTGAACATGCGCAGCAGGTGGCCAGCCGGCTTGCCGTTCTCGCCCGTGGAAATGGCGTAGATGCGGTTGTTGACGGGGTTGTACGCCGCCGCGGTGTAGGTCCAGCCACTGACGGAGTAGCGCGCGTGGGCGGTACCGCTGCCCGGGCGCACGACCTTGGTGTTCGCTTCTCCAAGTTCTGCTGAATCCCGTTGATCCCCCGGACAACGGCACCGGTGTCAACCTTCTCCTGGGTCGAGGCGGGCGCCGGGGTGGTCTCAGTCGGCTCCTGCGCCTGCACAGGTGCAATAGCGACGGTGCCAGCAACCGCGGCTGCCAGCGACAGCCCAGCGACGGTGCGAGTCTTCGGGGTGATCCTCATAGTTACCTCTCAATACATTTTGGGCGCACGGAAACCGCGGGCCCAGATAGCCGTGTCTTAATGTACTGGGCGAAGAGGTGTTTCTCAATCGCTCTAGAGCCCGAGGATGGATGTGGCGATGAGGAAGTAAATCACCAGGCCCGTGGCGTCACAGAACGTGGAAATGAAGGGGTTGGAGAACACCGCCGGGTCCGCGCCGACAGTCTTGGCCACAATCGGCATCGCCCCACCCACGGTCGCGGACATGGTGCAGATTGAAAGCAGCGTCAGGCCGATCACCATGCCCATATCCAGGCCGTACACCAGGGACGCAAGTGCGAATCCCAGCCCGCCGAGCACGGCACCCAGCATCAGGCCCACGCGAACTTCGCGCCACATGACTTTGAGGATGTCTGATTTCTTTACGTCGCCAAGCGCAAGAGCCCTGGTGACGGTGGTCGCGGCCTGGTTGCCGGTGTTGCCGCCCGTGCCCGTGAGCAGCGGGATGAAAAGCGACAGCACGACGGCCTGCTCCATCTTCTCCTCGAAGATGTCGAGCACCTGGACGGTGAGGATCGCGGAGACGGCGAGGACGAGAAGCCACACAATGCGCGAGCGAACGAGCTTGGTCAACGGCGTGGACAGGTACGGCTGCTTCAGGGACTCCGAACCGCCTTGGCGGGCGCTGTCCTCGGTGTCCTCGCTCTCCACCACGTGCTGCGCCTCATCGAACGTGAAAATGCCCACCAGGCAGTTCCCGGAATCCACCACGGGCAGCGCCAGCAGTCCCAGCGGCAGGAACCAACGCGCGGTCTCCTCCGCATTCGCTACCGCGCTTACCGACGGCGACTCTTCCACCAAATCGCCCACCGCCGTGCCGCCGTCGGCCAAAAACAAGCGGCGGAGCTTCACAATGCCGAGGAGCTGGCGCTCCTCGTTGATCACCGGCAGGGTATACAGCGTCTCCAGGTGCTCTTCCTCTTGACGCAGCAGCTCCCGCACCTCGTGCGCCGTCATCTCCGGGAAGATCTCCGGGATCTCCGGGCTCATCACACGGCCGACGGTCCCCTTCTCGTACCCCAGGACCGCGTCAGTGTTTTCCTTGTCTTTCTCACTGAGGTCTTTGAGCAGCTGCTCCGCGACGGAGCCCGGAAGCTCATCCAGCAGCATGACGCGGTCTTCCGCGCCCATCTCCTCGAAGAACGCGCCGACGGTGTCGCTGCCCAGCGCGTTGACCATATCCGCCTGGTGGCGCGGATCCAGTGCGTCGAAGACCACCCCGGCACGGGCCGGCGGGAGCAGGCGGAAGAGGACGGCGCCGCGTTTGACTGGGGAACGCTCGATGAGGCGGATGATGTCGTTAATCTCCGCCTCCGCGAGCAGCCCGGAGATCTGCTCCGCGTCATCCCCGCGCATCCACGTCTCGACGACTTTCTCTAGCTCGCGCAGGGCATCACGCTGTTGCATGGTGGACATCTGGGCCTCTTTTCTGGTGACGGTGTGGCGGCTGTGGTGGACGTCGAAAAGCAAAAAAGCCCCGCTGAGCAGGGCTTTTGGTTGGTGCGCCCGGAGGGATTCGAACCCCCAACCTTCTGATCCGTAGTCAGATGCTCTATCCGTTGAGCTACGGGCGCATTCCGTGCCACGCTTGGTAAACCTTGCGTTAACAACGAGGTAGAACCTTACACCTTAGTGCGGGGAGGGACAAAATCGCAGGTTAGGTGGGCGTTCGTCGGGTGTGGGATGTGGGACATGCTTGAGGTTTGAAACGTGTCGCGACGGGGAGCGGGGCGTTGGCGGTGCAAGACTTGGTCCCGTTACCTCAATGAGACCGAATGTTTACTGCGCATCTGCGGGCCACGTGCCGGCTGGGGCGCCCCATCTACGCAAGGAGCTCTCCATGGCTAAAGCCGTCCGCCCGCGCCGCATCGTTGTTGCGGCGAGTGCGCTGTCCCTCGCCCTCGTCGCCCCGCTAGTGACCGTGCCGGAGGCTGGGTTCCTGCCGGTTGCCGCGGCTGTGACGGCCGGTGATTTCGGTGCGCGGTACAACACCGACAATTTCTGGCGGAAGAACGAGGCTGCGGTGCAGGGGCTCGCCCTAGAGCCGGGCGACATCGTGCAGCCCACCACGAACACGATCTTCAACTGGACCTTCCGCAACGATAACGGCACGCTGTACCTTATCCGCCCAAGGTCATCCACCGCGTTCAAGACCGGCAACGTGGATATTCCGGTGCGAGTTACCCCAGCGAACGGGGCGGCGTTCAACACCTCCCTGCGGGTGAACGTGGTCGATGTGAACACCGACCCGGCGCCGTCCAGCGCGCCGGCGCCTGTGGACCGCGAAAAGTTCAACCAGCGCTACACCACCGAAAACTTCTGGAACGCCAACGAGGCGAAGATCCAGCAGCTTTCCCTGGACCCGAACACCAGGGTGGAACCGACGACGAACACCATTTTCAACTGGGGTTTCCGCAACGATGGCGGCACGCTGGTGCTTCGCCGCCCGCAATCCGGCACCGCGTTCAAGACCGGCCCGGTTGACATCGCAGTGCGCGTGACGGAACCAGGCCGTTCCGCGTACACCACCACGCTGCGCGTGAACGTCGTGGACGAGGAAATTCCGCCAGAGTGGGCTAAGGATATGCCTTGGTTTGGGCGAAGGACGCAAGACAGTCGACTTTGAGAAGGGCCAGTCCAAGGCTGTGGACGACTGGACCGTGCCGGCGGGCGTGACCGTGGTGAAGCGCCAAGGCTTCGACAACATCGGCACCGTCGGGTGGGATGTAGCCGTGGAGAACGGCACGATCGTGATCAAGGCTCCCGCCACCTTCTCCAGCGGTGACGAGAAAGACATCCCCGTCACGTTCTCCAAGGGCGCGGAGACCTACAACCGCACTCTGCCGATCAAGGCGCTGAACCCGAAGACGGACGGCAAGGACATCGCGGGGACCGCAGGCAACGTTATCGGCGGCCTCCTTGGTGGACTGACCGGCGGTGGCGGCGGACTGGTGCGCGTTGAAGTGCACCCGAGTGCCGTCAACATCACCGGCAACGGTTCCAACAACGGCAACCCGAATGTGATTATCACCAACAACGCCAACCCGAGCGTGGCGATCACCAATAACGCGAACCCGACCGTGCAGGTGGACATCCGCGACAACGGCTCCAACAACACCGTCCAGGTGACGGGCAACGCCAACCCGACCGTGCAGGTAGACATCCGCGACAACGGCTCCAACAACAGTGCGACTGTCAGCGGCAACGGCGTGGTGCAACCGAGCGCCGTTGTGGTTACCGGCAACGTGAACCCGGTGGTGACCGGAAACGCGAACAACAATGGTTCCAACAACAGCGCCAATGTCACCGGCAACGGCGTGGTGCAGCCGAGTGCAGTTATTGCCACTGGCAACGGCAGCAATAACGCATCCAACAACTCCGCGGTTGTCACGGGCAACGCTAACCCCATTGTCACTGGCAATGGCGTGATCCACCCGAGTGCCGTCGTCGCAACTGGCAACGCCAGCAACAACGGGTCCGGCAACCACGTCGCTGGCAACGGCGTTGTTTATCCGGGCGCGGTCTCCGGCAACGGTGTTGTCCAGCCCGGCGCAGTCTCCGGCAACGGTGTTGTCCAGCCCGGCGCTGTGCAAGCTTCGGGCAGCGTGTTCCCGGGCCGGAGCAGGAGCCAGGGCAAGGATGGAGACGGCGTGAACGCGGCAACCGGCGGTCTTTCGGACCCGCGCTGCATCGCCTCCCTTGCTGCCCTGGGCATTCCGCTGGCATTGATGATCCCGGTCGCTCTCGCACAGACGCTGAACCTGCCGGCGCTGGATAACTCCGCGGCCATCGCCGCGGGCGCTTTCAACGACATCGTTGGCCAATTCGGCATTGCCCCGGAGCAAATCACCGCAGTCGGGGGCGGGATTGTGGGCGTTGCCCTCGCAGCCACCATTTTCGCGGTGGCCATGACCTGCAGCCCCAAGGTTGCTCCGGTCGAGGTCCCGGTCATCACCACAACGCGACTCGGCGAGCCGACCGCTTAAGAAACGACTGATTCGCGCCCCTGCTTCGGCGGGCACGTTTTGCCGTCCGCCTACCGATGTGTGCCCCGGCAGAGCGAGAGATCGGAGCCAACGGGGCGCGACAAGCGAGCGTCGAAAAGCAAGAAAAGCCCCGCTGAGCAGGACTTTTAACTGGTGCGCCCGGAGGGATTCGAACCCCCAACCTTCTGATCCGTAGTCAGATGCTCTATCCGTTGAGCTACGGGCGCGTGGCGGAGACGACAGGATTTGAACCTGCGGCCCTCGTCAAGAGGGCAACTCCTTAGCAGGGAGCCCCATTCGGCCACTCTGGCACGTCTCCAGACCTCGATTAAGTCTAGAGCACCCCCGTTTAGCAACCAAACCGCGAGCGGGCGAGCAGCGAATTTGGCCCGGCACCGGCACAACAATCGTCCGTATACTCGGGCACATGAAACTCAACACCTGGCTGAACTCCGGTTTCTCCGCACGCGGAGACCACTCCGACACTGCTAACTGGCTCGTCTGGTTCCCCGCGGACCTAGACTCCCTCACCGCCGGCCCCCTCGCGGGCGACAGCGGATCCGTGCCGTTTTACCTCACCCCGAAGTCCTACGCGTTGGGCCAGGCGGGCGACAACATTGTGCTGCTGGGCGTGCCGCTGGGCGAGATTGAGGGAAACTGGCGCCTGAGCGACCGCTCCGGCGCGGGCACCGACGTGCAGTCCGTGGAAACCCTCGACGAAGTTCCGGGCCTGCTGGGTGAGAAATTTGCGCAGCGCACCGACAGCTCCGCAGTGGTGCAGGTGCGTGGCCAGTTCCCGATTGAGAAGATCCAGGTTGTCGCCGGCCAGAACCGCCCGGCGACCAAACGCGCGATTGAGATCCTGCGCGGCGTGGCCAGCGACTTTGACGGTGAGCGCCAGTTCCACACCATGCCGGAGCTGTTCCCGGAAGAGCTGGCGTAGCTGCGCCCGCAGGCAGGGTGCCCACGCCCTGCACCGCAAAGTTAATTGGCGGAGACGGGGGGATTTGAACCCCCGGAGGTGTGACCCTCGCCGGTTTTCAAGACCGGTGCATTCGGCCGCTCTGCCACGTCTCCAACTCGGAAAAGTCTACAGTACAGCCCCACGCGCACCCCATTTGCTCCACTACCCTGGGGCGCATGAAGGCTATCCAAATCACTGACGCTGAAAACCCCCGCTCCCTCGAACTGCAGGACGTACCCACCCCAGAGCTGCAGGACGGGGAGGTACTGGTCAAGATTGTCGCTGCCGGCGTGAACCGCGCAGACCTTGTCCAGGCGGAGGGCAAGTACCCGCCGCCGAAGGGCGAATCCGAGATTATCGGCCTCGAGTGCGCCGGCGTGATCGAAGACCCCGGCACCACGGGCCGCGAGAAGGGCGAGGAAGTGGGCTGCCTGCTGGCAGGCGGCGGTTACGCAGAGTACGTCGCGGTCCCGGAGGGCCAGCTCATGCCCAGGCCAGCAAACCTCACCCTCACGGAACTCGCCGGCGTAGTCGAGGTGGCCTGCACCGTGTGGTCCAACCTGGGCATGCTGGCCGGCGTGCACGAGCCGCACGCGGACGGCAGCCCGAAGAAGGTGCTCATCCACGGCGGCTCCGGTGGCATCGGCTCCTTCGCCATCCAGCTGTGTAAGGCGCTGGGCTGCGAGGTTGCCACCACCGCCGGAAGCGCGGAGAAGCTGGAGTACTGCAAGGAACTTGGCGCGGACATCACCATCAACTACAAGGAGCAGGAGTTCGCCGAGGAGCTCAAGGGCTGGGCGGACGTGATCCTGGACGTGGTCGGCGGGCCGTACCTGGAGCCAAACGTGAAGGCGCTCGCGCTGGACGGGCAGATCGTGGTCATCGCGCTGCAGGGCGGCCCGAAGGGCGAAATTAGCCTGGGCCGCATGATGCCGCGCCGCCAGTCCCTCCACGCCACCACGCTGCGCGCCCGCCCGCGCCCGATGAAGGCGGACATCGTCGCCTCCACCGTGGAGCACGTCTGGCCGCTCATTGAATCTGGCCAGGTCAAGCCCACCATCACGGGCACGTTCCCGCTTGCCGACGCCGCAAAAGCCCACGAGCGCATGGATTCCGGCGACAACACCGGCAAGCTCGTCCTCGAGGTCGCGGAGGTTTAGTCCCGGGCCGGGGCCATCGGCCTGGCCCCGCCTACGCCAGGCTGGCCACCGTGCGCGTCAGCTGCACAATGTCCGCCTGGGTGTTGAACGGCGCGAGCCCCACGGTCACCGCGCCGCCCATCTCAAACACACCCATGTCTTGGAGCAGGGTGCTTGCCGACGCCTCCGTAGCAACCATCCCGTTCGCAACCAAACGCTGCAGCAC